>NZ_JAUHUI010000013.1:0-139376 GCF_030418155.1 Pseudomonas sp. 2,4-D
GGTGACGGACAGTCAGGCCGTGCTGATGGTGCACGACCCCAAGCTTGCCCTCGATGGTTTCGCCGCGTGCCCGGTATTGCCTTTCGATGCTGCCGCCTGGCGACAGTGCCCGACGACGCCGCTGGCCATCGAGGTCTGCGCCGCCCAACCGGCCTATGTCATCTACACTTCCGGCTCCACCGGCCAGCCCAAGGGCGTGGTCGTTGCCCACGGCATGCTGGCCAACTACGTGCAGGGCATCCTGCAGCGCCTGCAGTTGCCAGCCGACGCCAGCATGGCGATGGTCTCGACCGTGGCGGCGGACCTGGGGCACACCGTGCTGTTCGGCGCGCTGGCATCCGGCCGTCTGCTGCACCTGATGTCGCGTGAGCATGCCTTCGATCCGGACGCCTTCGCCAGCTACATGGCGGAGCATCAGGTCGACGTACTGAAGATCGTCCCCAGCCACCTGCAAGCCTTGCTCCAGGCCAGCGATGCGGCCAGCGTGCTGCCGCGCAAGCTGTTGATCGTCGGCGGTGAAGCGAGCCCGGGGTCGCTGGTGGAAAAGGTCCGCCAGCTCAAGCCGCTGTGCCGCATGGTCAACCACTACGGCCCTACCGAAACCACGGTGGGCATTCTCAGCCATGAAGTTGGCGCGAGCGAACCGGACCTGCGCTGCGTGCCGGTCGGGCAACCCTTGGCCAACAGTCATGTGTACCTGCTCGACAGTGGCCTGAACCCGGTGGGCGAGCGGGTTGCCGGTGAACTGTACTTGGGCGGACAGGGGGTTGCTCAAGGCTACCTCGGCCGCCCCGGCATGACCGCCGAGCGCTTTGTGCCGGACCCACACGGCGATGGCAGGCGGGTCTACCGTACCGGCGACCGGGCTCGCTTGGCGCAAGGCCAGGTGGAATTCCTGGGCCGCACCGATGATCAAGTGAAGATCCGTGGTTACCGCGTCGAACCGGGCGAAGTCGGTGAAGTGCTGCGCGGGCTGGAGGGTGTGCTCGAAGGCGTGGTCCTGCCGCTGGCACTGGAGAGTGACCCTGCACGCCTGCAGCTTGTGGGCTATTGCGTGACCGCACCCGACGTGGCGGCCAGCGCATTGCTGACGCAACTGCAGGCCCAGTTGCCGGACTATATGGTGCCGGCCCACCTGGTGTTGCTCGAACAGCTGCCGCTGACCGCGAACGGCAAGCTCGATAAGCGTGCCTTGCCCAAGCCCGAAGTGGCCGGCAAGGCTTACGTAGCCCCAGTAGGTGAGGTCGAGGAAAAGCTGGCGGCGATCTGGGCCGATGTGCTCAAGCTGGAACAGGTCGGTAGCACCGATAACTTCTTCGAGCTCGGTGGCGACTCTATCCTCAGTTTGCAGATCATCGCCCGCGCCAAGCGCCAGGGCATCAAGCTGACCCCCAAGCAACTGTTCGAAAAACAGACCGTCGCGGCCTTGGCCCAGGTGGCCAAGGTCATCCAGGACAAGCCGCAAGCCGCTGTGGTTCAGCCCGAGGCAGACGGCCCGCTGCCGTTGCTGCCGATCCAGGCGCGCTTCTTCGACACCTCCATCGCCCAGCGCCACCACTGGAACCAGTCGGTGCTGCTCAAGCCGCTGCAAACATTGCAGGCGCAGGCATTGGACAAGGCGCTGCTGGCGCTGGTCAATGAACATGAGGCGCTGCGCCTGGCGTTCACTGAGCACGCCGGAAAATGGCATGCTGCACCGCGCACGACACCGGTGCAGGCCCTCCTGCAGATAGTCACTCTGGACAGCCTTGCAGCGCTCGAAACCGCCGCCAACGAGGTGCAGGCCAGCCTTGACCTGGCCCGTGGCGAGCTGTTCAGGGCGACATTGTTCGAACTTGCCGATGGTCAGCAACGGCTGTTGCTGGCGGTGCATCACCTGGTGGTGGATGGGGTGTCTTGGCGCATCCTGTTCGAAGACCTGCAGACGGCCTACCAGCAGGCTAGCCTAGGGCAGGCGGTGAGCCTGCCGTCCAGGTCGGCACCCCTGCGCCAATGGGCGCGACAGCTTGATGACTATGCGCGCAGCGAAAACCTGCAGGCTGAACGTGATTACTGGCTCCAGGCCGCGCATCAGCCCGCGGGCGAGCTGCCTTGCGATAACCCGCAAGGCGAATGCAACCTGCGCCAGGCGGCGCATGCCACCACCCGCCTGGACAAAGCCTTGACCCACAAACTGCTCAAGGTCGCGCCAGCGGCGTATCGCACCCAGGTCAACGACCTGCTGTTGACGGCGTTGGCCCGCGCCTTGTGTGACTGGAGCGGCCAACCGTCGGTGAGTATCCAGCTCGAAGGCCACGGCCGCGAGGACCTGTTCGACGACCTCGACCTGAGCCGCACCGTTGGCTGGTTCACCAGTCTGTTCCCGGTGCAACTGGCACCGCTGCCAAGCGTGGCGGCCAGCATCAAACACATCAAGCAGCAGTTGGCCGAGGTCCCGGCCAAAGGTATCGGTTACGGCGTGCTGCGTTACCTGGGCGAAGCCGCGTTCGCCCAGCGCCTGGCTGCGTTGCCGCAGCCACGGGTGACCTTCAACTACCTCGGCCAGTTCGATGGCAGCTTCAGCGAGCAGGGCGGTGCGCTGTTCGTGCCCGCCAACGAGAGTGCCGGCCGTAGCCAAGGCGAGGATTCGCCGTTGGGTAACTGGTTGAGCATCAATGGCCAAGTGTACGACGGTGAGCTGCGCCTGGACTGGACCTACAGCCGCGACATGTTCCACGAGGCGACCATCGAGCAACTGGCCAGCCGGTATCAGCAGGCGTTGCGCGAGGTCATCGAGCACTGCGTGGAACCTGAGGCGCAAGGCATTACGCCAAGCGACTTCCCACTGGCCGGGCTGAGCCAGGAGCAACTGGATCGCCTGCCGGTGGCCGCGCGCGATATCGAAGACATCTATCCGTTGTCACCGATGCAGGAAGGGCTGCTGATGCACACCCTGCTCGAACCGGGTTCGGGCATCTATCTGATGCAGTATTGCTACCGCGTCGACCACGCCATTGATGTCGGCGCGTTCAGTGAAGCCTGGAAAGCGGTAATTGCGCGTCATGACGTGCTGCGCACCTCGTTCTGCTGGGACCTGGGTGAGCGCATGGTGCAGATCGTCCATCGCCGCACCGAGCCGGCGTTGCGCCTGCTGGACTGGCGTCACCTGGCTGATGATCAGTACGAACAGGCCCTGCAGGCCGAACTGGAAGCGGAGCTGCGCCAGGGCTTCGATATGGCCAAGGAAGTGCCGTTCCGCCTGCGCCTGATCCTGCTGGACGCCGACCAGTTCGGCTTCGTCTTCAGCAACCACCATGTGCTGCTCGATGCCTGGTGTCGGATGGGCGTGGTTGATGAGTTCTTCAAGGTCTACCAGAGCCTGACCACCGGTGTGCCGGTACAACTACCGACGCCGCCGCGCTACCGCGACTTCATCGCCTTGCTGCAGCGTTGGGACCGTGAGGCCTCGCGTGGTTTCTGGCGCAATGAGCTGCAAGGTTTCGAGCGGCCGACCGCGCTGCCGTTCGACCGCAGCGCCAGCGCCGAGCACAACCGTGCAGCAGTGGCCGATGAGCTGGTGTACCTGACCCGCGAGCAAAGCGCGCAGGTGGCGCAGCGCGCCCAGGCGGCACAGTTGACGGTCAACACCCTGGTGCAAGGCGCTTGGGCACTTCTACTGCAACGCTACAGCGGCGAGCGCGACGTGGTGTTCGGGGTGACCGTGGCTGGTCGGCCGGTGGAGTTCCCCGAGATGCAGGCCACCGTCGGGCTGTTCATCAACAGCATCCCGCTGCGGGTCCGGTTGCCGGGCGCCGAAGCCGGCGTCACGGCCAAGGCGTGGCTCAAGTCACTGCTCGACCACAACCTCAACCTGCGCGAGCACGAGCACTTGCCTTTGGTGGATATCCAGGCGTGTAGCGAGGTCGGTAGCGGTCAGGCCCTGTTCGACAGCCTGTTCGTGTTCGAGAACGCGCCCGTGGAGTCCAGCGTTGGCGCCCAGGCTTCGACGATGAAGGTCAAGGCCGGGAGTTCGCGCACGCACACCAACTACCCGATCACCGTGGTGGTGTACCCGGGTGAAGTGCTGGGCCTGCACCTGTCGTATGACCAACGCCTGTTCGACAGCGCGACCATCAGCGCGCTGCTGGCTGACTTCCAGGCTTTGCTGCTGACCTTGAGCGAGCAGCTGGACGCGGACTTCCATGCTGTGGCCGCCGCCCTTCCTGGCAGCGCCCCGGAGGTGCCGACAGCGCTGCCCGAGGCCTACGAGCAGGGCTATGCGCGGCTGTTCGACGCGACTGTGCAGCGTGCCGGGCAACTGCCTGCGGCCGCTTGCCAGGGGCGTGAATGGAGCTACGCCGAGCTCGATCAACGAGCGCGACGCCTGGCGGGTGTACTGCAGGGCAATGGTGTGAGCGTCGACCACCTGGTCGCTGTGCTCGGTGAGCGCGACCTGTCGTTGCTGGGCATGGTGGTCGGGGTGTTCCAGGCGGGTGCCGGTTATCTCTCGCTGGATCCGTCCTTGCCGGTGGCGCGATTGGCCGATGTGCTGCGCTTGAGCCAGGCGCGGGTGCTGGTGTGCGACGAGCATTGCCTGGGCTTGGCCCAAGCGATGCTCGAAGGCCTCAAAGCGCCGCCGACCCTGTTGGTCTGGGAGCAGGTGCAGGCACACGCCGCGCCGGCACAGATGCTGCACCTGCCAATCAATGCCGCCAAGCTGCTGGCCTACGTGATCTTCACTTCCGGTTCGACCGGTGTGCCTAAAGGCGTCATGGTCGAACAGGCCGGCATGCTCAACAACCAGCTGAGCAAGCTACCGTACTTGGGCCTGCGGGGCAGCGACGTGATCGCCCAGACGGCCTCGCAGAGCTTTGATATCAGCGTCTGGCAATTGCTGACGGCGGCCCTGTGTGGTTGCCGCGTGGAAATCTTCCCCGACGCCGTGGCGCAGGATCCGCAGGCGCTGCTGCAACAGGTCGAGGCCACGGGCGTGACCATCCTCGAATGTGTACCGGCGATGATCCAGGCCATGCTGGAACTGCCAGCCCGGCGATTGCCACGCCTGCGTTACCTGCTCACCACCGGCGAAGCCATGTCACCGGCACTGGCCCGCCGCTGGCGCGAGCGCTACCCGCAGGTTGAACTGGTCAACGCCTACGGCCCGGCGGAGTGTTCCGACGACGTGGCGCTGTACCGGGTGCGTGATGACGCACGCTCAGTGCACCTGCCGATCGGTACCGCGACCGAGCACAACCGCCTGCATGTGCTCAACGACCTGCTCGAACCGATGCCGGCCCGGGCCACCGGCGAGTTGCATGTGGCCGGCGTAGGTGTCGGGCGCGGTTACCTTGGGGATCCGGTGCGCACGGCATTGAGCTTTGTCCCCGATCCGTTCGCCAGCCGCCCGGGTGAGCGCCTGTACCGCAGTGGCGACTTGGCGCACGTGTGCGCCGATGGGCAGACCCTGGAGTATGTGGGGCGCGCCGACTTCCAGGTGAAGATCCGCGGCTACCGCATAGAACTGGGCGAAATCGAATCGCGCCTGCTGGCCCATGAAGGCGTGCACAGCGCCGTGGTGGTGGATGCGCAGGTGGCCGGTGGCAAGCAGTTGGTGGCCTATTGGGTCGCCCGCGATGCCTCGGTCGCCGCAGCCGAGATGCGCAGCGTGCTGGCCGACTATCTGCGTGCCAGCCTTCCGGGCTACATGGTGCCGGCACTGTGGGTGAGGCTCGACAGCCTGCCGCTGACTGCCAATGGCAAGCTCGACCGCAAAGCACTACCGGCACCGGACGCGAGCACCGCTCAGCAGCGCTACCAGGCACCGGAAACGTCGTTGCAGCAGCAATTGGCGCAGGTCTGGAGCGACGTGCTGGGCGTCGAGCGCATCAGTCTGGGCGATGACTTCTTCGAGCTGGGTGGGCACTCGCTGCTGGTGGTGCAGGTGGTGGCGCGGGTGGGCCGCGAACTGGGCATCGAAGTCAGCCTGCGATCGTTGTTCGAGCACCCGACCCTGGGAGCGTTCAGCGAGGCCGTCGCAGCGTTGCAAGGGCAGGGCGCGTCGATTCAGGACGAGTTGGCTAAATCCTTGGCCGCCTTGAAACGTCTTACTGCAGAGGAGATCGACGAGTTGACCCAGTAGCGCTCTGCGGGCCCGGCATGACCGGGCCCGGCTCGTCAACTTCAGTACACCCAGAGCCGGCAGCCGTCCGGCTCTTTCATTTGTTCGGCAGCATCATGAGCCTGTCGCGGGCTGGCACGTTCCGCAGGCAAAGACCGGTGCCCTGGTAGGAGATGTTCAAGTGCAAGCATTGCTCGATTCCGTGGAGTCACTGTCGTCCCGGGAGCGCAAGGCCCTGGCCGCCTTGCTCAAGCAGCAGGGTGTCAACTTCTACGGGGTGACGCGCATCTTCGCCCGCGACCCGGCCGACCCGACCCCGGTGTCCTACGCCCAGGAGCGGCAGTGGTTTCTCTGGCAGTTGGACCCCGCCAGCGGTGCCTACAACATCGGTGCGGCGCTGCAGCTGCAGGGGCGGCTGGATATCGAGGCCTTGCGCGGTGCCTGCCAGGCGCTGATGCAGCGCCACGAAGTGCTGCGTACCACGTTGCGCCAAGACAGCGACCGCGTGGTGCAGATCATCCACCCGCAGATGCCGTTCGAGTTGCTCATAGAGCCGCTCAGCGGCATGAGCGCGACCAGCGACGCCTTGCGCGAGCACGTCGAGGCGTGCATCGCCAAACCGTTCGATCTTGAACAGGGGCCGCTTTTGCGGCTGAACCTGCTGCCGCTTGGCGAAGACGACCACGTGCTGGTGTTGACCGTGCACCATATTGCCGCTGACGGCTGGTCGATGCCGATCTTGATCAACGATTTGGTACAGTACTACGAAAGCCTCAGCCAGGGGCAGGCACCGAATCTGCCGGCCCTGCCGGTGCAATACGCCGACTATGCCATCTGGCAGCGCAACTGGATGGAAGCGGGTGAGCAGGCGCGGCAGCTGGCTTACTGGAAGGACACCCTCGGCGGGGAGCAACCGGTGCTCAGCCTGCCGACCAATCGCCCCCGGCCGGTGGCGCCCAGCGGGCGCGGTGCGCGGGTGGGCATCGAGATCGATGCCGTGTTGCTGCATTCGCTCAAGGCGTTGGCCAATGCCCAGGGTGTTACCTTGTTCATGCTGTTGCTGGCATCGTTCCAGACCTTGCTGCACCGCTACAGCGGCCAACCCCAGGTGCGCGTGGGCGTACCGATCGCCAACCGTAACCGCAGTGAAGTGCAAGGTTTGATCGGTTTCTTCGTCAACACCCAGGTACTCAAGGCCGACTTCGCGCTGCACAGCCGCTTCATCGATGTGCTGCAACAGGTCAAGGAAACCGCGTTGCAGGCCCAGGCGCACCAGGACTTACCGTTCGAACAGCTGGTGGAGGCGCTGCAACCGGAGCGCAGCATGAGCCACAGTCCGCTGTTCCAGGTGATGTTCAACCACCAGGCGCAAGCTGCCAACAACGCCCATGCCCAGCTCAGTGGCTTGCAGGTGCGTGGGCTGGAGTGGGACAGCCGCACCACTCAGTTCGACCTGACTTTGGACACCCGTGAGCACGCCGATGGACTGTTCGCGTCATTGACCTATGCCACTGACCTCTTCGATGTCTCGCGCATCGAACAGATGGCGCGGCACTGGCGTAACCTGCTGATTCAGGCCTGCCAGGACCCGCGCAAGCGTGTGCTTGAGCTGGCGTTGCTGGAGCACGACGAGCGCGAGCGCATTCTCGGCCAGTGGAATCAGACGCAGATGGCCTATCCCACCAAGCTCGGCGTCTATCGCCTGTTCGAACAGCAGGTGTGTCGCACGCCCGATGCCGTGGCGCTGCGTTTTGGTGAGCAGACCTTGAGCTACACCGAACTCAACCGCCAGGCCAACCAGTTGGCCCACGCCCTGCGCGAGCGTGGCGTCGGCCCTGAAGTGCTGGTGGGTGTGGCGATGCCGCGCGGGCCGCGCATGCTGGTGGGCCTGCTGGCGATCTTCAAGGCAGGGGGCGCTTACGTGCCGCTCGACCCGGACTACCCGGCCGAGCGCCTGGCCTACATGATCGAGGACAGCGGCCTGGCGTTGCTGCTGACCGAGCAGGCTGTGCTGGAGAGGCTGCAGGTGCCGGCCACGGTCGCCAGCCTGTGCCTGGACACTGATACCGCGTGCTACGCCTCGGCTGCCGCAGAAGACTTGCCGCTTGACGTCGATGCCGATCATCCCGCCTATGTCATCTACACCTCAGGTTCCACCGGCAGGCCCAAAGGCGTCACGGTGCGCCACGGTGCCCTGGTCAACTTCCTCACCAGCATGGCCGGCCAACCGGGTATCGCGGCCAGCGACCGGGTACTGGCGCTGACCTCTCTGTCCTTCGATATCGCCGGCCTGGAGCTGTACCTTCCGTTGCTGCATGGGGCCAGCGTGGTGCTGCTGGCCGACCAGCAGAACAAAGACCCCTTCGCCTTGCTGCGGGTGATCGAGCAACAGGCGGTGAGCGTGATCCAGGCGACACCCTCGACCTGGCGCATGCTGCTGGACAATGCCCCGCCCCAGGCCCTGCGTGGCAAGCGGGTGATCAGCGGCGGCGAGGCCTTGAGCAGCGAGCTGGCCCAGCGCCTGATCGACCAGGCAGGGCATGTTTGGAACCTCTACGGACCGACCGAAACCACCATCTGGTCGGGTATCGAAAAGGTCACCGACAGCCGCCAGGTGTGGTTGGGCAAGCCGATCGGCAATACCACTTTCCACGTCCTCGACGCCCAGTTCGACGCGGTGCCGGTGGGCGTGAGCGGCGAACTGTTCATTGGCGGCGATGGCCTGGCGCGCGGTTACCTGAAGCGCCCAGGGCTGACCGCCGAGCGCTTCATCCCCAACCCGCACGGCCACGGCCGGCTGTATCGCACCGGCGACCTGGTGCGATACCGCGACGATGGCGTGCTGGAGTACATGGGGCGCATCGACCACCAGTTGAAGATTCGCGGTTTCCGCATCGAGTTGGGCGAGATCGAGGCCAGCCTGCAGGGCTTCGGTGCGGTGCGCGAAGTGGCCGTGATCGACGTCGACGGGCCGCTGGGCAAGCAGCTGGCAGGCTATATCGTGCCGTACGATGCCAGCCTGCTGCAGGCTGATGCTGAGGTTCAGGAAACCCTGCGCCAGGCACTCAAGGCCCACGCATTGAAGTCGATGCCGGACTACATGGTGCCGACCCACCTGGTGTTCATTCCACGCATGCCGCTGACCCCCAACGGCAAGCTCGACCGCAAGGCGCTGCCGGCGCCTGACCTTGCCGCCGCCCAGCGCCAGTACCAGGCGCCGAGCAGCCCGCTGCAGCAAGCGCTGGCGGCGATCTGGGCCGATGTGCTGAAGGTCGGGCAGGTTGGCTTGAGCGACAGCTTCTTCGAACTGGGTGGCCATTCCTTGCTGGCGTCGCAGATGATAAGCCGCGTGCGCCAGCAACTGGCGCTGGAAGTGCCGCTGCGCAGTGTCTTCGAGGCCCAGGACCTGGCGGGGTTCGCCGAGCGGGTGGCGGCTGCCACGACGGGTGCGCAGCTGCCGGCCATCGCTGTGGTGCCACGGGGAGAGCCCCTGGCGCTGTCGTATGCCCAGCAACGTCAATGGGTACTGTGGCAACTGGAGCCGCACAGCGCCGCCTACAACATCGCGTCGGCCCTGCACTTGCGCGGGTCGCTGGATGTGGCGGCGCTCAAGCAGGCCTTCCAGGCCTTGGTGGCACGCCACGAAAGCCTGCGCACCACCTTCGTCCAGGTCGACGGCGAAGCGCGCCAGGTGATTCACGCCCCCGAGGCGCAGGGTGCATGCCTGCGCCAGGCGGATGTTGATGCTGTCGAATTGCAGGCCACGGTCGAGCAGTTGGCCCGTGAACCCTTCGACCTGGTCAACGGCCCACTGATACGCGTTGACCTTTTGCGCCTTGAGGCCCAGGCGCATGTACTGGTGATGAACCTGCACCACATCATCACCGATGGCTGGTCGATGGCGGTGCTGGTCAACGAGCTCGTGGCGCTGTACCAGGGCTATCGTCATGGGCAGGCCGTCGAACTGCCCGCGCTGGCGGTGCAATACGCCGACTACGCGGCTTGGCAGCGCCAATGGCTGGAGGCGGGCGAGCAAGCGCGGCAGCTGGCCTACTGGGAAGCACAGTTGGGCGGTGAACAGCCGGTGCTGGAATTGCCGACCGACTACCCGCGCCCGGCGCAGCCAAGCCGCGCTGGCGGCCAGTTGAGCCTGGCGCTGGACGCGCCGCTGGTGCAGGCACTCAGGCGGCAGGCCCAGGCCCAGGGCGTCACCCTGTTCATGTTGCTGCTGGCCAGCTTCCAGACCCTGCTGCATCGTTACTCGACTCAGCCTGACATCCGCGTGGGCGTGCCGGTGGCCAATCGCCCGCGCGGCGAAACCGAAGGGGTGGTGGGTTTCTTCGTCAATACCCAGGTGCACAAGGCCGAGTTTCACCTGCGCCTGCGTTTCGTCGAGCTGCTGCGCCAGGTGCGCCAGACCGCGCTGGATGCCCAGGCCCATCAGGACCTGCCGTTCGAGCAGTTGGTCGCCGCCTTGAAACCGGACCGCAGCCTCAACCAAAACCCGCTGTTCCAGGTGATGTTCAACCACCAGGCCGAGGCCAAAGGCGGGCCACGGGAAGTGCCTGGGCTGCAGATCGAGGCCGTCGACTGGCAGGTGCACAGCACCCAGTTCGACCTGGCGCTGGATACCGCCGAGCGCGCTGACGGCATGACGGCAGCCTTTACCTTCGCCACCGAACTGTACGACCGCCAGACCATCGAGCAAATGGCCCGGCACTGGCGCAATCTGCTCCAGGCCATCAGTCGCGACGCCAACCAAGTGGTCGCGCAACTGCCGATGCTGGATGATCTCGAGCAGCAGTGCATGCTGCATGACTGGAACGCGACCGCAGTAGCCTACCCGCAGGCGCGCCTGGTGCATCAATTGTTCGAGGATCAGGCCCAGCGTCATCCGCAGGCGCCGGCGTTGATTTTCGCCGATGCCACCCTTAGCTACGCCGAACTGGATCAGCGTGCCAACCGCCTGGCGAACAAACTGCGTGAGCAGGGTGTCGGCCCGGAAGTGCTGGTCGGCGTGGCGGTGGAAAGAAGCCTGGAACTGGTGATAGGCCTGATGGCCGTGCTCAAGGCCGGGGGCGCCTATGTGCCGCTGGACCCGGATTACCCGAGCGACCGCCTGGCCTACATGATCGAGGACAGCGGCATCGGCCTGCTGCTCAGCCAACAAGCATTGGCCGAGCGCCTGCCGGTGCCGGCAGCGGTACGTATCCTGTGCCTGGACCAGGGCGCGCAGTGGCTGGCCGGCTATGCGGACACCGCCCCTGAGGTGGACGTTCACCTCGCCAACCTGGCCTATGTGATCTACACCTCCGGTTCCACCGGGCGGCCCAAGGGCGCGGGCAACACCCACGAGGCGCTGCTCAACCGGCTGCAGTGGATGCAAGGCGCCTATGGCCTGGATGCCAGCGACACGGTGCTGCAGAAAACCCCGTTCAGCTTCGATGTGTCGGTGTGGGAGTTCTTCTGGCCGCTGATGACCGGCGCGCGCCTGGCCGTGGCCTTGCCCGGCGATCACCGCGACCCGCAGCGCCTGTGCCAGACCATCATCGACCACCAGGTCAGTACCCTGCACTTCGTGCCTTCGATGCTGCAGGCCTTCATGGCCAGCGCCGAGGTCGAGCAGTGCCGCAGCGTCCGCCGCGTGGTGTGCAGTGGCGAAGCGCTGCCGGCCGTATTGGCCCAACAGTGCCGCGAGCGCCTGCCTCATGCCGGGTTGTACAACCTGTACGGTCCGACCGAGGCCGCCATCGACGTGACCCACTGGACCTGCGGCGACAAGCAGGGCTTCAGCGTGCCGATCGGCCAACCGATCGACAACCTGCGCACGCACATCCTCGAACCCGACCTGCTGCCCGCTGCGCGTGGCGTCAATGGGGAGCTGTACCTGGCCGGCATTGGCCTGGCGCGGGGCTACCACGGTCGCCCGGCACTGACGGCTGAACGCTTCGTGCCCGATCCGTTCGATGAGCAGGGCGGTCGTCTGTACCGCACTGGCGACCTGGCGCGCTATCGCCCGAACGGTGTGATTGACTACGCCGGGCGTATCGACCACCAGGTAAAAATTCGCGGCCTGCGTATCGAGCTGGGTGAGATCGAAGCACGACTGGCCGAGCACGCCCAAGTGCGCGAGGCAGTGGTGCTGGCCCAGGACGGCCCGAGCGGCAAGCAACTGGTGGGCTATGTGGTGCCAATGGCTGCCGAGCAGGCCGAGCCGGGCAGCGAGGCGGGCCAGCAACTGCGTGAGCAACTGGCGCATTTCCTCGGTCAGGGCTTGCCCGATTACATGGTGCCGGCGCACCTGATGCTGCTCGCCAACTTGCCGGTCACCGCCAACGGCAAGTTGGCGCGCAACCTCTTGCCGGCACCGGATTTCAACGCCGCCAGGCAGGTGTATGTCGCTCCGCGCACGGTGCTGGAGCAGCAACTGGCGTCGATCTGGGAGACGGTGCTGAACCTGCCCCAAGTCGGTATGCAGGACAACTTCTTTGCCCTGGGAGGCGATTCGATCATCGCCATCCAGGTGGTCAGCCAGGCCCGGCAACTGGGGCTGGACATTGCCCCGCGCGACCTGTTTCTGTTGCAGACCATTGAGCAGCTGGCGGATCGAGTAGGCCAATGGCAGATCGTCGAGCAGCCGTCGGTTGCCCTGCACAGCCTGACTGAGCAACAGGTGCAGGCATTGCCCCTGGAGCATGCTGGGGTCGATGGCCTTTACAGCCTGTCGCCCATGCAGCAGGGCATGCTGTTCCTGAGCCTCAACGGCCGCCCTGAAGACCAGCTGTACATCAACCAGTTGAGCGTACCGGTACAGGGCCTGGTGGCCGAGCGCCTGCGCCAAGCCTGGGAAACGGTGGTGGCGCGCCACGACGTATTGCGCACCGGCTTCCTCTGGCAAGACCTGGATGAGCCATTGCAGTACGTGATGGGGCAGTTGCCACTGCCATTGCGTGAGCTGGACTGGCGCGGTCGTGGCGATTGCGTGCAGGCGCTGGAGGCGCTGGCCAATGAAGAGCGTGAACGCGGCTTCGACCTGGCCAGGCCGCCGCTGCAGCGCATGCTGCTGGTGCGCCTGGACGATCAGCGCCATCAACTGATCTGGACCTACCACCATATCTTGCTTGATGGCTGGAGTACGTCGCAGTTGATGGGCGAAGTCCTGGCCTGCTATTCGGGGCAGACGCTCGATAGCGTGGTGCCTTACCGCAACTACATCGGCTGGCTGCGCCAGCAGGATCCGCGCCACAGCGAAACGTTCTGGAAGCAGCAGCTGGCCAGCCTGCAAGAGCCGACCTACCTGGCCGATGCCTTCGCCAGTGGCGAGCGCGGCAGTGGCCACCAGGCCCTCTACAGCCGTTTCAGTGTCGCGCAGACCGAGACGTTCAAGGCCTTCGCACAATCCCAGCGCATCACCCTCAACACCTTGGTGCAGGGCGCCTGGTTGTTGCTGCTCAGCCGTTACAGCGGCCAGCGCAGTGTCAGCTTTGGCGCCACGGTGGCGGGGCGCCCGGCCGCCTTGCCGGGTGTGCAGAGCATGCTGGGCCTGTTCATCAACACCCTGCCGGTGATTCATGAGGTCGACCCGCAGGCGCAGGTCGGGCAGTGGCTGCAACAGTTGCAGCGTATCAACCTGGAGCTGCGTGACCACGAGTACACCGCACTGGGCGAAATCCAGCGCTGGGCCGGGCGCAGTGGCCAACCACTGTTCGACAGCATCATCGTGTTCGAGAACCAGCCTCTGGACCGCACCCTGCGCGAGTGGAAGGACGACAGCCTGCAATTCGGCGATGTCGGTGGCTCTGGCCTGACCGACTTCCCGATGGACCTGATGGTCATCGTCGAAGACCAGTTGATCATCGAGTACATGTACCTGCGCCAGTGCTTCAGCGAGGAAGCGGTGGCGGGCATCCGCGCCAACATGGAGGCGCTGCTACAGGCGCTGTCGTTGGACGGCCAGGCGCGCCTGGGCAACCTCGGGCTGCTGCCCGGCGCGCCCCTGCGTGCGCTGACGCCTCCAGCGCAACAGGCGCCGCTGCTGGTCCACGAGCGCATCGCGCAATGGGCGCAGCAGCAAGGTGATGCCGTGGCGGTCAAGGTCGATGGGCAAACCCTGAGCTTCGCCGAACTCGACCGCGCCGCCAATTGCTTGGCACATGCTCTGATTGCCGAAGGCGTGGGTCCTGAAGTGCGGGTGGGCGTCGCCTTGCAACGTACCCCACAGATGATCGTCGCCCTGCTGGCGGTGCTCAAGGCTGGCGCAGCCTATGTGCCGATCGACACGGCGTACCCCGCCGAGCGCCTGAGTTACCTGATGGAAGACTCCGGCGTCGCGCTGCTGGTGTCGCAGACCGCGGCCCTGGCGAGCCTGCCGAAATTGGCCAACGTGCATGCCTTGAACCTGGACAGTTTCGACCCCGCGCAGTGGCCAGGCCATGCGCCCCACGTAACGCTACAGGGTGAGAACCTGGCCTACGTCATCTACACCTCCGGCTCCACCGGCAAGCCCAAAGGCGTGGTGGTCAGCCATGACGCGCTGGCGATGCACTGCCAGGCCATTGGTGAGCGCTATGAGATGACCCCCGACGACTGCGAACTGTTGTTCATGTCGTTTGCCTTTGACGGCGCCCACGAGCGTTGGCTCACCGCATTGACCCACGGCGGCAGTGTGCTGCTGCGCGGCGATGAGCTGTGGACCCCGGAGCAGACCTGCCAGGCACTGCATCGCCATGGCGTGAGCGTCGCAGCGTTCCCGCCGGTGTACTTGCAGCAATTGATCGAGCAGGTGCGCGAGCACGGCAACCCACCGCCGATGCGCATCTATTGCTTCGGCGGTGATGCGGTGCCGCAGGCCAGCTATGAACAGGCGCATGCCTACTTGCAGCCGCAGTACATCATCAATGGCTATGGGCCGACCGAAACCGTGGTTACCCCGATGATCTGGAAAGCCGCGCCACAGCAGCCTTGCGGCGCGGTCTATGCGCCAATAGGTACGTTGGTTGGGCAGCGTAGCGCCTATGTCATGGACGTTGACCTGAACCCACTGCCGCCCGGTGTGGCGGGAGAACTCTACCTGGGCGGTACCGGCGTGGCCCGCGGCTACCTGAACCGCCCGGGGCTGACCGCCGAACGCTTTGTCGCCGACCCAGGCAACCCGGGTGGGCGCCTGTACCGCACCGGTGACCTGGTGCGCCAGCGGGAGGACGGCACCTTCGATTACCTCGGGCGCCTGGACAATCAGGTCAAGGTTCGCGGTTTCCGCATCGAACTGGGCGAAATCGAGGCGCGCCTGGCCGACATGGAGCCGGTACGCCAGGCGGCGGTGGTGGTGCGCGACGGCCCCAGCGGCAAACAGCTGTTCGGCTATGTGACCCTGGCCGAGGGACACGCTCAAGGCATTGCCGAGCAATTGCGCGAACGGCTCAAGCAAGAACTGCCCGAGTACATGGTGCCGGCGCAGCTGATGGTTTTGGAGCGGATGCCGCTTAGCCCCAACGGCAAGCTCGATCGCAACGCGCTGCCTGCGATGCAGACGTTGCGTGAACATGTGGCACCGCGCAACGAACTGGAGCTGGCCATCGCGCGCATCTGGCAGGACGTGCTCAAGGTTGAGCAGGTCGGTATCACCGACAACTTCTTCGAGCTGGGCGGCGATTCGATCCTCAGCATGCAGGTGGTGGCCAAGGCCCGTGGGCTGAAAAAAATCGGCTTTACCCTGCGCCTGCGTGACCTGATCCAGAAGTCGACCATCGCCGAGCTGACCGCCGTGGCGGGCAAGCACAGCCCGCTGTTGTCGCTCAACGCCCCTGTGGCTGGCCAGGCACCGTTGTTCTGCGTGCATGCCGGGTTTGGCACGGTGTTCGATTACGAACCGCTGGCCAGGCGCTTGAATGGACGCTGCCAGGTCATCGGCATCCAGGCCCGGCAGCTGCTCGACGGTGCCTGGCAGGCAGCGTCGCTGCAGAGCATGGCCAGCGACTACGTTGCCTGCCTGCGTGAACAGCAGCCGCATGGCCCGTACCGCTTGCTGGGCTGGTCGCTCGGCGGCACCTTGGCGTCACTGATGGCGGCGGTGCTGGAAGGGCAGGGTGAGCGCGTGGAGTTGCTCGCGCTGCTGGACAGCTTCGTGCCCAGCACGCAAACCCACCTGCAGGTCGATCATTGGCTGGACGATTTGAACGAGCTGTTGCAGGCCACCGTACCCTCGGCGCAGCCCGTGCAGCGTGATGTGGCGCTGCCGGAAGGCGAGGGGAGTGCGCGGGCGCTGATCACGCAGGCACTGGGCAACAGGCAGGGGGCGACGGGGTTGGGCGTCGATGAACTGACCCAGGTGTTCATCACTGCGCGCAGCCTCAAGCGCCTGTCGCGTGAGCTGCACACGTGCCAGTCCGTGCAGGTGGTACCGCACAGTTGGTGGGTAGCGGGCCGTGACGATGAGCGCGAAGCCTTGGCCGCGCAGCTTGGCCAGGCCCTGGACACTGCGCGGCTGTTGGCCTGTGGGCACTTCCAGGTGCCGCATGAGGCCACCCTGCTCGACGACGTACAAGCGCTGCTCGAACCCAACCTCACGCACGCCTGCGTCATTGAACTTTAATGAGCTTTCGGGGCCGCCAGCGCGGCCCCTCTGGAGAATCGAACGATGTCCCTGAACCCTGACCTGGCGGCCTACCTGCAACTGGTGGAGGCCGGACGCAGCGCCGGCAAGGTGCTGCCCATGCATGCCCTGTCGGCGGACGAGGCGCGGCGCCAGTTCGAAGAGTCCTCGGCGCTGATTGCGGGCAAGGCCGACGAACCGGACTGCATCAGCGACCTTTCGTTGACCACCCGCGATGGCCATACCTTGCCGGTGCGCTTGTACCGCCCGCCGCAGGCCGACCCTGCACTGGCCGGCGCGGCGCTGCTGTACCTGCATGGCGGCGGCTACGTGGTGGGCAGCCTCGATTCGCATGACACGCTGTGCTGGAACCTGGCGCAGGATGCCGGGCTGCCGGTGATTACCGTGGGCTACCGGCTGGCGCCGCAGTGGCGTTTCCCAACAGCCAGTGACGATGCCCTGGATGCCTGGCGCTGGTTGGTCGAGCAGGCCGAGGCGCTGGGCATCGATGCGCAGCGACTGGCGGTGGTGGGCGACAGTGTCGGTGGTAGCCTGGCTACCATTCTGGCCAACCAGTTGGCTGCGCAGCGCGAGCTGCCGGCACCGCGCCTGCAGGTAATGATCTACCCGGTGACCGATGCCAGTTGCCGGCGGCCTTCGGTGCAGCGCTACGGCAGCGGTTACCTGCTTGAAGCACAGACCCTGGAGTGGTTCTACCAGCAATACGCCACGGTGCCGGCAGACCGTCACGACCCGCGTTTCTCACCGTTGCTGGGCAGCGTCGCCAGCAACAGTGCACCTGCACTGATGCTGATTGCCGAGTGCGACCCGCTGCATGACCAGGGTGTCGCTTATGCACGGCACTTGGAGCAAGCCGGGGTGGCGGTGCAGCTTGCGGTGATCCCGGGAGTGACCCATGACTTCATGCGTATGGGTTCGATCATCGAGGAGGCCGATGAAGGCCTGGCGATGGTGGTCGAGGCATTGCAGCAGCATCTGTAAGGGAGCCTTTCAGGCCTCCATGAAAAAACCGCACCTGGGTGCGGTTTTTTGCGTTCAACGTCAGGCGATCAGAAGCTGTACTTGGCGGTGATGGTGAAGTTGCGTGGGTCACCATACACATCGTACGGGCTCCAGGAGTTGTTGCTGGCAATGCCCTGGTAGTACTTCTTGTCGAATACGTTGTTGAGGTTCAGGCGGGTGTCGAGGTTCTTGTTGACCTTGTAGCCGACCATCAGGCCCACTACCGCGTATGCACCCTGATCGATGTGGTAGTTGCCGAAGCTGTTGCTGCCTTTGTTGAAGATGCTGCTCTGGCCATACACGTTACCGCCCACGCGCCACTGGTTCAGCTCGCCCGGCAAGGTGTAGGTGGTGCTCAGCTTGAACAGGTGTTCTGGCAGGTCGGTGTCGAACTTGGTGCCTTCCTTGTTCTTGTCGGCATCCTTGCGGTACTTGGTTTGCGAGTAGGTGTAGCCGGCGCCGACTTGCCAGTTGGGGGTCAGTGCGCCCATCAACTCCAGGTCGATACCGTGGGTGCGTACCTTGCCCGAGGCTTCGTAGCAGGTGATGTCGACGCAACCTTCCTGGTTAGAAGCTTCCGCGGCGCGGTTTTCCTGGTCGATCTGGAAGATCGCTGCGCTGGCGTTGAGTGCGCCGTCGAAGTACTCGCCCTTGATGCCGATCTCATAGTTCTTGCCTTCGATCGGGCGGATGATGGAGCGGTCACGCGCCAGTTCCGATTGCGGCATGAAGATATCGGTGTAGCTGGCGTAGACCGAGTGGTGGTCGTCCAGGTCGTAGATCACCCCGGCGTAGCGGGTGACGTTGCGGGTGACCTTGTAATCGCTGTTGGTGTAGTAGCCGTCGTTGATTTCGCTGTACACCGACTTGTTGTCGTACCAGTCCAGGCGTGCACCCAGGATGACCTTCAGCGGGTCGGCGATGTTCAGGCGGGTGGTGACGTACGCCCCTTCCTGCTCGACGTGCTCGCTCAGGTTGTAGATATCATCGACATTCGGCTTGTCGATGCCACTGGGGTTGACGCTGAAGAGGCTGTCGACCGGGATGAACACGGTGCCGCCGTGGGCGCTGGTCTTGACTTCGCGCTTGCTGGCGCCCACCACCAGTTCATGCTGGCGGTCGAACAGCTGGAACGGGCCATTGGCATAGACGTCGTAGGTCGACTGGTCGTAGTCGCGGCGCTGGTTGAACACGCGCTGGCGGAACCCCTCGTTGGTTGCCGAACCGGTGCGCTCGAACACGGCACCTTGCATGGCGAAGTCCGACCAGTTCTTGGACGCTGCCAGGTGCAGGCGCCAGTCGTTGTCGAAGCGGTGATCGACCTCGGCGAACACCGTAGTGTTATCGATGTCCTGGTAGCTCCAGTCGTAGCCCATATTGCGCGAGCGCGAGTAGCCCACATGGCTGCCATCGCGATTGACCGGCAGGCCACCCCAGTTGATGTTGTTGTTGTCGTTCTGGTTCGACGCGCCCACGGTCAGTGTGGTGTCGTCCGTCAGGTCGAACTCGGTGATGCCGTAGAACAGGCCGCGTTCGCGACCGGCGTAATCCTGGTAGCTGTCCTTGTCGTTGTAGGCGCCGACGAAGCGGCCACGGACGCTGCCGTTGTCATTCAGGGGGCCGCTGAGATCGAGCTCGCCGCGGTAATTGTCCCAGCTGCCGGCCGAGCCGGTGACGCTGCCCTGGAAATCCTTGGTAGGGCGTTTGCGCACCATGTTGATGGCTGCCGACGGGTTGCCGGCACCTTGCATCATGCCGGTGGCGCCTCGCACGATCTCGACGCGGTCGTAGGGCGCCATGTCGGCCGCGGCGACCCAGTCGGCGTTGTAGGTGGTGGGCAAGCCATCGAACATCAGGTTGTTGATGGGAAAGCCGCGGGAAAAGTACTCGCTGTTGGCCGGGCGCGCCGCCGACATGCGCAGACCAGGAGTGGCCTGGACCACGTCGTCGAGGCTACGCATCGACTGGTCGTCCATGCGCTGGCGGGTGATGACGGTGACGGCCTGCGGGGTTTCGCGCAGGGTCAGTGGCAGTTTGGTCGCGGTCTGCATGCTGCCAGTGGTATAGGAACCGGTGTTCTCGGTGGTTTGCCCCAAACCCTTACCATCGATGTTGGTTGCCCCAAGTTCCACCGCAGCGCCCCCCTCCCGGGTGTGGATGGTGACTTGGTTGCCTTGGATCTGATAGCTCACACCGGTACCCTGCAGCAGCCGCGACAGGGCCGCGGCGGGCTCCATCGCACCGGTCAGTGCGCTGCTGCGCTTGCCTTCCACGTCCTGTGGGCTATAGAGCACCTGCAGGTTCGATTGCGAGCCGAAGGCCAACAAGGCGCTGGCCAGCGGCTGGGCCGGCACGTTGAACTGGACCTGTTGGGCCTGGGCGATGGCCGGCAGGCCCGCCAGGCCGACGGCCATTGGCGCTGCAAGGCGCAACGAGCGGCGAATGACCAGCGCCAGAGCGTGGGGGCGAAGACGTTGTGTTGGCATTTTTTCAAAGCCCTTGAGTGTCAGATGTTAATAGTATTAATTCTTGTTATTGATTGGGACGCACTCATCGGCCAAAACCGGAAAAATTAAATGCAATCTGCGACGCGGTTCTCCTGTTGGACCTTGCCTGCCGCCATGTGGATGAGCTGGTCGGCGACGTCGAAGTAGCGGTCGTCGTGGCTGATCACGATGATGGTCTTGCCCAGGCGCTTGAGGTCCGGCAGCAGCTCTGTGTAGAAAATGCGCCGGAACGTCGGATCCTGGTCGGCGGCCCATTCGTCGAACACCAGCACCGGGCGCTCCTCCAGCCAGGCGCTCACTAGCGCCAGGCGCTTGCGTTGGCCAGTGGACAGGTCGGTGGTGCTGAACACGCCGTCACGGATGCTGACCTTGTGAGCGATCTCCAGGCGCTCCAGGTAGCGACTGGCGTCGGCAGGTACTGGCCGGTCACCCTGGATGACATCGTCGAACAGGTAGTAGTCGGCGAAGATGGTGGTGAACAGCTGCCGGTAGTCGTCACGGTTTTCGGCCGTCACCGGCTTGCCGTCGAGGCTGATCGTGCCTTGCTGAGGTGCGTATAGGCCGAGCAGCAGCTTGATAAGGGTGGTCTTTCCGCAACCGTTTTCGCCGACAATGAACACGATGTCGCCTTGCTTGATGCTCAGGTTCACCGGACCCAGATGAAACGGCTCACTGCCTTCCACACGGGGGAAGGTGTAGCTGACGTCCTGCAGCTGCAGGGTGTGCAGGCCCTTGTCGGCGGCGCGGGTGTCATCCAGCAGCAAGTGCGGCTCGGGCGATGAGAACTGGCGTGACAGTTCGGCGATGCGGCGGAAGGCGATCTGGGCCTTGCTGATGATCGGCAGGGTGCTGATCAGGTGTTCCAGCGGGCCTTTCATGTACAGCAGCACCAGCACGAAACCGCTGGTGACGCTCTTGTCGCCTGTGGGCCACAGCGACTGCATGGCCAGGGCCACGGCGATGACCACGAAGAACAGCATCGACCCCAGGGTCTTGGCGATTACGAAGGTGTTGATCGAGCGTACCTGGGTGGCGCAAATACGGTTGGCGGTGTCCTGGATGCCGTGCTGGAACATGCGTTTGCGGCGTGGGCGGTGAATGCGCAGTTCCTTGGCACCTTCGGCGATCGCGCTGTAGTGCTTTTGCAGTTCATCCTCGGCTTCTCGGGCGCTTTCGAAGCCGCGCACACCCCACGAGCGGGCAACGAACTGCATGACCGAGCCGATGCCGATGGCCACCAGGATCACCAGGAACATCGGTATCGACAGGTGCGCCAGATAGCCCAGGCAGCCCACGGTGACGGTGAGCGAAACGGCCAGGGGCGCGAAGACGAAGGCGAAGTCGCTGATGGTGTCGACGTCATGGGTCAGCACTGGGATGAGACGGTGGCTGCGGTAGCGTTCGATCTGGTCGATCGGCGCTGCCAGCACCTTCTCGCCCAGCTCACGGCGCAGGCGCGCGATGATGTGCTGGCCGACCCAGTTGGTGCCCATGTCCGAGCAGATCGAGCTGAACAGCGCCAGCAGGCACAGCCCGGCAAAACCCAGGACCACGCCTTGAGTCAGGCCGGTGTCGCTGTGCAGGGCCGAGTTGATGGTCGCCAGCAGGGCGGTGACACTGAGGCCACCGACCATGCCCAGGATGATCGAAACCGTCACCAGGGGCCAGAAGGGTTTGAGCAGGCCGAACAGTTCGCTGACGGCGCCACGTGGTTTACTGGTCATGGGTGTCTCCCGAATCACGCGTGGTTAGGGGCCATCAGAGTTCGCGAGCGACCCGGAAGCCGAGGAAATCGCCGCGCACATCGGGGGCGCGGTTGTTGCGGTTGCCGGAGCGCGAGAACACCGGGGCTTCGCCCCAGTCGTTACCACGCATCACTCGCACGCTGCAGTCGCCGCCGGACCAGACGCTGCCATCGCTCGGCGCACCGTCGTAGCCGTCGTGCCAGCAGTCGGCCGTCCACTCATACACGTTGCCGTGCATGTCGTAGACACCGAAGGCGTTGGCCGGGTAGCTGCCGACCGGGGCGGTGTACGAGTAACCGTCGGTGGGGCCGTAGGTGTTGGCGTGCTGGGCGATGCTGTACGTGGAGGCGTCGCCGTTATCGAAGGGGAAGGGGAACGGGCCGGTTGAACCGGCGCGCGCGGCATATTCGCGCTCGGCTTCGCTGATCATGCGGTAGGTGTGGCCGGTTTTTTTCGACAGCCACTTGGCGTACTGCTCGACATCGAACCAGCTCACGCACACGGCAGGCTGGCGCGGGCCCTGTTTGTAGGTTGGCTTGCTGGCGGCGCAGAAGCGCCCCGGGCGGGTGTCGCCGTCGGCGATCTTTACCCCGCTCTCGCGGATATAGGCATCCAGTTCGCCTGCGGTGACATGGTAGCGGCTGATGGCGAATGGTTTGGCAAAGGTCACGGTGTGCTGTGGACCCTCATCGCCCTCGCGCCCGGGCTCATCCTCGGGCGTACCCATCACGAAGCTGCCGGCGGGCAGCACCACCATTTCCGGGCAGGCCGCCTTGCAGTCGCGGAAGACTTCGCCTGGGGTGGGCTGGCTGGCGGCCTGCGCACTGGCGGCGCCCAGACCAAGCACGGCCAGGCAGCACAAGTGGCGCAAGCGAGGCGTGAACCGGGGGGATGAGATGAGGCGTGCATCATCGGACATGAAGTAGATTCCGTCAGCTGTTGGCTAAGAAAAATCAGGCGCGCAGGCGTTGGCCCAGGACATCGACCAGGCGGTCGATCTCGGCTTCGGTGTTCAACAGGCCAGGCGCGGTACGCACGACCGGCCCGACATCGCGATCGACCGCATCGACCACGATGCGCTGGCTGTTCAGGTGCGCTGCTATGGCCTCGACGTCCTGGCCCTTGACCCGGAAGAAGGTGAAGCCCGCTGAATGGTTAGGGCTGCGCGGCGTCACCAGTTCGATGGCGCGGTGCTGCGCGAGGCGCTCCTTGAGGTAGTCGTTGAGGCCATGGATGCGTGCCTGGATCGCCGCCTTGCCGTGCTGCAGATGCAGCTCGAATGCCTTGCCCAACGCCCAGCGATGCTCGAAGGCGTGGTAGCCACCTGGGGTCATGGTGGTGGCAAAATCCTCATTCTCCGAGAAGGTGGCGAAGGTGGGCGTAAGGTGCTTGAGCTCGGTGGAGGCGGCGCAGATGATCCCGGTGCCTCGTGGGCCGAACATCCACTTGTGGGTGCCGGCGATGAAGTAGTCACACTGCAGGTCGGCGAAGCGCATGTCTTCGACGCCGAAGCCGTGCACGCCATCGATCACGTAGAGGATGCGGTCGTTTTCGTCACGGTTGCGGTTGGCCTCGTGGACCAGGGCGCCGATCTGCCCGACGGGCAGTTTCACGCCACTGCCTGAATGCACCCAGGTCATGCCCAGCACACGGGTTTGCGGCTTGATGGCGGCAGCAATGGTGCTTAGTACCTGGTCGTCGGAGACCTTGGCCGGGTCGTCGAACAGGCGCAGCTTGCGCACCTGGGTGCCGTCACGCTGGCTGCGATAGGCGAGGATGTTGCGGGTGGAGTAATGCTCGTGTTCGGTGGTCAGGATTTCTTGCTGCGGGTTCAGGCGCAGGCCGCCGTAGATCATCCCGAGGCCTTCGGTGGTGCTGCCGGTGAGGGCGATCTGGCGTGGCTTGACTTCAAGATAGCGGCCTGCCCATTCACGCACCTCGGCTTCGTGCTTCCACTCGCTCTGGGTGTCCCACTCGACGCAGCGTGCCGGGTGCTGGTCAAGTTGTGCGCGAAGGCTTTCGATCGCTTCGCGCACGGGGCGCGGGTGCGAGGTGATGAGGAAGTTGGCGAAGTGCGCGTAGTGGGGGTCGAGCTCGAACAGTTGGCGAAAACCGCTCCAGGCATCCGTGGCCGGAGGCGTGCGCGGCGCCGCCTGGGCGCTGCCCAGCAGTTGGCCGGCCAAGGGCAGCCCGGCTGCAAGTAGGCTGGCCTGCTTGAGGAAAGTACGACGGTCGTTCATGGGCGGCTCGCAGCTCAACGGGAAGAGGTGGCGGTCGGGCGTGCAGCGTTTTGCACTTGGCCCCAGACCCGTAGGAAGTTGCCACCCCATAGCTTGGCAATATCGGCTTCGCTGTAGCCGCGGCTGATCAGCTCGGCGGTGACGTTGCGCGCCTGGCTGGCATCGTTCCAGCCGGCGATGCCGCCGCCCTCGTTGAAGTCCGAGGCAATGCCGACGTGGTCGATGCCGACCTTGCGTACTGCGTAGTCGATGACGTCGCCGTAATCCTTCAGCGTTGCCTGGGGTTCTTCCTCAAGGATCGCGTACAGCGCTTCGGCGTACTGGCCGACTTTCTGCTCGGGCCAGCCGGCGATGATCGGGTCGCCCGGCATCAAGGCATTGGCCTGGTTGACCAGGGGCGGCAGACCGTACTCGGCGCGCAGGCTGTTCAGGCGCTCTTGCGACTTCTGGGACAGCGGCTTGATGTAGGTGCCGAAGGCAACGATCTGGATGACCCCGCCGGTGCCCTTGATCAGTTGCATTTCCTTGTCAGTGAGGTTGCGTGGAATGTCAACGGCGGCCCTGGGGGCCGAATGCGAGGCCACCACTGGCGCACGGCTGAGTTCGACCACCTGGGTCAGGGCCTGGGTCGACATCTGCGAAACGTCGATGATCACGCCCAGGTCATTGAGCCGTTGCACCGCCTGGCGGCCGATGGCAGACAAACCGCCGAGGGCATCTGGGGTGTCATTGAAGAATGGCAGTGGGCGTGAGGAGTCGGCCCAGTTGTTGTTGCCGATGTAGTTGAAGCCGAACATGCGCACACCACGGGCAGCCCAGGTGTCCAGCTGGCTGAGGTCGTCGCCCAGGGCATAGGCGTTGAGCATGCTGATGAACACCGCGAATTTGCCTTCCCCGTGCAGGCGCCGCATGTCGTCGGGGGTATAGGCGACACCGACCTGGTTGGGGAAGTCTCGCACCATGGCGCTGATGGCGTTGTAGCGCACTTCCTGGGCATGCCGCCCGGCATCGACGAAACCGTCGGTGGGGTGGTGCGGGCCGTTGTCGCCGGTCCAGGACTCGGGCCAAGCGAAGACGGTCAGGGCAGCGCCGGACAGTCGCCCGCGCGCGGCTTTGGCCAGGTCGAACTGGCCCGGGCCATCCTTGTCAGCTTCGCGGCCTTCGGTGCCGAAGTCCAGCGGCAGGGTGAGATGGCTGTCGAACGAAATGATCCGCTCTTGCAGATCATTGGCCTGGCGCACGACCTCTATGGGGTAGCCGTCCTTGTCGAAGTGGTACCAGGCAGCCGCTCCGGCACCGACGGTCAAGGTGGCGGCCAGGCTGATATACAAGGCTTTTTTCCAGCGTGCTGTCGTCATTTCGGTCTCAGTAGGTTCACCGCAGAGGTTCGGGCCTGGGGCCATTGCTACCTGGAGGGAACGAGTGCACGCGGCAGAAATTTAACCGGCCCTCCTGTCTCCGGCGCGCCGCCAGGGCGGTTAAATTTTCTTGCCAGCTCAACGTTCTAGCCTTCGATGGGCCGTGCTAAGCGGCCACAACGACTGGCACAGGTAGTTCAATGACGATTTCTCGGAGAGGCTTCATCGCGGGCGTGGCACTGGCGGGCGTTACGGTGCCGGGGGCGCTGTATGTCCAGCGTCAGCTCACCCGAGAGGAATTCCCGGAAACCCCCGGCGAGGCGGTCGTGGAATTGGCCGACACGGCGACCCAGCAACTGGGCGACACCTTGCGCGGCATCTGGCGCTGGTCGTTCAAGGGGGCGCAGGCCAGCTTGCCGGGCCTGCAGGGCGAGACGCTGGAATTGTTCATCGATGTTGCGCAGAAGGGCCGCAGCATTCGCGGTTACCTCGATACCGCCGAGCGCTTGCGCAGCAGTGGCGAGCCACGTTATCGGGTGCTCGGCGACTTGCCTGCCGACAAGCCGGGGCGGTTGCGCTGGCGCTTGTTCGACAGTGCCGATGGCGGCCGCATGCCGCGCTACGAGTGCCATCTCGTGCTGGATGAAGTGTGGGGGGTATTTGGCAATGCGGGGCCGGCCACCCTCAATGGGAGCATCCTCGACCTTGAGCGGCCATTGGCCATGCCCGAGCAGGACAATCGCTTCCTGGCCCACAAGCAGACCTTTCCCGAAGCCCGCGAACGCACCGCCTTGTCGCCGGCGATGATCGATTGGCTGATCGCGCCGGAGCATCGCCTGTTCCACCAGCTGTGGCATGCCTCCCGTGACAAATGGCACAAGCTCGACAAGGACAAGCGCAACGCCTTGCGTGGCCTGGGCTGGCAGCCGGGGCCGCGTGACCGTGAACGCGATGCCCGTGGCCGGCACAAGGACCGCAACGGCTCGGGTGAAGACTTCCTGTTCATGCACCGGCACATGCTCGGCGCTGCACGGGCCATCCAGGACCTGCCGTCATGGCCGCGCTTCCCCTTGCCACAGCCTGACCTTGAGCGCGATCGCCTGGGTTTCGCGCGTTACTTCGATAATCATGACGGCAACGCCTTGCCACCAACCTGGTTGGCTTACGATGATGACGAGTACACCCAGTGGGTGCGCGATATCAAAAGCGCCGAAACCTTTCATGGCAATTTCGAGGTGTGGGAGTCGCGTTACAGCGACCCCCAGTACCTGTCCCGGCTGACGTTGGGGCAGTTCGGCTCGGAGCTTGAACTGGGCTTGCACGACTGGCTGCACATGCGCTGGGCCTCAGTCCCACGTGACCCGAGCAACGGCATGCCGGTGCCGATGGCGCGCACGCCGGATGATTTCGCGGCGCGCTGGTATGGCGCGCAGAACGACTTTCTCGGGGACCCGTTCTCTTCCCACGTCAACCCTGTGTTCTGGCGCTTCCATGGCTGGATCGACGACCGTGTCGAGGACTGGTTCCGCGCCCATGAACGATTCCACCCTGGCGCAGTCACGCGCCTTGAGGTCAATGGCGTGCCATGGTTCGCGCCGGGGCGCTGGGTGGAGGTCGCCGACCCTTGGCTGGGGCCGGACACCCACGGCTGCAGTAACGTGCCGGGGCTGCGCCCAGGGCGTAGCGTGGAGATGGACCCGGAAACCATGAAGCTGGCCTTGCGTCTGATTTACAGCGACGAGGAGCGCTTTGACGGGCTGGTAGGCAAAGTGCCGCGCCGCCCCTGGTATGCTCGCCACCTGAAGGTCAGGCAGCGGTCGTGAACACCAGGATAGCCTGGCGCCCTAGCGCGTCGGGCTATCCGCTTGCCAGCCACCGCCCAAGGCTTTGTAAAGGGCCACGCTGGCCTGCAGTTGGCTTAGCTGCAGGCGGGCCTGCTGGTCCTGGGCCTGGTACAGGCTGCGCTGGGTGTCGAGCACGGTCAGCAAGGTCTCGGCGCCGGCGCGGTAGCGGCGTTCGGCCAGCTGGAAGGCGATGCGTGATTGTTCAACTTCCTGATCCTGCCACTGGCGTTGACGGTCCACCCCTTGGGTGGCGTTCAGTGCTTTTTCTACATCGGCGAAAGCGGCCAGGATGCTGGTGCGGTAAGCCTCCAGCAACTCTTCCTGTTCGGCCTCGGCCAGTTGCTGCGCGGCGCGCAGACGGCCTCGGTTGAACACCGGGGCGACCAGGCCACTGGTCAGGGTGTAGTAGGGGCTGTCGAAAATCTGCGCGAAGGTGCTGGCGCCGCTGCCGAATTCCACGCCCAGCGTGAGTTTGGGCAACAGGGCTGCCCTGGCGACCTGCACATTGGCGCTGGCCGCGGCCAGGCGCGCCTCGGCGGCTGCAATGTCGGGGCGACGCGCCAGCAGCTCGCTGGGCACGCCACTGGCGATGCGAGGCCAGCGCAGGTCAGCGAACGCTGCGGTACTGGTCGGCAGTTGTTGCACCGGTAGCCCCAGTAGCGTTGCCAGGGTGACCTGGGTGTCTTGCCACTGCTGCTCAAGTAGCGGCAGTTGGCGTTGCTGAGCGGCCACCAGGCTGCGCTGCTGGGCCAGCTCGAGTTGGGTGCTGGAGCCGGACTGCTGGCGGGCTTCGACCAGGCTCAGCACCGCTTGGGCGTTGCGCAGGTTGAGTTGGGCTATACGCAGCTGTTCTTTGAGAGCCAGGCTTTGCAGGTAAGTGTCGGCGACGCTGCCGAACAGGGTCAGCTTCACGGTCTGGCGGTCCAAGCGGCTGGCGTCGAGGCTGCGCAAGGCGCTGTCGCGGGCACTGCGCAGGCCGCCCCAGAAATCGATTTCGTAGCTGGCGCTGAGGTTGGCATCGAACGAGGTGCTGGTGCGCTCACTGCTGCTGGCATCGAGCTGATCGTTGCCCTCGCCGCGAAGCAGGCGCTGGCGGCTGGCATCCAGGCCGAACTGCACCTCAGGCAGCAGCGGCGCGCCGGCGATTACTGCCCGCGCCTGGGCCTGGCGTACCCGGGCTGCAGCCGCGGCCAGGTCGTGGCTGTTGTTTCGGGCAATCTCGATCAACTGGTCAAGCTCTGGGCTGGCGAAGGCCTGCCACCAGCGTTGATCAGGCAGTGCCTGTGCCTTGCTCGCAGTAGGGCTTTGCCAATCGGCGGGCGGGGCGATGCCCATAGTTGGTGGCGTTGGCGTGGAGCAGGCGAGGAGTGACAAGCTCAGGGGCAGCAGGCAAAGGTGGCGTGGCAATGTCATGGGCTATTCGCTGGTAAGGGCTTTGACCGGGTCAAGGCGTGCAGCCTTGCGTGCTGGCATGAAGCCAAACACCACCCCAGTGATGACGGCGCAGGCAAATGCGCCAACAATGGCAGGCAGGGCGAACGCCACGGCAATGTCGGCCAGGGTAAGGCTGGCGCCGACCACCAGGGCCAGGGCGATGCCGGTCAGGCCGCCAACCATCGACAGCATGATCGCCTCGCTCAGGAACTGCCGGAGGATGTCGCGCTGGCGGGCGCCGGTGGCCATGCGGATACCGATTTCACGGGTGCGCTCGCGCACGGTCATGAGCATGATGTTCATCACCCCGATACCGCCGACCAGCAGCGAGATGGCGGCAATGGCCCCGAGCATCAACGACAGGCTGTTCTGCGTGCGCGCCTCGGCCTGGATCAGGGCGGCATCGTTGGTCAGCTCGAAATCGTGTTTGCCCTGGTGGCGCTGGCGCAGCAGGCGGTCGATGGCCGCTTCGGTGTCCTTGACCTGGCCTGAGTCGCGCGCGGCAATGGCGATATAGTCCGGGTCGCGGTGGCCGAACAGGCGGATGGCCGCTGCCGAAAATGGCACCACGATGCGCCCGTCGCTGTCCTGGTCGCCAGAGCTGGCGCCTTTGCCGGCAAGGATGCCGACCACTTGGAACGGTACATTGCCGATCAGCAGGTACTGGCCGATAGGGTTGCTGCCAGGGGCAAGCATCTTTTCCCGGACTTTCTGGCCGATCACAGCCACCGCTGCGCTACTGGCCTCGTCAGTCTCGGTGAAAAAGCTGCCTTCAACGGCCGGCCAGTTGAAAATCTCCGGGAAAAAGGTGTTGTTGCCGCCCACGTAGAATTGCTGGCTGTTGTTGCCGTGGCGGACCATCATCTTTTCGCCGAGCACAGGCATGATGTGTTTGACCTGCGGCAGCTCACCGATCGCCGCAACATCGTCCAGGGTGATGCGCCCAGCCGGTTCGCGCAGGGTCGGGGGGCTGCCATTGAGGTATAGGATGTTGGAGCCGAAGGCGGCCATCTGTGCCATTACCTGGCGTTTGCTGCCTTCACCGACAGCCAACATCACCACCACCGATGCGACTCCGATGATGATTCCGAGCAGGGTCAGTGCCGTGCGGAAGCGGTTGATCCACATCACTCGCCATGCCGCCTGCAGCGATTCGAGCAGTTCACCTTTCCAGGCACCGTGCTGGGTTGCGCCACGGTCCAGGCGCTGGCGCAGTTCTTCTGCCTGTATGCCTTTGTGGGCATGGGCGGGCGGCTGGTCGGCGGCAGAGTCACTGATCACCAGGCCGTCGCGAATCTCGATAACCCGGTGCGCCCGGGCAGCCACTTCGCGGTCGTGGGTGATGAGGATGATTACATGGCCCTGGCTGGCCAGCTCGTCGAGCAGCGCCATCACCTCGGCGCCGCTATGGCTGTCGAGGGCGCCGGTCGGTTCGTCGGCCAGGATGATGTGGCCACCGTTCATCAACGCCCGGGCAATCGAGACCCGCTGCTGCTGGCCACCGGATAATTGATGCGGACGGTTGGCGGTGCGGCTGGCCAGGCCCAGGCGGCCGAGCAGGGCGCTGGCGCGGGCCTGGCGTTCGGCGGCTGGGGTACCGGCATAGATGGCTGGCATCTCGACGTTTTCCTGGGCTGAGCCGGAGGGGATCAGGTGGTAGCCCTGGAACACGAACCCGAAGGCCTCGCGGCGCAGCCAGGCCAGTTCGTCGCTGTCCAGCTCGGCAACGTCCTTGCCGGCGAAGCGGTAGCTGCCGGCACTTGGGCGATCGAGGCAGCCGAGGATATTCATCAGGGTCGACTTGCCGGAGCCGGAGGCGCCGACGATGGCGACGAATTCGCCGGCATGCACGCGCAGGCTGATGCCGCGCAGGACTTCTACCCTGGGGGTGTCGACACCGCCGTACGCTTTACGGATGTCACAGAGCTCGATCAGGGGCGTGGCCATTCAACCTCCGCTGGCGGCAGGAGCGCCGATGACCAGTCGATCACCTTCACTGAGGCCATCGAGGATCTGCACCCGCAAGCGGTCGCTCAGACCGGTGCGCACCTTGCGCTGTTCGACCTTGCCGTCGCGGCCGAAAACCTGGGCCAGGCGTAGTCCTTCGCTGTCGCTATCGTCCAGTGCGGCCAACGGGGCACTAAGCACCTGGCTGGCCTGGCCGACGACGAAAAACACCTGGGTGGTCATCTCTGCCATGAGGGCGCCATCGGGGTTGTCCACGTCCAGCAGCACGGTGTATTGCACGACTTGGCTGCCGGTGGCGCCGGCGGTGGCGCTGGCTGGGCTGCCGCCGCCCTGGCTGGTCTGGTCCAGTGGCTTGGGCGGAATGGGCAGCACCTGGCGCACGGTGCTGGTCCAGCGGCGCTTGCCGCCGGCCAAGGTGGTGAAGTAGGCGGTCATGCCAGGCTGGATCTTGCCGATATCGGCCTCCGAGACCTGGGCCCAGACGGTCATGGGGGACAGCTTGGCGATGCGCAGGATCAGCGGCGTTTGTTGCTGGGCGTTGAGGGTCTGGCCTTCACGGGCATCCACTGCCACTACCGTGCCGTCCATAGGGGCGAAGATGCGTGTGTAGCCCAGTTCGGCTTCGTCGCTGCGCAAGCTGGCGTTGGCCTGGCGGATCTGTGCCTGGTACATGTCGATGCGTGCCTGGGTCACGTTGAGCTGGGCTTCGGCCGTTTGCAGGTCTTCTTCGCGTGTGGCGCCGACCGCTGCCAGGTCGCGCTGGCGCTTGAGCTGCTGTTGGGCGAGTTTGAGCTGGGCGCGCTGCTCTGCCAGCTGCGCCTTGAGATTATCGATCGAGAAGCGCCCGGCATCGAGCTTGGCCTGCTGCGTGGAGGGGTCGATCTCGACCAGCAACTGCCCTTTGTGGACTTGATCACCGACCTCGACGTGCAGGTTGCGGATCTGCCCGGAGGCTTGTGCACCGACGTCGACGTAGCGCCGCGGCTGCAGCGTGCCCAGCGCTGTTACGCTGCTCTCGATGTCGGCGCGGGTGACGGCAACGGTACTGACCGGCTGCGCGCCGAACGGCAGGGATGTCCAGGCCAGCAGGCTGCCAAGGCCAAGCAGGCCCAGGCCGCCGAGGAGGAGGCGACGGCGAGTGTGGGTTGAGCGTCTCATGCGGACTTCCAGCCAGGGATAAAGGCCACGCGCAGCCAATCACGGTGCGCAGGGAGGTCACAGTTAGACGAAGGCTGGCAAGGCAGATTTAGCCAGGATAGTACGCGCCGGTGTGTTGCTGAGAATAATTATAATTTGTAGTATTCCACACTGATATCACTCAGTCCCCAAGCTGCTGATCAAGGGCCGGCAGGACGCCCTCAGGTACCCTCGTGGAACATTACTATCGTGAACTGGTGAGCTTTCTGTCTGCACGCTTGGGTAGCCGTCAGGCGGCGGAGGACGTCGCTCACGATGCTTATCTGCGGGTCCTGGAGCGTACCGGCAGCGAACAGATCGAGCATCCGCGTGCGTTCTTGTATCGCACCGCGCTGAACCTGGTTGTCGATCGGCACCGGCGTCAGTTGGTGCGCCAGGCCGAGCCGCTCGATGCCCTGGATGCCGATAGTCGGCTGCATAGCTCTGAATTGCAGCATGACCTGCAGTTGGACCAGCGCCTGGCACTGATGCAAAAGGCCCTTGATGAGTTGAGCAGGCCCTGCCGTGACAGTTTTCTGTTGCGTAAAATCGAGGGGCTGTCCCATCAGCAGATCGCCGATCGGCTGGGCATCTCGCGCAGCCTGGTGGAAAAGCACATCGTCAATGCCATGAAGCACTGCCGGGTGCGCATGCGGCAATGGGAATCCTGATTGCCAGGTTAAAGGCAAATGCAAATTCCGTCAGTCAATCACTTGATTTATGCGGCTTTCCCGACTTCTATCAAAGAAGACCGCTGCCAGGCATGGCCCTGGCAATAGCCGTTACCGGCGCAGTATGGTCATGGAGCGTGCCCATTACCTAATGGCCCAGGTCCGACCATGGCAAACAAGACCCTGCGCATCCTCATCGCCGATGCACACCCGTGCCAGCGCCTGCAACTGGAGCGGTTGCTCAATGGCCTGGGCTATTACCGGATAGCCCCCGTGGATAGCTTCGAGGAACTGCAGCGCCTGGTGCAGTGCGCCTTGCAGCCCTTTCACCTGTTGCTGGGCAATATCGAGTTGGCCAGCCATTGTGGCGTAGATCTGGAACGCTTCTGCCGCGTCAGCACACAAATCCAGCATGCCCTGCTTTACCATTCCAGCCAGTTGAAAGTGCCAGCAGTGCCGCAGACCGAGCGCCAGGCGGTCAGCCTGAGCCTGCCTCAGGCGCCCGATAACGAGGCGCTGGAGACGTTCATGGCAATCATCGACGCCCCGATGGTGGTCGGCAAGCTACCGCTGCCGGGCACGCTGCCAGCCAGTACCGCGCGGCCACGGCCGCGAGCCAACTTCGCGCATACGGTGTTCAACCGCTAGCGGTGCTGCCGGTGGGGCAATCGGGCAGCTATTTGTTATGCTCTTGCCCTTTGCCGATCTGCGGACCCTGCCATGACTGCCATCGATACCGCTCGCCCGCCCCGGTTCAGCCGTGGCGACCATCGGACCCTGGGCCTGGCGGCGCTGGGCGGCGCGCTGGAAATCTACGACTTCATCATTTTCGTGTTCTTCGCGCTGACCCTCAGCCAGCTGTTCTTCCCGCCCGAGATGCCCGAATGGCTGCGCCTGCTGCAAAGCTTCGGAATCTTCGTCACCGGCTATCTGGCGCGGCCGCTGGGCGGCATCCTGATGGCGCACTTCGCCGACCATCTGGGGCGCAAGCAGGTATTCAGCCTGAGCATCCTGATGATGGCCCTGCCGTGTCTGCTGATCGGTGTGATGCCGACCTATGCCGACATCGGCTATGCCGCCCCGCTGATCCTGTTGGCCTTGCGTATCCTCCAGGGGGCTGCCGTAGGCGGTGAAGTGCCAAGCGCCTGGACGTTCGTTGCCGAGCACGCGCCAAACGGGCGGCGCGGCTATGCCCTGGGCTTTCTGCAGGCCGGGCTGACCTTCGGCTACCTGCTGGGGGCGCTGACCGCAACCTTGCTGGCCCAACTGTTCACCCCGCAGGAAATCCTCGATTACGCCTGGCGCTACCCGTTCCTGTTGGGTGGGGTGTTCGGTGTGATTGGTGTGTGGCTGCGCCGCTGGCTCAGTGAAACACCGGTGTTCCTCGCCCTGCGCGCTCGCCAGGAGCAACCTGTGACGTTTCCGCTGAGGCGAGTGCTGGGCGAGCACCGCCGGGCGTTGATCCCTGCCGCGTTGCTGACCTGTGTGCTGACCTCGGCGGTGGTGGTGCTGGTGGTGATCACGCCGACGGTGATGCAGCAGCGCTTCGGCATGACTGCCGGGCATACCTTCGCCCTCAGCAGTGTGGGCATCGTCTTCCTCAACATTGGCTGCGTGCTGGCCGGGCTGCTGGTCGACCGTGTGGGTGCCTGGCGCGCGCTGATGCTGTATAGCCTGTTGCTGCCGCTGGGTATCGGCGCGTTGTACGCCAGCCTGGTGGGGCAGTGGGGCATGACCTGGCTGGCCTATGCGCTGGCGGGGTTGAGCTGCGGCGTGGTGGGGGTGGTGCCCTCGGTGATGGTGGGGCTGTTCCCGGCGCAGATCCGCGTATCGGGCATTTCCTTCACCTACAACGTGGCCTACGCAGTGTGGGCCAGTACCACGCCGCTGGCACTGATTGCGCTGATGCCGTGGAGCCCGTGGGTGTGTGTCGGGTTTTGTCTGATCATGGGCGCGGTGGGGCTGCTGACAGCCTTGTATTTCGGGCGCCGTGAGCCATTGGTGTTTGCGGCGGAGCCGATGCCGGTCATGTGCGGCGACAAATGAGCCGGTAACGGCTGCGGGGCATTGGGGCAGACTTCCAGGTGGGGGCTATTGGAATAACCTATTAGCCAAATTTAACCTGGAAGGTTAATTTCTCATGGAAAAGAGAATGCCTCATTGCCCGCTGGAGCGGGTAAAAGCCCTGGCTGCGGCAAGGCGAATCCGTCCTACGGGTGCTGCATTGAAAGGCGCCAAGGCGCTGGGAATGGATTTTCCGGGCATGCTTGAGGTGATCACCAGCTTAAAGCGCACTGATTTCTACAAGAGCATGACCAGCCATATTGACCACCAGGTTTGGCAGGATGTGTATCGCCCGCTTACAGCAATTGGGTACGTTTATTTGAAATTGTCCGTGGTAGACGACGTGCTCATCGTGTCTTTCAAGGAGTTGTAACCATGAGATGTCCAATATGCGGCGGCTCGGAGCTTGCACCTGACATTCAGGGCATGCCCTATAGCTACAAAGGCGAGATGACAGTGATCCCGGAGGTAAGTGGCGATTACTGCTCTGCATGTGGTGAATGCGTACTGAGTCATGATGAAGCCATGCGCGTCAGTCACTTGATGACGGCATTCGAGCGCCAGGTCAACGCAAATGTTGTGGATCCTTCCTTTATTGCCTCCATACGCAGAAAGTTCGACCTCGACCAGCGTGAAGCGGGGGAAATCTTCGGTGGTGGGGTCAATGCGTTCTCCCGTTATGAAAACGGCAAGACCACCCCGCCAGTGGCGTTGGTGAAACTGCTCAAGCTGCTGGATCGCCATCCAGAACTCTTTGAGGAAGTGCGTACTGCCTGATAATGGCAGCCAACAAAAAGCCCCCGGCTCATGAGAACCGGGGGCTTTTTGTTGCCGCAAGGGCAGGGGCCTTACTTACATGTTCGGGTAGTTCGGCCCGCCAGCGCCTTCAGGGGTGACCCAGGTGATGTTCTGGGCCGGGTCCTTGATGTCGCAGGTCTTGCAGTGCACGCAGTTCTGCGCGTTGATCTGGAAACGCTTGTTGCCGTCTTCCTGGGTGACCACTTCGTACACGCCTGCCGGGCAGTAGCGCTGGGCAGGCTCGTCGTACAGCGGCAGGTTGCTGGCGATCGGTATGCTCGGATCGGTCAGCTTCAGGTGGCAGGGTTGCTCCTCTTCGTGGTTGGTGCTGGAGAGGAATACCGAGCTGAGCTTGTCGAAGCTGAGCTTGCCGTCCGGTTTCGGGTAGTCGATCTTTTTCGAGTCGGCGGCCAGCTTGAGGCAGGCATAGTCCGGCTTGGTGTCGTGCAGGGTGAACGGCAGCTTGCCACCGAACCAGTTCTGGTCGACATAGTTGAACGCCGCGCCCAGCAGCGGGCCGAACTTGTGCATGGCCGGGCCGAAGTTGCGGCTGGCGAACAGTTCTTCGTACAGCCAGCTGGCCTTGAAGGCGCTGACATAGCTGTTCAATTGATCGCCGCCTTCGCTACCGGCAATCAATGCGTCGGCCACTGCTTCGGCGGCGAGCATGCCGGACTTCATCGCGGTATGGCTGCCCTTGATCTTGGCCACGTTCATGGTGCCCAGGTCGCAACCGATCAGCGCGCCACCATTGAAGACCATTTTCGGCAGCGAGTTGATGCCGCCCTTGGCCAAGGCGCGGGCGCCGTAGCTGATGCGCTTGCCGCCTTCGAGGTACTGGCTGATCACCGGGTGGTGCTTGAGGCGCTGGAATTCGTCGAACGGCGACAGGTAGGGGTTGGCGTAGGACAGGTCGACGATCAGGCCGACCACCACCTGGTTGTTTTCCAGGTGATAAAGGAACGAGCCACCGGTGTTTTCCTTGGCCACCACGTCCAGCGGCCAGCCGGCGGTGTGCACCACCAGGCCCTGTTCGTGCTTGGCCGGGTCGATTTCCCAGATTTCCTTCAGGCCGATGCCGTAGTGCTGGACGTCGGACTCGCTGTCGAGGTTGAAGCGCTTGATCAGCTGCTTGCCGATGTGGCCACGGCAGCCTTCGGCGAACAGGGTGTACTTGGCGCGCAGTTCCATGCCCGGGGTGTACAGGCCATCCTTGGGGTTGCCTTCACGGTCGACACCGAGGTCGCCGGTGACGATGCCGCGGACCACGCCGTTGTCGTCGAACAGCGCTTCCTGGGCGGCGAAGCCCGGGTAGATCTCCACACCGAGGTTCTCGGCCTGCTGGGCCAGCCAGCGGCACAGGTTGCCCAGCGAGATGATGTAGTTGCCATGGTTGTGCATGGTCTTGGGCACGAACAGGTCAGGCACCTTGGTCGCGCTGCCGGCATCCTTGAGCACGTAGATGTCGTCGCGCTTCACTTCGGTGTTCAGCGGTGCGCCGAGCGCTTTCCAGTCGGGGAACAGCTCGTTCAGGGCGCGGGGCTCGAACACTGCGCCAGAGAGGATGTGGGCGCCGACTTCAGAGCCTTTCTCCACCACGCAGACGCTGATTTCGCTACCGGCTTCGGCGGCCTTCTGCTTCAGGCGGCAGGCGGCGGACAGGCCCGCCGGGCCGGCGCCGACGATGACCACGTCGAATTCCATGTATTCGCGTTCCACTGGTTCTCTCCTACTCATCAAGGCTCGTGCTGTTGCTTTGTCTTATGGGTGCGGGGCATTCGCAGCGGTTCTACGCAACGGCGGAACTGTAGCTGGGCAAATGACGGACTACACCGTTTTCTCTTGGCCGCGCATTATATCTACACCACTTGGCGGGTCCAATACAAACGTTTGTTTGAATTTGCCGCAGGCCAGTAAAATCACAGGAACGCGGCTGGAGGGTGACCGATTTGCCGTATTGACCGGAATGGGTGTTACGGTCAAGATACGAGCGGTTTTACGTTCGCCGTAGGCTAGCAGCCGGGCGCAGGTACACCTCTAAAGACCAGGTGTGGAGCAGGGTTTTGCGGGCTTAGGCCGGTTTGTAGTGGAGTTTACACGCCACGACAGGAAATGACCCGTGAGGATTTGTCGCAAGAGTCCGGACAAGACTGTTTGGTCACTGTGAAATTGCTGCCTCCCGATACGTTTTTAGAGGTGCCCTTGTACCCACGCGCATCGCAGGGCTCTGCCCCAGGCGACTATCTATTCACCGGAGAGTAACGAGGAATCCATGAAGGTTCTTGTAGCTGTCAAACGAGTGGTCGACTACAACGTCAAGGTTCGCGTCAAAGCGGACAACTCCGGCGTCGACCTTGCTAACGTCAAGATGTCCATGAACCCCTTCTGCGAAATCGCCGTCGAAGAAGCCGTGCGCCTGAAGGAAAAAGGCGTTGCGACCGAGATCGTCGTCGTTTCCGTCGGCCCGACCACTGCCCAGGAGCAACTGCGTACTGCCCTGGCCCTGGGTGCCGACCGTGCCATCCTGGTAGAAGCCGCTGACGAACTGAACTCCCTGGCCGTGGCCAAGGCGCTGAAGGCCGTTGTCGACAAGGAGCAGCCGCAGCTGGTCATCCTCGGCAAGCAGGCCATCGACAGTGACAACAACCAGACCGGCCAGATGCTGGCCGCGCTGACTGGCTTCGCCCAGGGTACCTTTGCCTCCAAGGTCGAAGTTGCTGGCGATAAGCTGAATGTCACCCGTGAAATCGATGGCGGCCTGCAGACCGTTGCGCTGAACCTGCCCGCGATCGTCACCACCGACCTGCGCCTGAACGAGCCACGCTACGCGTCGCTGCCGAACATCATGAAGGCCAAGAAGAAGCCGCTGGAGACTGTTACTCCAGACGCACTGGGCGTTTCCCTCGCCTCCACCAACAAGACCCTTAAAGTCGAAGCGCCTGCTGCCCGCAGCGCGGGTATCAAGGTCAAGTCGGTGGCCGAACTGGTCGAGAAGCTGAAGAACGAAGCGAAGGTAATCTAAATGACTATCCTGGTTGTCGCTGAATACGAGAACGGTGCCGTAGCCCCGGCCACCCTGAACACTGTCGCCGCAGCCGCCAAGATCGGTGGTGATGTGCACGTGCTGGTCGCAGGCCAGAACGTCGGCGGCGTTGCTGAAGCCGCTGCCAAAATCTCTGGTGTTGCCAAGGTGCTGGTGGCTGATAACGCCGCCTACGCCCACGTCCTGCCGGAAAACGTCGCGCCGCTGATCGTCGAGCTGGCCAAGGGTTACAGCCACGTGCTGGCCCCGGCTACCACCAATGGCAAGAACATCCTGCCGCGCGTTGCCGCGCTGCTGGACGTGGACCAGATCTCCGAGATCATCTCGGTCGAGTCCGCCGACACCTTCAAGCGCCCGATCTACGCGGGTAACGCCATTGCCACCGTGCAATCGAGCGCGGCCATCAAGGTGATCACCGTGCGTACCACCGGCTTCGACGCCGTGGCCGCCGAAGGTGGTTCGGCTGCCGTCGAGGCTGTTGGCGCTGCGCACAACGCCGGTATTTCGGCTTTCGTTGGCGAAGAGCTGGCCAAGTCCGACCGCCCAGAGCTGACCGCTGCCAAAATCGTCGTTTCCGGCGGCCGTGGCATGGGCAACGGTGACAACTTCAAACACCTGTACAGCCTGGCCGATAAGCTCGGCGCCGCTGTCGGTGCTTCGCGCGCCGCAGTCGATGCAGGCTTCGTGCCGAACGACATGCAGGTTGGCCAGACCGGCAAGATCGTTGCGCCACAGCTGTACATCGCCGTTGGTATCTCCGGCGCGATCCAGCACCTGGCCGGCATGAAAGACTCCAAAGTGATCGTGGCGATCAACAAGGACGAAGAAGCGCCGATCTTCCAGGTGGCCGACTACGGCCTGGTCGCTGACCTGTTCGAAGCGGTTCCGGAGCTGGAAAAGCTGGTCTGATCCGCCTGCTTCACTTATAAAGAACCCGGCCCTCGCTTTGAGGGTCGGGTTTTTTTATGGGTTGAGGAGTAAGGCATGACGTTGCGCGGAACGGGCAGGGTGCTGGCGTGCGTGGCGCTGTTGCTACCATCACTGGCTATGGCAGCAGGCAAATGCGAGCGCCTGGTGGCGACCGGTAGTCCTGATGCGCCGCCCTATTCGTGGCAAGACCCGAAAGACCCCGGGCACCTGATAGGCGCCAACGTCGACCTGTTGCGCCAGGTGGCTGACGAACTGGGTGTGAAGGTCGAGGTGCTGAGTGCCGGTCGCCGTGATCAGGCGCTGGAAGAGGTGCGCAGTGGGCGCATGGACCTGCTGCTCGACACCCCTTTGGAGGTGGAGCAACTGACCGCGCTGGACTACATCCATCCGCCGTTGCAGCTCAATGAGTACCTGGTGTGGACCCGCCATGATGCAGCGGTGACCTTTGATGGCCCGGCCGACCTGGCCAGGTACCAGGGCAGTTTGTCCGAGCGTGCGCGTCTGACCCCGGCCTTTACCGCGTTCGCCAGAGCCCAGCTCAAGCTGGTGCCGGCGCAGAACCTGACCCAGGCGTTCCAGAAACTGGTACTCGGCCAGGTCGACTATGTGCTGGCTGGCCGTTACTCCGGTATGGCCATGGCCCAGAGCCTGGGCATGAGCAATGACCTGATAGCCCGCGGCTTGCCGGTGGACAGGCCAGGCCTTTACCTGGCGCTGTCGCACAACTCGGCGTGCAATGACAGCTGGTTGCGTGGGCAATTGGCAAAAAAACTGACAGAATTGCCGATCTCTGGTGCATCCGAAGCTGTGCTGCAACGTAATGTCGAGCGCTGGAAAGCGCAGTTGCAGGTACCGGCGGACGCCCCCAAACACTAGGAAGATTGCGTGAGAACCCAACCACTAATCCTTGCCCTGGCCGTGCTCGGCCTGGCTGGCTGCGCCAATGATCCGGCCCCTGACGAGCAGATGCGCATTTCCGAACAGGCACTGGACCAGGCCAAGGCCGTCGGCGCCACTGAGCAGGTCGAAACGCTGAAACTGGCTGAAGACAAGCTGGCCCGCGCCAAGGCCAACATGCTTACCCAGGACTACCGCGATGCGCGCATGCGCGCTGAGCAAGCCGAGCTGGATGCGCGCCTGGCCGAGGCCCAGGTGCTGAACCAGAAGAGCGAAGAGCAGCTGCAGGTGCTGCAGTCGCGGGTCAAGCGCTTGCGCAAGCAACTGGAGGTGCAGCCATGATCCGTCGTACGCCTTTGGCTGCACTGGCATTGTTGGCACTGACGGCAGGTTTGCAAGGTTGCGCCAGCCAGCGCAGCAGTGCCGCGCTGGATGAGGCCACCGTCGCCTTCCAGGGGGTCAAAGATGATTCCGATGTGCTGCGCAGCGCGCCGCGTGACGTGATTCGGGCGGGTGAGTCGCTGGCTCGCGCCGAGCGCCTGTCCAGTTACATCGGCACCGGTTCCGATGTGCGGCATTATGCTTACCTTAGCCAGCGCTACAGCGAGATTGCCCGCGAGCATGCCAAGCTTGCGCTGAACCAGGAGCGCCAGGCCAAGCTCGACCTGGAGCGCCAGCGCCTGCAGCTGGCCTTGCGTGAGGCCAAACTGGCCAGCGTGCAGCAGCAGGGCAAGTGGGTCGAGTCGCAGATTGCCGCGTTGGCTTCGGAGCAGGCCGACCGTGGCTTGGTGATGACCTTGGGCGATGTGCTGTTCGATACCGGTAGTGCCGACCTGAAGAACTCGGCCAGCCGGACTGTGCTCAAGCTGGTGCAGTTCCTGCAGCTCAACCCGCGCCGGGTAGTGCGTATCGAGGGCTATACCGACAGTACTGGCGCGGGCGAGGAGAATCTCAAGCTGTCGCGCGACCGGGCGCAGTCCGTGGCCGACATGCTTGTGGACCTGGGCATCGACGAAAAGCGCCTGCAGGTTGAAGGCTATGGCGACCAGTACCCGATCGAGGCCAATGCTTCGGAGCGGGGCAGGGCGCAGAACCGTCGGGTGGAGATCGTATTCTCCGATGACAAGGGTCGGCTCGCACCGGCGCGCTGAGTCTTGTAGAAATGGGCCGCTTTGCGGCCCGTTTTATGTCGGTTTAATCGTTTCGATAGCTGTCACGCTGTTGTATTGTCGACTACGTTGCAATCTGTCCCAGTACACTTTGCAACTGTTACGGTATCCTCTACCGTCAGTGCCCCGTACAAGAACAACGAGCATGTCGACATGACCAACCTGCTGCTGTACCAGCGTATCGCCCAGCAACTGGCCGACGATATCCGTCGCGGTGTCTACCAGCCAGGCGAGCGGGTACCCTCCGTGCGCAAGATGAGCGCCCAGCTCAATGTCAGCCATGCCACGGTGTTGCAGGCCTATGCCAATCTCGAGGACCAAGGGCTTATCCGGGCGCGGCCGCAGTCTGGCTATTACGTGCACCAGACCCCTGCCTTGACCGCGCAAACACCGGACATCGCTCGGGTGGAGCGCCCGGGCCTGGTCACGCGCGCCAGCATCATCCAGCAGGTGCTGACTGAGGCGCGCCGCGATGGTGTGTTCCCGTTTGGTGCTGCTGTGCCGCATGTCGACTACCTGCCAGTGCGCGCCCTGCATCAGCAAATCGCCAAGGTGACGCGCTTCCATAGCCCGCGCGCCTTCAGTTACATGTTCAGCCCCGGTTTCGAGCCGCTGCGCCGACAGATCGCCATACGCATGCGCGATGCCGGCGTGCTGGTTGATCCGCGCGAAGTGATCGTGACCCATGGGTGTGTCGATGCCCTGCAGATGTCGCTGCGGGTGCTGACCCGCCCAGGTGACCTGATCGCCGCCGAGTCACCGACCTATTACGGCTTGCTGCAGCTGGCTGACCTGCTGGGTTTGAAGGTGATCGAAATCCCCAGTGACCCGTCCACCGGTATCAGCCTCGAAGCCTTGCAACTGGCGGCTAACCAATGGTCGATCAAGGCGCTGGTGCTCACTGCGCGCTTGAGCAACCCGCTGGGCGGCACCGTTCCCGAAGAGCGCCAAAAGCAATTGCTGCGCCTGGCCTCGGACTTCGATATCCAGATCATCGAGGATGACATCTACGGTGAGCTGATGTTCGAGCAGGGCAAGACCAAGGCGCTGAAGGCGTTCGACCGGCTGGACCGGGTGATCTACTGCTCGAGCTTCTCCAAGACCCTGTCCCCTGGCGTGCGGGTGGGCTGGATGATCGCCGGGCGTTACCAGGACGAGATTCAGCGCCTGCAGACGTTTACCACCCACTCGGCCTGTAGCGTGACGCAGATGGGCGTGGCAGCCTACCTGGAAAATGGCGGCTACGACCGGCATCTGCGCTACATACGCCAGGAATATCGCAAGAACCTCAGTGCCTATCAGCTGGCAGTGCAGCAGCACTTCCCCGAGGGTACCCAGATGACCCGGCCGACAGGCGGCTTCATCCTCTGGGTGAGCTTGCCGGGTCGGGTCAATACCCAAGAGCTGCATGTGCGCGCGCTGGAGCAGGGCATCAGCATTGCACCAGGCCTGATATTCAGTAACACAGAGCAGTTCAACCACTGTGTCCGACTCAATTGCGGCATACCTTGGAATAAAGAGGCCGAGCGGGCTGTGATTACGCTCGGTTTGCTGGCGCAGCAGTTGTGCAGGGAGACTGCGGTCACGCTGTTGTAAGGCTTGCAAGCCGCCTGTGGAACAGGGAGCATAGGCATTTTTCCTGCCAGTCTGTCCATTTGCCATGAACGCTTCGCGCTGCTTTGTTCTGATCGTGTGCCTTCTGCCGTTCTGCTGCCCGGTCGTCCCTGCCTTGGCTGCGCAACCGGCAAGCCAGGCTCAGGCAGCTCAGGGTAAGCAAGTGTCAAAAAAGGCGACAGCCAAGCCTGCACACAAGCCGGTCAGCAAAGCGGTTGCCAAGCCCTTGCCCAAGACAAAGCTGGACCTCAGCCTGCCCGTTGATATGGTCGACAAACTTGAGCCGGATGTGGGCACGCCTTCGCCAATCCAGCGGCGCAAACCTTTGTTGCCGCCCATGTTCACAGAAAAGCCAGAGACCAATGACAGTCCGTTCCAGCTCAATGGCCGGCTGATCAACAACGAAATGCAGCTGCAACTGCGCAATGACAGCCGTCATGACGTGGAGGGCGCTGCCATTGATTTTGAGTATCGCCAATAGGCGGGAACTGACTGCCGGGTCACAGCAGATTTCATCGTGACAGCAATTTCAAACGACTGTTTGAGCGGTTACTATCCAGGGACGTTCGTCCCGTTTTGTTCCAGGGAGTCCTGATTTTGGTGAATAGCCATGCAATGCCGTGAGGGCTGTGGTGCCTGCTGCATCGCCCCGTCCATCACCTCTGCGATGCCGCGAATGCCCAATGGCAAGCCGGCGGGTGAGCGCTGTCTGCACCTGACTGCCGCCAACCTTTGCGACCTGTTCGGCAAGCCTGAGCGGCCGGCGGTGTGCGGTGGTTTCAAGGCAGATGTCGAGGTGTGCGGCAGTGATCGTGACGAGGCAATCAGGATTCTTGGCTGGTGGGAGCAGATGACGGCGGCGTGACAGGCTGGATCTTCGACAACAAGGATAAACATGATGAGATCGTTCAAGCGTATTGCACTGCTGTTTGGTGTGGGTGTTCTGCTGTCGCCTGTGGCCTGGGCTGAAAACTGGCAAGTGGCCAAGGACGAGGAGGGCATCAAGGTGTCCCTCAGTGAGGTGGTCGGGTCCAAGTACAAGGCCTATCGCGGTGTGACCGTGATCAAGGCGCCGCTGGCCAGGGTCGAGGCGCTGCAGGAGGACGTGTCCGGGGCCTGTGCCTGGATTCACGAATGCAAGTCGCAGAAGCTGCTCAAGCACGAAGGTGACCAGAGCTGGACCTATACCCAGTTCAATACGCCATGGCCGGTGACGCCGCGTGATTCCGTGCTGCACATTACGACCGTCAAGGAGGCGGATGGCAGCCTGACCCGTAACCTGAAAGAAGAGCCGATTTACCTGCCGGAAGAGAAGGGTTTTGTTCGGGTGGCAAAAGTCGAAGGCTTCTGGAAGCTGGTGCCCAAGGGTGACAGCACTGAAGTGACCTACCAGGTGCACACCGAGCCAGGTGGTAGCGTGCCGGCGATGGTGGCCAACAAGTTCGTGGTGGATGCGCCGTTCAATACCCTGAAAGGGCTGCGCGAGCGGGCGGAGAAAAACTGAGGTTTTGTGGTGTCTGTGCCGGCCTCTTCGCGGGCTTGCCCGCTACAGGTACAGCGCAGCCCTCGAGATCTGTGCAGTACCTGTGGGAGCGGGCAAGCCCGCGAAGAGGCCGGCACAGGACAAATAAAAAAGGCTGCCCGAGGGCAGCCTTCTTGCGTTCGGCTACTGCAGCTTACTTGCGGTCTTTCAGAGCAACGATGTCGCGCTTCTGCTCGCCGGTGTACAGCTGGCGCGGACGGCCGATCTTGTACGGGCTGGAGAGCATTTCTTTCCAGTGCGAGATCCAGCCCACGGTACGTGCCAGGGCGAAGATCACGGTGAACATGCTGGTCGGAATGCCGATCGCCTTGAGGATGATCCCCGAGTAGAAGTCGACGTTCGGGTACAGCGAGCGCTCGATGAAGTAAGGATCGGTCAGGGCGATCTCTTCCAGGCGCATGGCCAGTTCCAGCTGCGGGTCGTTCTTGATGCCCAGCTCGCGCAGGACTTCGTCGCAGGTCTGCTTCATCACGGTGGCGCGCGGGTCGCGGTTCTTGTACACGCGGTGACCGAAGCCCATCAGCTTGAACGGGTCGTTCTTGTCCTTGGCCTTGGCGATGAATTTGTCGATGTTCGAGACATCGCCGATTTCATCCAGCATGGTCAGTACGGCTTCGTTCGCACCGCCGTGGGCCGGGCCCCACAGTGCGGCGATACCGGCGGCGATACAAGCGAACGGGTTGGCACCCGACGAGCCTGCCAGGCGAACGGTGGAGGTGGAGGCGTTCTGCTCGTGGTCGGCATGGAGGATGAAGATCCGGTCCATTGCCTTGGCCAGCACCGGGCTGATCGGTTTGATCTCGCACGGGGTGTTGAACATCATGTGCAGGAAGTTTTCCGCGTACGACAGGTCGTTGCGCGGGTACATCATCGGCTGGCCCATGGAGTACTTGTAAACCATCGCAGCCAGGGTCGGCATCTTGGCGACCAGGCGCACCGCGGAAATTTCGCGGTGTTGCGGGTTATTGATGTCCAGGGAGTCGTGATAGAACGCCGACAGGGCGCCGACTACGCCGCACATCACCGCCATCGGGTGAGCGTCGCGACGGAAGCCGTTGAAGAAGGACTTCAGCTGCTCGTGAACCATGGTGTGGTTCTTGACGGTGCTGACGAACTGGGCCTTCTGCTCGGCATTCGGCAGTTCGCCATTGAGCAGCAGGTAGCAGGTTTCGAGGTAGTCGGACTGTTCGGCGAGTTGCTCGATCGGGTAGCCGCGGTGCAGCAGGATACCTTTGTCGCCGTCAATATAGGTGATCTTCGACTCGCACGAGGCAGTCGCCATGAAACCTGGGTCGAAGGTGAAGTGACCAGTGGCCCCTAACCCGCGGACGTCGATTACATCAGGACCAACGGTGCCGGTTAAAATGGGCAGCTCGACGGGGGCAGCGCCCTCGATGACCAACTGCGCTTTTTTGTCAGCCATGTGGCCTCCTATTAATGCTTGAAATCATCAGACAGACCCCCCACGCAGGGCCCGCACCACTATAGAGGGATAAATTCAGATGTCAATTTGCCTAAAGGCTTGTTGAATCAGGCATTCAAGCCTGATTTTTCCCGAAATTCTCGCCCATTTACGCCTTTTGTTCATTAAAGGCAATGCGCTATTTGGGCTACCCCGTCACGTTGTCATAAGCAGCCTAACTGTCTATACTCGGCACCCGACCGCCAGGGGCTTGCAAGCCCGAACTGCTGGGGGTCGCCGTTCCCTGGGTGGTGGGTACCTGACCAGTACACTTACCAACAACTTTGCCCTGATTCGCTAGGGGCTCTTCAGTGTGAAAAAAGCCGTGAAAAGCCAACGACCTGTAAACCTAGACCTAAGGACCATCAAGCTCCCTGTCACTGCGTACACGTCCATCCTGCACCGTATCTCCGGCGTCATCCTGTTCATCGGCCTTGCCATCATGCTTTATGCACTGGGCAAGTCGCTGGGTTCCGAGGAAGGCTTCGGTGAGGTGAAGGCGTGTCTGACCAGCCCGCTGGCCAAGTTCGTGACCTGGGGTCTGCTGTCCGCCCTGCTTTATCACCTCGTGGCAGGTGTTCGTCACCTGATCATGGACATGGGTATCGGTGAGACGCTGGAAGGCGGCAAGCTGGGCTCGAAAATCGTGATCGTCATCTCCGTGGTGCTGATCGTTCTGGTGGGAGTTTGGGTATGGTAACCAATGTCACGAACCTGTCGCGTTCGGGCCTCTATGACTGGATGGCGCAGCGCGTTTCTGCGGTCGTTCTCGCGGCTTACTTCCTCTTCCTGATCGGCTACGTGGTCGCCCACCCAGGCATCGACTACACCCAGTGGCATGGTCTGTTCTCCAACAACGCGATGCGGATCTTCAGTCTGCTGGCCCTCGTTGCCCTGGGCGCTCACGCCTGGGTCGGCATGTGGACCATTGCAACCGACTACCTGACGCCTATGTCGTTCGGCAAGTCGGCAACTGCGATTCGTTTCCTGTTCCAGGCGGTATGCGGCGTTGCGATGTTCGCTTACTTCGTCTGGGGTGTGCAGATTCTCTGGGGTATCTGATCCATGGCTAGCATTCCAACCATTTCCTTCGACGCCATCATCATCGGTGGCGGCGGCGCCGGCATGCGCGCAGCGCTGCAACTGGCTCAAGGCGGCCACAAGACTGCCGTAGTCACCAAGGTCTTCCCGACCCGTTCGCACACCGTATCCGCCCAGGGCGGCATCACCTGCGCCATCGCTTCGGCCGACCCGAACGACGACTGGCGCTGGCACATGTACGATACCGTCAAGGGTTCCGACTACATCGGTGACCAGGACGCTATCGAATACATGTGTCAGGAAGGCCCGGCTGCGGTCTTCGAACTGGACCACATGGGTCTGCCGTTCTCGCGCACCGAAACCGGTCGCATCTACCAGCGCCCGTTCGGTGGTCAGTCCAAGGACTTCGGTAAAGGTGGCCAGGCCGCCCGTACCTGTGCCGCTTCCGACCGTACCGGTCACGCGCTGCTGCACACCCTGTACCAGGGCAACCTGAAAGCGGGTACCACATTCCTCAACGAGTACTATGCAGTTGACCTGGTGAAAAACCAGGACGGCGCATTCGTGGGTGTGATCGCCATCTGCATCGAAACTGGCGAAACCCTGTACATCAAGTCCAAGGCAACCGTGCTGGCCACTGGCGGTGCGGGCCGTATCTATGCGTCCACCACCAACGCCCTGATCAACACCGGTGACGGTATCGGCATGGCCCTGCGTGCAGGCGTGCCGGTGCAGGACATCGAAATGTGGCAGTTCCACCCGACCGGTATCGCCGGCGCCGGTGTACTGGTCACCGAGGGTTGCCGCGGTGAAGGTGGCTACCTGATCAACGCCCACGGCGAGCGCTTCATGGAGCGTTACGCGCCGAACGCCAAAGACCTGGCCGGCCGCGACGTGGTTGCTCGTTCCATGGTCAAGGAAATCATCGCCGGCAACGGCGTGGGCCCGAACAAGGACCACGTACTGCTGAAGCTGGACCACCTGGGCGAGGAAGTGCTGCACAGCCGCCTGCCAGGTATCTGCGAGCTGTCCAAGACCTTCGCCCACGTTGACCCTGTGGTCGCACCGGTGCCGGTCGTGCCGACCTGCCACTACATGATGGGCGGCGTTGCCACCAACATTCATGGCCAGGCCATCACCATGGACGCCGACGGCCAGGATCACATCATCCCGGGCCTGTTCGCCGTAGGTGAAGTGGCGTGCGTATCGGTTCACGGTGCCAACCGCCTGGGCGGCAACTCGCTGCTCGACCTGGTGGTGTTCGGCCGTGCTGCCGGCCTGCACCTGGAGAAGGCGCTGAGCGAAGGCGTGGAATACCGCGACGCCAGCGACACCGACGTCGATGTTGCCCTGAACCGCCTGAACAAGCTCAACGAGCGTACCAGCGGTGAAGACGTTGCCAGCCTGAAGCGTGAGCTGCAGAGCTGCATGCAGAACTACTTCGGTGTATTCCGTACTGGCGAATACATGCAGAAGGGTATCGAGCAATTGGCCGGTCTGCGTGACCGTATCGCCAACGTCAAGATCAACGACAAGTCCCAGGCCTTCAACACCGCGCGTATCGAAGCGCTGGAGCTGCAGAACCTGCTGGAAGTTGCCGAAGCTACCGCCATCGCGGCGGAAGCCCGTAAAGAGTCCCGCGGCGCTCACGCCCGTGAAGACTTCGAAGACCGTGACGACGAAAACTGGCTGTGCCACACCCTGTACTACCCGGGTGAGAAGCGCGTTGCCAAGCGCGGCGTCAACTTTGCGCCGAAGACTGTTCCAGCCTTCGAACCAAAAGTCCGGACTTACTAAGGGTGGCTGCTATGTTGAAAGTCGAAGTTTATCGTTACAACCCGGACACCGACTCGGCGCCAAAAATGGAGTCGTTCGACGTCGATACCGGCGGCAAGGACCTGATGGTGCTGGATGTATTGGCACTGATCAAGGAAAAGGACGAGGGTTTCTCGTACCGTCGCTCCTGCCGTGAAGGCGTTTGCGGTTCCGATGGCATGAACATGAACGGCAAGAACGGCCTGGCCTGCATCACCCCGCTGTCGGCGGTGGTGAAGGGCGGCAAGCTGGTTCTGCGTCCTCTGCCAGGCCTGCCGGTCATTCGTGACCTGGTGGTCGATATGAGCATCTTCTACAAGCAGTACGAGAAGGTGAAGCCGTTCCTGCAGAACGACACTCCGGCCCCGGCCATCGAGCGCCTGCAGTCGCCGGAAGACCGTGACAAGCTGGACGGCCTGTACGAGTGCATCCTGTGCGCTTGCTGCTCGACTTCCTGCCCGTCGTTCTGGTGGAACCCGGACAAGTTCCTGGGCCCGGCAGCCTTACTGCAAGCCTACCGCTTCCTTGCCGACAGCCGCGATACCAAGACTCAGGAGCGCCTGGCGTCCCTGGATGACCCGTTCAGCGTATTCCGCTGCCGCGGGATCATGAACTGCGTAAACGTTTGCCCGAAAGGTCTGAACCCGACCAAGGCAATCGGTCACGTACGTAACATGCTGCTGCAAAGCGGCACCTGATACAAAGCGTTGTACCTGCAGTAAGCCGAGGTGCGGGTGGTGAGCCCGCACTGAGGTAAAACCCGAACAAGGGCCCACAAAGCCCGCGTTCATTACCTATGAAGATATGAGACCAGCAGGGGCTTTCCGGGCTGGTACCCGGAAAATCAGCAGGATCCAGGTGGCGTGGTTCAGTCGCTGTTTTCGGACTTTTCCAGGTTTGCTGTGGCTCTCGCCGATCAGTCCCCTAATCGAGGGTGACCAAGCATGCAAGAAAGCGTGATGCAGCGCATGTGGGATAGCGCCCACCTTTCAGGTGGTAACGCTGCATATGTGGAAGAGCTCTACGAGCTCTACCTGCACGACCCTAACGCTGTGCCAGAAGAGTGGCGCACTTACTTCCAGAAGTTGCCAGCCGACGGCAGCACCGCTACTGATGTATCGCACTCGACAATCCGCGACCATTTCGTACTGCTGGCAAAGAACCAGCGCCGCGCCCAACCGGTTTCCGCCGGGAGCGTGAGCAGTGAACACGAGAAGAAGCAGGTTGAAGTTCTGCGACTGATCCAGGCCTATCGTATGCGCGGCCATCAGGCTGCCAAGCTCGACCCGTTGGGGTTGTGGCAGCGCCCTGCGCCCGTAGACCTGTCGATCAATCACTACGGCTTGACCAATGCCGATCTTGATACGACCTTCCGTGCCGGCGACCTGTTCATCGGCAAAGAGGAGGCGAGCCTACGCGACATCTTCGATGCACTCCAGAAGACATATTGTCGCACCATTGGCGCCGAATTCACCCACATCGTCGATTCCGAGCAGCGCAGCTGGTTCCAGCAGCGGCTGGAAAGCGTGCGCGGCCGTCCGGAGTATTCCGCTGACGTGCAGGCCCACCTGCTCGAGCGCGTAACCGCCGGTGAGGGCCTGGAAAAGTACCTGGGCACCAAGTACCCGGGCACCAAGCGTTTCGGCCTTGAAGGCGGCGAGAGCCTGATTCCGATGCTGGATGAAATGATCCAGCGTTCCGGCTCTTACGGCGCCAAGGAGGTCGTGATCGGCATGGCCCACCGTGGCCGCCTGAACGTGCTGGTGAACACCTTCGGCAAGAACCCGCGCGAGCTGTTCGACGAGTTCGAAGGCAAGAAGATGAACGAGCTGGGCTCCGGTGACGTGAAGTATCACCAGGGCTTCTCCTCGAACGTGATGACCCCGGGTGGCGAAGTGCACCTGGCCATGGCGTTCAACCCGTCCCACCTGGAAATCGTTTCGCCGGTGGTCGAGGGTTCGGTGCGCGCCCGTCAGGACCGCCGCAACGACACCGTTGGCGACAAGGTGGTGCCGATCTCGATCCACGGCGACGCTGCGTTCGCTGGCCAGGGCGTGGTCATGGAAACCTTCCAGATGTCGCAGACCCGCGGTTTCAAGACCGGCGGTACCGTGCACATCGTGATCAACAACCAGGTTGGTTTCACCATCAGCAACCCGCTGGATGCGCGCTCCACCGAGTACGCGACCGACGTTGCCAAGATGATCCAGGCACCGATCCTGCACGTGAACGGCGATGACCCGGAAGCCGTGCTGTTCGTCACCCAGCTGGCCATCGACTACCGCATGCAGTTCAAGCGTGACGTGGTCATCGACCTGGTCTGCTACCGTCGCCGTGGCCACAACGAGGCTGACGAGCCTAACGGCACCCAGCCGCTGATGTACCAGCAAATCAGCAAGCAGCGCACTACCCGTGAGCTGTATGCCGAGCAGCTGATCCAGGCCGGTCGCATCGACGCCGAGCGCGCTCAGGCCAAGATCGACGAGTACCGCAATGCGCTGGACAATGGCCTGCACGTGGTGAAGAGCCTGGTCAAGGAGCCGAACCGCGAGCTGTTCGTCGACTGGCGTCCCTACCTGGGCCATGCCTGGACCGCGCGTCACGACACCCGCTTCGACCTCAAGACCCTGCAGGATCTGTCGGCCAAGCTGCTCGAGCTGCCGGAAGGTTTCGTGGTCCAGCGTCAGGTGTCGAAGATCTACGAAGACCGTCAGAAGATGCAGGCCGGTGGCTTGCCGATCAACTGGGGTTATGCAGAGACCATGGCTTACGCCACCCTGCAGTTCGAAGGTCACCCGATCCGCATGACCGGCCAGGACATCGGCCGTGGCACCTTCTCGCACCGTCACGCGGTGCTGCACAACCAGAAGGACGCCAGCACCTACATTCCGTTGCAGAACCTGTTCCCAGGCCAGCCACGTTTCGATCTGTACGATTCGTTCCTGTCCGAGGAGGCGGTACTGGCCTTCGAATACGGCTACTCCACCACCATGCCGAACGCGCTGGTGATCTGGGAAGCCCAGTTCGGCGACTTCGCCAACGGTGCGCAAGTGGTGATCGACCAGTTCATCACCAGTGGTGAGCACAAGTGGGGCCGTCTGTGTGGCCTGACCATGCTGCTGCCACACGGCTATGAAGGGCAGGGGCCGGAGCACTCCTCCGCGCGTCTGGAGCGTTACCTGCAGCTGTGCGCCGAGCACAACATCCAGGTCTGCGTACCGACGACGCCGGCACAGATTTACCACCTGCTGCGTCGCCAGGTCATTCGCCCGCTGCGCAAGCCGCTGGTCGTCCTGACGCCGAAGTCGCTGCTGCGCCACAAGCTGGCCATTTCGACCCTGGAAGACCTGGCAGAAGGCTCGTTCCAGACCGTGATCCCGGAAATCGACGCAATCGATCCGGCCAAGGTCGAGCGTCTGGTGCTGTGCAGCGGCAAGGTCTACTACGACCTGCTGGAAAAACGCCGTGCCGAAGGCCGCGAAGACATTGCCATCCTGCGTATCGAGCAGCTGTATCCGTTCCCTGAGGACGATCTGGTCGAAATCCTCGCCCCTTACACCAACCTCAAGCATGCGGTCTGGTGTCAGGAAGAGCCGATGAACCAGGGCGCCTGGTACAGCAGCCAGCACCACATGCGCCGTATCCTGGGCCGCCACAACAAGGCACTGGTCCTGGAATACGCCGGTCGCGATGCTTCTGCCGCGCCAGCCTGTGGTTACGCTTCGAAGCACGCCGAACAGCAGGAAAAACTGCTGCAAGACGCCTTCACTGTCTAACGCCTTCGCGCACCTGAAACCGAATTTAAGGAAACACAGATAATGGCTATCGAGATCAAAGCCCCAACCTTCCCGGAATCGGTTGCCGATGGCACCGTTGCCACCTGGCACAAGAAGCCGGGCGAAGCCGTCAAGCGTGACGAGCTGATCGTCGACATCGAGACTGACAAGGTTGTCCTGGAAGTACTGGCTACTGCCGATGGCGTGCTGGGCGACATCGTCAAGGGCGAGGGCGACACGGTCCTGTCCGACGAATTGCTGGGTTCGATCGTTGAGGGCGGTGCTGCCGCTGCGCCTGCCGCGGCCGCCGCGCCTGCAGCTGCTCCGGCCGCTGCTAGCGCTGACGCCGGCGAAGAAGACCCGATCGCTGCCCCGGCCGCACGCAAGCTGGCTGAAGAAAACGGCATCGACCTGGCTACTGTGGCAGGCACCGGTAAAGGCGGTCGCGTCACCAAGGAAGACGTGGTTGCTGCTGTTGCCAACAAGAAGTCGGCACCAGCCGCTGCCCCGGCTGCCAAGCCTGCCGCTGCTGCCGCTGCCCCGGTTGTCGTCTCCGCTGGCGACCGTACCGAGAAGCGTGTGCCGATGACCCGCCTGCGTGCCAAGATCGCCGAGCGCCTGGTCGAAGCCCAGTCGAACATGGCGATGCTGACCACCTTCAACGAAGTGGACATGACCGAAGTCATGGCCCTGCGTTCGAAGTACAAGGACCTGTTCGAGAAGACCCACAATGGCGTGCGCCTGGGCTTCATGTCGTTCTTCGTCAAGGCTGCTACCGAAGCGCTGAAACGCTTCCCGGCTGTCAACGCCTCGATCGACGGCAACGACATCGTCTACCACGGCTTCGCCGACGTCGGTGTTGCCGTGTCCAGCGACCGTGGCCTGGTGGTGCCGGTGCTGCGTAACGCCGAGTCGATGAGCCTGGCTGAAATCGAGAACGGCATCGCTACCTTCGGCAAGAAGGCCCGTGACGGCAAACTGTCCATCGAAGAGATGACCGGTGGTACCTTCACCATCACCAACGGTGGCACCTTCGGTTCGATGATGTCGACCCCGATCGTCAACCCGCCGCAGGCCGCCATTCTCGGCATGCACAACATCATCCAGCGCCCGATGGCCATCAATGGCCAGGTGGTGATTCGCCCGATGATGTACCTGGCGCTGTCGTACGATCACCGCCTGATCGACGGCAAGGAAGCGGTAACCTTCCTGGTCACTATCAAGAACCTGCTGGAAGATCCGTCCCGCCTGCTGCTGGACATCTAACCCTCTGGCTGCGTACCGTGCCGGGCCTGGCTTCGCAAGAAGCCAGGCCGCGCGGTTCGCGGCTTGTAGCTTGTAGCTGATAAGGAATCTTTTATGACCCAGAAATTCGACGTAGTGGTAATCGGTGCAGGCCCAGGCGGCTATGTGGCTGCCATCAAGGCTGCCCAACTTGGTCTGAAGACTGCCTGTATCGAGAAGTACACCGACGCCGAGGGCAAACTGGCCCTGGGCGGCACCTGCCTGAACGTAGGTTGCATTCCTTCCAAGGCGCTGTTGGACAGCTCCTGGAAGTACAAGGAAGCCAAAGAGAGCTTCAACGTCCACGGTATCTCCACTGGCGAAGTGAAGATGGACGTCGCCGCGATGGTTGGCCGCAAGGCCGGTATCGTCAAGAACCTGACCGGTGGCGTTGCCACCCTGTTCAAGGCCAACGGCGTCACTTCGATCCAGGGCCACGGCAAGCTGCTGGCCGGCAAGAAAGTCGAAGTCACCAAGGCTGACGGCACCACCGAAGTCATCGAAGCCGAGAACGTGATCCTGGCTTCCGGCTCGCGCCCGATCGACATTCCGCCGGCCCCGGTCGACCAGAACGTCATCGTCGACTCCACCGGCGCCCTGGAATTCCAGGCCGTACCGAAGCGCCTGGGCGTTATCGGTGCAGGCGTGATCGGCCTGGAGCTGGGCTCGGTATGGGCTCGCCTGGGTGCTGAAGTGACCGTCCTTGAAGCCCTGGACACCTTCCTGATGGCTGCCGACACCGCCGTGTCGAAAGAAGCCCAGAAGACCCTGACCAAGCAAGGCCTGGACATCAAGCTGGGCGCTCGCGTCACCGGCTCGAAAGTCAACGGCAATGAAGTCGAAGTGACCTACACCAACGCCGAAGGCGAGCAGAAGATCACCTTCGACAAGCTGATTGTTGCAGTCGGCCGTCGCCCGGTGACTACCGATCTGCTGGCTTCCGACAGCGGCGTGACCATCGACGAGCGTGGCTACATCTTCGTCGACGATTACTGCGCCACCAGCGTTCCGGGCGTGTACGCCATTGGTGACGTGGTACGCGGCATGATGCTGGCCCACAAGGCTTCGGAAGAGGGCATCATGGTCGTCGAGCGCATCAAGGGCCACAAGGCCCAGATGAACTACGACCTGATCCCTTCGGTCATCTACACCCACCCGGAAATCGCGTGGGTCGGCAAGACCGAACAGGCCTTGAAGGCCGAGGGCGTTGAGGTTAACGTGGGCACCTTCCCGTTCGCGGCCAGCGGCCGTGCGATGGCTGCCAACGACACCGGTGGTTTCGTCAAGGTCATCGCCGATGCCAAGACCGACCGCGTTCTGGGTGTTCACGTGATTGGCCCATCGGCTGCCGAACTGGTGCAGCAGGGCGCAATCGCAATGGAATTCGGCACCAGTGCCGAGGATCTGGGCATGATGGTCTTCAGCCATCCAACCCTGTCCGAAGCGTTGCATGAAGCAGCGCTGGCGGTGAATGGCGGCGCCATTCACGTGGCCAACCGTAAGAAGCGTTAATTATAAGAAACCACGGCGGGCTGCCCGTCGTGAGTCTTGCGTGCATGACTCACCGCGGAAAGTCCGCCGGACCGGATCACACGGGAAACCCGGGGTCAACGGTCACAGGTGGTGCGGCGCCACTGATGGCGCAGCGCCGAAGCGCAGTACCTAACGAAGACGGTAAAAAGCATGAATCTTCACGAGTATCAGGGTAAGCAGCTGTTCGCTGAGTACGGCCTGCCAGTTTCCAAGGGTTTCGCAGTCGATACCCCTGAGCAAGCTGCAGAAGCCTGCGACAAGATCGGCGGGAACGAGTGGGTTGTAAAAGCCCAGGTTCACGCGGGTGGTCGCGGTAAAGCGGGCGGCGTAAAGCTGGTTCGCAGCAAGGAAGACGCCAAGGCGTTCGCTGCACAGTGGTTGGGCAAGAATCTGGTCACCTACCAGACCGATGCCAACGGTCAACCCGTCTCCAAGATTCTGGTCGAATCCTGCACTGACATCGCCAAAGAGCTGTACCTGGGCGCTGTAGTCGATCGTTCGAGCCGCCGTATCGTGTTCATGGCTTCCACCGAAGGTGGCGTGGACATCGAGAAAGTCGCTCACGAAACGCCTGAGAAAATCCTCAAGGCCACCATCGACCCACTGGTCGGCGCTCAGCCGTTCCAGGGTCGCGAGCTGGCTTTCCAGCTGGGCTTGGAAGGCAAGCAAGTTCAACAGTTTGCCAAGATCTTCGTTGGCCTGGCCAAGCTGTTCAAGGATCATGACCTGGCGCTGCTGGAAGTGAACCCGCTGGTGATCAAGGCCGATGGCGACCTGCACTGCCTCGATGCCAAGATCAACATCGACGCCAACGCCATGTACCGTCAGCCGAAGCTGAAAACCTTCCACGACCCGTCGCAGGACGACGCCCGTGAAGCCCACGCTGCCAAGTTCGAACTGAACTACGTTGCCCTTGAAGGCAACATCGGCTGCATGGTCAACGGTGCCGGCCTGGCCATGGGTACCATGGACATCGTCAACCTGCACGGCGGCAAGCCGGCCAACTTCCTCGACGTTGGCGGCGGTGCTACCAAAGAGCGCGTTACCGAAGCGTTCAAGATCATTCTGTCCGACAGCAATGTCGCGGCCGTTCTGGTCAACATCTTCGGCGGCATCGTTCGCTGCGACATGATTGCCGAAGGCATCATCGGTGCGGTGAAAGAAGTCGGCGTAAAAGTTCCGGTCGTCGTTCGCCTCGAAGGCAACAACGCCGAACTGGGCGCTAAAGTACTGGCAGAAAGCGGTTTGAACATCATTGCGGCAACCAGCCTGACCGACGCTGCTCAACAAGTTGTCAAAGCTGCGGAGGGCAAGTAATGAGCGTCCTGATCAATAAAGATACCAAAGTCATCTGCCAGGGCTTCACCGGCTCGCAGGGTACTTTCCACTCCGAACAGGCCATTGCCTACGGCACCAAGATGGTCGGCGGCGTAACCCCAGGCAAGGGTGGCACCACCCACCTGGGCCTGCCGGTGTTCAACACCGTCAAGGAAGCCGTGGAAGCTACCGGCGCTGACGCTTCGGTCATCTACGTACCGGCTCCGTTCTGCAAAGACTCGATCCTGGAAGCTGCCTTTGGCGGCATCAAGCTGATCGTCTGCATCACCGAAGGCATTCCTACCCTGGACATGCTGGATGCCAAGGTCAAGTGCGACGAGCTGGGCGTGACCCTGATCGGCCCTAACTGCCCAGGTGTCATCACCCCGGGCGAGTGCAAGATCGGCATCATGCCAGGCCACATCCACTTGCCAGGCAAGGTCGGTATCGTTTCGCGTTCCGGCACCCTGACCTACGAAGCTGTGAAGCAGACCACCGACGCCGGCTTCGGCCAGTCGACCTGCGTCGGCATCGGCGGTGACCCGATCCCGGGCTCCAACTTCATCGACATCCTGAAGCTGTTCCAGGAAGACCCGAAGACCGAAGCGATCGTGATGATCGGTGAGATCGGCGGTTCGGCTGAAGAAGAAGCTGCGGCCTACATCAAGGCCCACGTCACCAAGCCTGTCGTTTCCTACATCGCCGGTGTTACTGCACCTGCGGGCAAGCGCATGGGCCACGCTGGCGCCATCATCTCCGGCGGCAAGGGCACTGCGGACGAGAAGTTCGCCGCCCTGCAGGACGCGGGTGTGAAAACCGTGCGTTCCCTGGCTGACATCGGCAAGGCCCTGGCCGAGCTGACTGGCTGGGAAGCCAAGAAGTAATACTGCTACACCCCCCACGCGCACAGAGGCCACCTTCGGGTGGCCTTTGTCGTATGTGGGGTTCGTAGGAGCGGGTTTACCCGCGAAGAGGCCGGTGCTGGCAATAGAGATTCTTCGATAGGTTTGATAGGAATTTTCACGCAGACGAATGTTTCAATCCGAGGATAATACCTGCCGTCCTCGGTCACACAGACGACAAACATGTACGCACATCGGACAAGCAGCACTGTGCCAGTGCGTTTGACTGACAAACCAGTTACATTACGCGTTCACTCTGTGCCCGTACCCCAAAAGGGAACGACACGCTAAACGGGTCTGGCCTATCAAGCCGGGCAGCATTTCCCCTTACCCAAAGGGAAATCCCCTCTCGAATCCCGATTTCAGCAGTGTGGTACTACCTTAAATGAAAGTTCTCAAAGGCCAGGATATCCTGGCGCTTGGCTTTATGACGTTTGCGCTTTTCGTGGGTGCAGGCAATATCATCTTCCCGCCTATCGTCGGCCTGCAGTCTGGCCCGCACGTATGGATGGCGGCCTTGGGCTTCCTGGTCACTGCCGTGGGCCTGCCGGTCATCACGGTGGTCGCTCTGGCCAAGGTCGGTGGCGGCATGGATGCACTGAGCAGCCCGATCGGCAAGTTCTTCGGCGGCCTGCTGGCAGCCGTGTGCTACCTGTCGGTCGGCCCATTGTTCGCCACCCCGCGTACGGCGACCGTGTCGTTCGAAGTGGGCGTTGCACCACTGACCGGTGAAAGCCCGCTGGCGCTGTTCATCTACAGCCTGGTGTACTTCATCGTCGTGCTGGCCGTGTCCATGTACCCTGGCAAGTTGCTCGACACCGTGGGCCGCTTCCTGGCACCGTTGAAGATCATTGCCCTGGCAGTACTGGGCATCGCTGCCTTCGCGCTGCCCGCCGGTAGCATTGGTGACGCACAGCCTGCCTATGCCGCCGCTGCGTTCTCCAAGGGCTTCTCCGATGGCTACCTGACCATGGATACCCTGGGTGCCCTGGTGTTCGGTATCGTCATTGTCAATGCCATTCGCTCGCGCGGTGTCGAGTCGCCGAGGCTGATTACCCGCTACGCCATCATCGCCGGCCTGATCGCCGGTGTCGGGCTGGCCCTGGTCTACATCAGCCTGTTCCGCCTGGGTGCCACCAGCCACGACATCGCGGCTGACGCCACCAACGGTGCGGCGGTGCTGCATGCCTACGTACAGCACACCTTCGGCTCCCTGGGCAGCGGCTTCCTCGCCGTGCTGATCGCGCTGGCCTGCCTGGTGACCGCGGTTGGCCTGACCTGTGCCTGCGCCGAGTACTTCAGCCAGATCCTGCCGCTGTCCTACCGCGCGCTGGTGGTGATCCTTGCCGGCTTCTCGCTGCTGATTTCCAACCTTGGCCTGACCAAGCTGATCATGTTCTCGATCCCGGTGCTCACCGCCATCTATCCGCCGTGCATCGTGGTGGTTGGCCTGAGCTTCGTGAAAGACCTGTGGAACTCGCCAACGCGCATCCTGGCGCCCGTGATGCTGGTCTCGCTGCTGTTCGGCATGGTCGATGCGATCAAGGGCAGCAGCCTTGCCCACGTGTTGCCAGACTTCATGGCGCACCTGCCATTGAGTGATGCCGGCATGGCCTGGCTGGTACCTTCGGTGGTGACCCTGGTGGGTGCCGTGGCCTGCGACCGCATGCTCGGCAAGCCGCGCGAGGCGCTGGCCTGACTGGACAAGTTGAAGCCTGAGGGCGGCACCGGCCACAAGCCGAAGGGTGCCCGCCAAGGGTGAAAACAAGAGAGCCCCGTATCCGAAAGGATGCGGGGCTTTTTGCTGTTTGCCGGTTTCGGCCTCTTCGCAGCAGGTAAGGTATTTTTCAGTGTGCAGGTGTGCCTTTTGCCGCTTGCCAGCGTCGAAATCCGGTCCCTATCCTTTAGGCACATGGCCCTTTCGGTAACCCTGCATGAACTTCATCCAAAGCAACCTCAACAACCTGCTGGCCATCGCCTGGTTCGCCCTGTGCTGGGGTGGCTATACCCGCTATGCGATCTGGAAGGGGCGCGACACCGCGTGCCTGGCCAGCGTGCTGCACTTGTACCGCGAAGACTGGATGCGCCGCATGCTGCTGCGCGACAACCGCATCGCCGATGCCAGCGTGATCGGTAACCTGGAGCGCAACGCTTCGTTCTTTGCCTCCAGCACCCTGATCATTCTGGCTGGCATCCTCACCGTGCTCGGTGCCTCCGACCGGGCACTGTCGTTGCTGGCCGACCTGCCGCTGGTTCAGCAAACATCCCAGGGCATGTCGGAGATCAAGCTGCTGTGCCTGGCCATGGTATTTGTCTACGCCTTCTTCACGTTCAGCTGGTGCATGCGCCAATACAACTTTGCCGCCGTGCTGGTGGGCTCGGCACCTATGATCGGCGAACGGCTGGTCAATGAGCTGGAGCGCAAGGCGTTCGCCTCCCGCGCGGCGCGGGTATTGTCGTTGGCGGCTAACCAGTTCAACCTGGGGCTGCGTTCGTATTACTTCGGCATGGCCATGTTGAGCTGGTTTATCAGCCCATGGTTGTTCATGGCGATGAGTGTGGGCGTAGTGCTGATTCTGTACCGTCGAGAGTTCCATTCGGATGTACTCGATGTGATGGTGTTCACGCCGACCGAAAGTGTACTGTCGGAGCCGGCCAAGGAAAGCTCGGTTGTCTCCAACTGAAACGATTAATCAAAAGTTCGCAGGCACAAAAAAACCCGACATCGTCGGGTTTTTTTGTTTTAGCCAATTACTGCTTGGCAGGTTCTGCCGGTGTAGTTGGAGCCGGAGTAGCCGGAGCGGCTTCTTCGGCAGCCTTCTGCTCGGCTTCGGCCTGATCTTTGGCAGCTTCGGCGTTTTCCTCGGCGGCTTCGTTCATCTTATCCTGAGCTTCACCCATTTTTTCCTGGGCTTGCTCGGCGTGTTGCTGTGCGTCCTGGGCTTTGTCTTCGCTCGCTTTATCGCAAGCAGCCAGGCCCATGGCAGCGGCCAGCATCAGAGCAAAAGCAAAAGGTTTACGCATGGGGGTGTTTCTCCTTGGTGGAATAAGTGACTTGTTCCTTCGAGTACAACTACGCGGAATAAGTTCAACGAAGATTACAGATATATAACGTCCCGTTCTACATGGACTTTTTAACGAATTTATGCCGCTGCCCTGCGGCCGATGGGAACAGCCGATGAGCGATTCAACCTTGATGGCAATGGCCGAGCGCTTTCTCACGGCGTTAAAACATTGTCAGTTGTTGCAGATGCGCGTGGCGCAGGCTGATGGCAATGGCATGACCCTGGTCCTGCCGTGGTCGCCGGCGATTGTCGGCAACCCGCAAACCGGTGCCGTGCACGGCGGTGCGCTGACCACGCTGATGGACACCACCTGTGGCATGGCCACGTTGTGTGTGCTGCCGCGCTTCGAAGTGTGCCCGACGTTGGACCTGCGCATCGACTACATGCACCCGGCTGAGGCCGGCAAGGACATCTATGGCCACGCCCAGTGCTACCGTGTTACCCGCGACGTGATCTTCACCCGTGGCACCGCCTATCAGGACGACCCCGACCAGCCCATCTGCCAGGTGGTGGGCACGTTCATGCGCCTGGGCCAGGACATCAAGGGCGGCATCCGTTTCGGCGACAGTCTGAAGGAGGGCAAGGCATGATTCCGCACGCGGTGCGCCAGCAGCTCAACGCCGCCCATGCGGTGGGCGACTATCGACCATTGCTGGCACTGATTCCCTATGCCGGGCTGATCGGCATCGAATGCGAGCGTCAGGGCGATGACCTGTTGTTCCGCCTGCCGGCCAGCCCGGACAATATCGGCAACCCACTGCTACCGGCCATCCATGGCGGCGTGATTGCCGGCTTCATGGAGCTGTCGGCCGCGCTGTACCTGCTGATCTACAGCGAAAGCGCAAGCATTCCGAAGATCATCGACTTTTCCATCGACTACCTGCGCGCCGGGCACTTTCGCGATACCTACGCCCAGTGCCAGCTGTGGCGCCAGGGCCGGCGTGTGACCAACGTGGCCATCACCGCCTGGCAGGGCGACAGGCAGTCGCCGATTGCCACGGCCCGTGCGCATTTCAAGATCGAACCGGAAAAGCCCTTGAAATCATCCGGGCAGCCCCCATCTGCATGACATCCGCCGTTAACGCTGGCCGAACCGGCCGCCAGGCGCCAACGCCATCAGATCGGAGTTTCGAAGACCATGACTGTGGAAACACAAAAGGAAACGCTGGGCTTCCAGACCGAGGTGAAGCAACTGCTGCACCTCATGATTCACTCGCTGTACTCGAACAAGGAAATCTTCCTGCGGGAGCTGATTTCCAATGCTTCCGACGCCGCCGACAAGCTGCGTTTCGAAGCCCTGGCCAAGCCAGAGCTGTTCGAGGGCGATGCTGACCTGAAGATTCGCCTGAGCTTCGACAAGGACGCCGGTACCGTCACCCTCGAGGACAACGGCATCGGCATGAGCCGCGAAGACGTCATTGCCCACCTGGGCACCATCGCCAAGTCCGGCACTGCCGACTTCATGAAGAACCTCACCGGTGACCAGAAGAAGGACTCGCACCTGATCGGTCAGTTCGGCGTGGGCTTCTACTCCGCGTTCATCGTTGCCGACAAGGTCGACGTGTACAGCCGCCGTGCGGGCCAGCCAGCGGCCGAAGGTGTGCACTGGTCGTCGAAAGGCGAGGGCGAGTTCGAAGTCGCCACCATCGACAAACCGCAGCGCGGTACCCGTATCGTCCTGCACCTGAAGAAGGACGAGCAGGAGTTTGCCGATGGCTGGCGCCTGCGCAACGTGGTCAAGAAGTACTCCGACCACATCGCCCTGCCGATTCAGCTGCCGAAAGAGCAGGCTGCCGCCGAAGGTGAAGAGCAGCCGGCTGAAGAGTGGGAAACCGTCAACCGCGCCAGCGCCCTGTGGACCCGTTCGCGCACCGAGGTGAAGGACGAGGAGTACCAGGAGTTCTACAAGCACATCGGCCATGACTTCGAAAACCCGCTGGCCTGGAGCCACAACAAGGTCGAAGGCAAGCTCGAATACAACTCGCTGCTGTACGTGCCGGCCCGTGCGCCGTTCGACCTCTACCAGCGCGAAGCGCCGCGCGGCCTGAAGCTGTACGTGCAACGTGTATTCATCATGGACCAGGCCGAGTCGTTCCTGCCGCTGTACCTGCGCTTCATCAAGGGTGTGGTCGATTCCAACGACCTGTCGCTGAACGTGTCGCGTGAAATCCTGCAGAAAGACCCGATCATCGATTCGATGAAGACCGCGCTGACCAAGCGCGTGCTGGACATGCTGGAGAAGCTGGCGAAGAACGAACCCGAGAAATACAAGGGCTTCTGGAAAAACTTCGGTCAGGTGCTGAAAGAGGGCCCGGCCGAAGACTTCGCCAACAAGGAGAAAATCGCCGGTCTGCTGCGCTTTGCGTCCACCCAGGACGACAGCGGCGAGCAGAGCGTCGCCCTGGCCGACTACCTGGCCCGCGCCAAGGAAGGTCAGGACAAGATCTATTACCTCACCGGAGAGTCATACGCGCAGGTCAAGAACAGCCCGCACCTGGAAGTCTTCCGCAAGAAAGGTATCGAAGTGCTGCTGCTCACTGATCGCATCGACGAGTGGCTGATGAGCTACCTCAACGAATTCGACGGCAAGGCCTTTGTCGATATTGCCCGTGGTGACCTGGACCTGGGCAAGCTGGATTCGGAAGAAGACAAGAAAGCCCAGGAAGAAGTCGCCAAGGACAAGGAAGGTCTGGTCGAGCGACTGAAAGGTGCGCTGGGTGACAGCGTGGCCGAAGTACGCGTATCGCACCGCCTGACCGACTCGCCGGCGATCCTGGCCATCGGCGAACAGGACCTGGGCCTGCAGATGCGCCAGATCCTGGAGGCCAGCGGGCAGAAAGTGCCGGAGTCCAAGCCGATCTTCGAGTTCAACCCGAGCCACCCGCTGATCGAGAAGCTGGATCACGAGCAGAGTGAAGACCGTTTCGCCGAGCTGTCGCACATCCTGTTCGATCAGGCGGCCCTGGCGGCCGGTGACAGCCTGAAGGACCCTGCGGCGTACGTTCGTCGCCTGAACAAGCTACTGGTCGAGCTGTCTGCTTGAGTTGATGCACAGCAAAGCCCGCTTCGGCGGGCTTTTTTATGACGAGTGCCAAAGGAGTGCTTGATGAGCAAAGTAATCGTCGAATCGCTGGTTTATCACCTGTCTGGCAAGACCTACGAAAGCCGTTTGGTCTATGAGCCGGGTGCGCTGGGCCGCCCAGGGCTGGTGATGGCGCCGAACTGGATGGGCATTGGCGAAGGTGCCGAGCGCATTGCCAAGGAAGTGGCCGAGAAGGGCTATGTGGTGCTGATCGCCGACCTGTACGGGCAATCGGTGCGCCCGTCCAATGCCGATGAGGCAGGCGTGGCGATGATGCCGCTGAAGAATGATCGTGGCGAACTGCGCAAGCGCATGCAGGAAGCCTTGGCGCAATTGCTGGGGCAGTCGAAGGCGTTGCTGGAGCCTGGCAAGGTGGCCACCTTCGGCTTCTGCTTCGGTGGCTGCTGTGCCTTGGAACTGGCCCGTAGCGGCGCCGACCTGCGTGCGGCAGTGTCGTTCCACGGCACCCTGGACACGCCGAATCCTGAAGATGCCAAGCGCATCAAGGGCTCGGTGCTGGTGTTGCATGGTGCCTCCGACCCATTGGTGCCTAAAGAGCAGCTGCCGGCATTCGAAGATGAGATGAACGCAGCCAAGGTGGACTGGCAGTTGCTCAGTTTTGGCGGCGCGGTGCACTCGTTTACCGACCCGAATGCCAATATGCCGGGCAAGATGCAGTATGACCGACGCACTTCCGAGCGAGCGTTCCGTTCGATGCATAATCTGCTGAGTGAAGTGTTCCAGCGCTGAGATTGCAGGGGGCTGCTTTGCAGCCCTTCGCGGGTGAACCCGCTCCTACGCGACGGCCTGCGCCCAATCACCGATGTGTGTCCACCCCCGATAGGTGTAGGAGCGGGTTTACCCGCGAAAGGGCCGGCCCTGATCACCGAGGCAACTCGATCCTAGAATGTTCCCCCGGCACCACCGGCCAATCCCCCGCAGCCCACCTGGCCCGGGCCCGCTCGATCAGTTCCGGGTCGCTGGCCACGAAATTCCAGTTCATCCGACGCGGCCCATCCAGCGGTGCACCGCCAATCAGTACCAATTGGCATTCACCCTCCGCATACAGCGTCACCTCTTCTCCCTCCGGCAGCACCACCAGGCTGCACGGTTCTACATCTTCATCGTTCATCGTCAACTCACCATCGAGCAGGTACAGCGCCCGCTGCACATGCTCATTCGGTACCAGCAAGGTGGTCGCCGGTTGCATCCGGACATGCGCATAAAGGGTAGGGGACAGCACCGGCACCGGGGACGCCAGGCAGAACCCGCTGCCAGCAATCATGCAGATACGTACACCCAGGCTGTCACTGACGGGCAAGCTCGCGGCGGGGTGATGGCTGTAGCTTGCCGGGCCTTGCTCAAACTCGCGTGGCGATGCCAGCCATACCTGTAGCCCATGCAGGCGCGACCCATGGGCCAGGCCATCTTCCGGGGTGCGCTCGACATGGGCGACGCCGCTGCCCGCAGTCATCCAGCTGACATCACCGGGCAGCACCCGCTGCGCCGAGCCAAGGCTGTCCTTGTGCAGGATTGCGCCTTCGAACAGGTAGGTCAGGGTCGACAAGCCGATATGCGGATGCTGGCGGATATCCATGCCATGCCCCGGGGCATAGTCTGTTTCGAGCATGTGGTCGAAGAACACGAACGGGCCGACGCTGCGGCACTGGGCTGACGGCAGCGGGCGCAGGATCGGCTGGCCCTCGACCGTCTCGGCTCGGGGGTGGATGACCAGTGGGCTGCTCATGGGGAAGGCTCCAGGCACGGTGGAAGTGCCTCAAGCATAGCGGTTTGCCCGCCGTCGCTGAACCGTCTTGGCGGCCGCCTGGTCTACTGGGTTCGTACTTGCATGAGGAAGATGACCATGACCGCCAGAGCGCTGGCTTGTGTGCTGTTGTTCGGCTGGCTGTGCCAGGCGGCCCAGGCGCGCGAGTACCGCTACAGTGATGCCCACCTGCACTATGTGGACTTCTTCCAGGAAAGTGAAGGCATGCCGGCGCTGATCAAGGCCATGGATGCCGCAGGGGTTGAGCAGTCGATGATTTCAGGCATACCGGTGGCCAAGAAATGGCACGAAGACGAGCCCAAGCGCCCGCGCTACTACGCCGGTGATGACGCCGACGCCTATTGGTACAGCGCCACCGATACTTACGTGGCGGCGGCGCTGCAGCAATTGCCAAGTGAGCAGCGCAAGCGCTTCCACCCGTTCCTGAGTGGTTTTAACCCGGTGGACAAGAATGCGGTCAGCCATATCGAGCGCATGCTCGATTTGTACCCGGGCCTTTGGCAGGGCATCGGCGAGGTGTTCACCCGACATGATGACCTGACAGCGCTGACCAGTGGCGACACGCCACGTGCCAATAATGAGGCCATGACGCGTATCTACCACCTGGCGGCCGAGCGCGACCTGCCCGTGCTGCTGCATTCCAACATCACCTCCAAGCGCGAGCGCAACCCGCTGTACCTGGCGGAGATCGAAGAGCCGCTGCGCAATCACCCGCATACGCGATTCATCTGGGCGCATGCGGGCAGCAGCATGGAGATACATCGCCACCAGACGCAGATGGACTTTCTACTGCCGGTACTGAGGCGATTGCTGGAGGACTACCCGAACCTGTATGTCGATCTGTCGTGGAGTGTGCTGCAGCCGTATTTGCTGGATGAGCAGAGTGTGCCGCGCAAGGAATGGCTGGCGCTGGTCGAGAAGTACCCGGAGCGGTTCATGCTGGGTTCGGATGTGGTGGGGCGGTTTGGCAGCCTGGGGGAGCAGATGCACGGGTTCAAGCCGTTTCTGGATGCCTTGCCGGAGTCGGTGGCGCACAAGGTGGCCCTGGAGAACTTTCTGGCGGTGTTGCCCAGGGTACAGCAGTGACCTGTGCTGGCCTCTTCGCGGGTAAACCCGCTCCTACAAGGTGGGCACAGCGCTGAAGGCTTGTGTGGTGGGTTTGCCCGCGAAGAGGCCAGCACAGGCAACACAAACAAAAACGCCCCGAACCAGTCGGGGCGTTTTCATTTACAGCGGCAGCGTCTTACTTGCCTTCCCAGCGCTTGAGCACCAGAGTGGCGTTGGTGCCGCCGAAGCCGAAGCTGTTGCTCATGACCGTGTCGATCTTGGCGTTTTCTTCGGTTTTACGCAGGATTGGCAAGTCGGCGACTTCCGGATCCAGCTCGTCGATGTTGGCAGAGCCGGCGATGAAGTTGTTTTCCATCATCAGCAGGCAGTAGATCGCCTCGTGCACACCGGCAGCGCCCAGCGAGTGACCCGACAGGCTCTTGGTAGAGCTGATCTTCGGAGCCTTGTCGCCGAACACGGCACGCACGCCCTTGATCTCGGCCACGTCACCGACCGGGGTCGAGGTACCGTGGGTGTTCAGGTAGTCGATCGGGGTGTCGACAGTGGACAGCGCCTGCTGCATGCAGCGGATGGCGCCTTCGCCGCTCGGTGCAACCATGTCGTAGCCGTCGGAAGTCGCACCGTAGCCAACGATTTCGGCGTAGATCTTGGCGCCGCGGGCCAGGGCGTGTTCCAGCTCCTCAACCACGACCATACCGCCACCGCCAGCGATGACGAAACCATCACGGTCAGCGTCGTAGGCGCGCGAGGCCAGTTCAGGGGTTTCGTTGCGCTTGGTCGACAGGGCGCCCATGGCATCGAACAGGAACGACTGGCTCCAGTGCTCTTCTTCACCACCACCGGCGAAGACGATGTCCTGCTTGCCCCACTGGATCTGCTCCAGTGCGGTACCGATGCAGTGAGCCGAGGTGGCGCAGGCCGACGAGATCGAGTAGTTGATACCCTTGATCTTGAACGGGGTGGCCAGGCATGCCGAAACGGTGCTGCCCATGGTGCGGGTAACGCGGTATGGACCGACGCGCTTGACGCCTTTTTCACGCAGGGTGTCCAGCGCTTCCATCTGGTTCAGGGTCGAGGCGCCGCCGGAACCCGCCACCAGGCCGGTACGCGGGTTGGAAACCTGCTCTTCGGTCAGGCCAGCGTCTTTGATCGCGTCCTGCATGGCCAGGTAGGCGTAGGCAGCCGCATGGCCGACGAAACGGTAAACCTTGCGGTCGATCAGTTCTTCGAGGTTGAGGTCGATGGACCCGGAAACCTGGCTACGCAGCCCCATTTCCTTGTATTCCGGGTTGAAGCGGATACCCGGACGGCTGTTGCGCAGGTTTTCGGTGACGGTAGCTTTGTCATTGCCCAGGCACGATACGATGCCCAGACCAGTGATAACGACGCGGCGCATGCGAATAACCCTTAGAAATTGTCAGTGGAGGTGAACACGCCGACCCGCAGGCCTTCGGCAGTGTAGATCTCGCGGCCGTCGACGCTGACCGAGCCATCGGCGATGGCCATGTTCAGCTTGCCCTTCAGGACGCGCTTGATGTGAATGTTGTACGTGACTTTCTTGGCTTCAGGCAGTACCTGGCCAAAGAATTTCACCTCGCCCGAACCCAGGGCGCGGCCACGGCCCGGCAGGCCCTGCCAGCCGAGGAAGAAGCCAACCAGCTGCCACATGGCGTCGAGGCCCAGGCAGCCCGGCATTACCGGATCGCCTTCGAAATGGCAGGCGAAGAACCACAGGTCCGGGTTGATATCCAGCTCGGCGACCAACTCACCTTTGCCGTACTTGCCGCCTTCTTCGCTGATATGGGTGATGCGATCGACCATCAGCATGTTCGGCGCGGGCAGTTGCGCATTACCTGGGCCGAACAGCTCACCGCGACTGCAGCGCAGCAGGTCTTCCCGAGTAAAGGCGTGTTGTTTGGTCATGCGAGCTCCTCAATAACCCCCTGCGGCAGGGGATGAATCTTCCCGGCCGGCCCGAAAACCAAGCGCTTCGAGACGGCAGCCTACAGGTAGACTATTGCGTTGTGGTGAAAGTCACAGCGCACCTGGTGAAAGAAGTACAGGTGTGCACTGAAACGTCTATTTTCAGGTCCGATGAAGGTCCTGTCCAGTGTTTAAGACTGCCGCACTTTAGCATTTATCGCCAGTCGCGGTTGTCTGACCGGGTAACCAGCGCTGCAGCACCTGCTGCAATTCGGTGCGACGCAAGGGTTTGCTCAGGTAATCGTCCATACCGGCGGCCATGCAACGTTCACGGTCGCCCTGCAAGGCATTGGCGGTCAGGGCGATGATCGGTAGCCCAGCGCCGTTGGGCAATTGGCGGATGCGTCGGGTGGCTTCATAGCCGTCCAGGTGTGGCAGGCGGCAATCCATCAGTACGGCAGCAAAGCGCTGCCGGCCGACCAGTTCGACGGCTTCAAGGCCATCTTCTGCCGTGCATACTGCCAGCCCCAGGCTGCGCAGCATGGCTTCTACGACACTCCGGTTGACCGGATTGTCCTCCACCAGCAGTACCTGATCATTGTCCGGCACCGTCGTTCGTGCAGTCGTTGGCGGCGTCAACGGGACGGGGGCAGGGTTGGCGAGGGCCAACGGCATCTCCAGGGTGAAGGTCGAACCCAGGCCCTCACGGCTTTCACCGCGTAGCTTGCCGCCCATGCGCTCGGCCAGGGTACGAGCGATCGACAGCCCCAGCCCGGTGCCGCCATAACGACGGGAAATCGAGCTGTCGGCCTGCTGGAAGGCGACGAACATCATTTCCAGGCGGTCGCTGTCGATGCCGATGCCGGTGTCGCGCACGCTGCAGGTCAACCAGATCAACTGCCGGTCGAGCACCTGCCAGCGTGCGTCGACTTGCACCTGGCCGCGTTCGGTGAACTTCAGGGCGTTGCCTACCAGGTTCAGCAGGATCTGGCGGATGCGCGTGGGATCGCCGTTCACCTGCAGCTGCTCGATGCCGGCCGGCAGTTGCAGGTGCAGGCCCAGGCCGCGTTGCTGGGCGCTGTGCTGGAACGACTGCACACTGTTGGTGATCAGCTCGCCGAGGTTGAAGTCGATGTGCTCCAGTTGCAGCGCGGCGCGTTCGATGCGCGAAAAATCGAGGATGTCGTTGATGACCTTGAGCAAATGCCCGGTGGACTCGCTGGCCACTGCCGTGTAATCGGCCTGTTCACTGCTCAGCGGTGTGGTTTCCAGCAGTTGCAGCATGCCTAGCACGCCATTCATCGGGGTGCGCAACTCATGGCTCATCATCGCCAGGAAATCCGATTTGGCACGGTTGGCCTGTTCGGCCTCCTCGCGGGCCTGGATCAGTTCGGCGATGGCCTGCTTCTGTTCATCGCTGGCCTGTTCCAGGGCGCTGGCCAGGTTATTGATGTGGCGGGCCAAGTGGCCCAGCTCGCTGTCGTCGACGACCGGCAAGGGGGTGTCGTACTCGCCTTGCTGAATAGCCTTGACCGCATGGCCCATGTCGCTGATCGGCTTGGCCAGGCTCATGGCCAGGCGGCGTGCCAGCAAGAAGGTGAACAGCAGGGCGAACAACGCCAGGATCCCGGCCTTGATCACGATTTCCTGCTGACGCTGACTGAAGGCGTCATCGGACATGCCGACGATCACGCGGCCCAGGTAGTCGTCACCGATGGCCGGGGTGGTGGCTTTACCCTGCTGCAGGAAGTCGTTGTCCAGGCGGATTTGCTGCAGGCGAATGGGCGCCTGGAAAACCTCGACCTGTTGCGCACGGTTGGCACTTTCATCGGACTGCTCAACGTACACGAGGATGTGGTTGCGGCTGTCCTGCACTTCCAGAAAGCGCACATGCGGGATGCTGAGGGTGGCACGCATCAGCCCTTCAAGCACTTCGTTGTTGCCCGAAATCACCCCATATTCCGACGCCGGTGCCAACTGGTTGGCGATCAGTTGCCCGGTGTGGTTGAGTTCCTGGCGCAGGTCCTGGATGCGTACGAAGGTAAAGAAGCTGATCAAGAGCAAGGTCAGTAGCAGGGCGGGGCCGAGACTGATGATCTGCGTGCGGGTATGAATGTCCCAGCTCAAGCGTTTGCTCATGGGGTGGGTTCTCCCTCGGCCAGGGCCTTGACGGCGGCGTTCTGATCGATTGGTTCAAGACCCAGGGCACGGGCCACCTGCTGGTTGCCACTGACGCCGTAACGCACCGGGTACAGGCTGCGCGGCCAGCGCGTCGGCGGCTGGTCGAGCAACTGGTCGAGCACCCACAGCCAGTCGTCTTGGTCGCTGTAGGTACTGGCCAGGGCGCCGGCGCGAACGAAGCCGGCGTTCGGGCCGATCAGTGCCATCTGCCGGCCATAACTGCTCAACAGCAGGTTCTTTGCAGTCTTGGAGTTGTACAAGTCAGGGTCGTCCAGGCCCAGTAGCACATCGCTATTGCCCAGCAGGTGCTGCAGCGGCCGGTTGTCACGCGGGTCGGACCAGTCCTGGGCAACGATCTCCAGGCCTAGCGGCCGTGCAGCATGGCGCAGTTCGTCCAGCAGAAAGCTGCTGTGCTCGCCATACAGCACGCCAACGCGCTTGGCCTGCGGCAACAGGTAGCGTGCCAGGCGCAGTTGCCGTCCCAACGGTGCGTCGCTCCACAACAGTGTGAGGAACGCGGGGCGGGACTTTCCCAGGCGCTGTTCAGCCTGTACTCGGCTGACCCGCATGACCAGTGCCGGCGGGCCGGCGGTTTCCACCAGGCGCCATTCAAGTGCTGCGTTGTCGAGCAGGATCAGGCGTTGGTCGGCTTTGAGCTTGCCCGGGCGTGGCAGGTTGGCGGTGGTTTGAAACTGCACATGATCGTGGGGCCGGCGGCTTTCCAGTGCGGCGATGAAGCTGCGGACACCGGGCTGGTCCTCAGCCCCCACCAGCAGGACTTCGCTGGCGGACAAAGGCCCCAAAGGCCACAGGCAGAGCAGCAACAGGCGCAGCAGCAGGGCCATCAGAACTCCAGCTCCGCGCTCACGCTCAGGCGGTGACGGCTGTCGTAGCGGTTCTGCAGGGCCGAGGTCGGTTCATCGTCCAGGCGCTGCTGCCACAGCGCCGCCAGCTCCAGGTTGCTGCCATACACCCGAAAGCGCTTGGCCAGGCGCAGGTCAAGACGCTCGTAGCGGTACTGGTTGAGGGCATCGTCGCCGTAGTAGAACAGCGCGCTCGACCAGCCGGAACCCCATTCGCGCATCCACCCGGCCGAGCCGCTGTTACGGGCGCTGAGGCGACGGTCGTCGGGGTTGCTGGCCCACGCATCGACGTAGGCATAGGTCAGGCGCAGGCGGTCGCGCAGGGTGGGGCGCCAGTCCATTTGCGCCTCGCTGCCGCTGAAACGGGCCTTGTTGGCGTTGCTGGCGATGTACTGGTTGTTCCTCAGAGGCTCGCTGATCATGCCGGTGATCTCGTCGTAGAACAGCTTCACATCCAGGCTTAGGTCGAGGTCGCTGAAATAGCCGTTGTAGCCTAGCTCGCGCGAGCGCATGCGCTCCTGTTCAAGGTCGCCAGGGCCACGGGTCTTGACGAAATACTCACCGTTTTGCAGCCCGAATGAATTGGGGGTGAGGTTCTTGACCGTGTAACTCCAGTTGACGTTGTTCTCGAACATGTCGGGCGAGCGCACCGCTTCGGAGTACACCGCACGCAGGCCGTGGCGCGGGGTGATCAGGTAGTTGACCGCGACGCGCGGGGTCAGCGAACTGCCAGACAGGCGCGAGTCTTCGAACATGGCCCCACCTTGCAGTATCCAGTGCTCGTCGGCGCGCCATTCCAGCTGGCCGAACAGGCGCCAGGTCTGGTCGTCGATGCTGCCGTTGAAGTAGGTCTGCGAGTCGGCGCGATCATAGCGGTAGTTCATGCCACTGAGCAGACGCAGGCTGTCGGTCAGGCTCAGGGTGTCCTGGATTTCCAGGTCATAGCGGGTTTCACGGGTGCTCTGATCGACATCGCCGCAGACCTGCTCCCGTCCTCCCTGCTCCCATTGCTGCTGCACTTTCTGCAGAAGCCCTTCAAGGGCAGGGTCGTCAGTGGAAAGGGGGGCGCCAGTCGCAATGCCGCGCGCCACTTTCTCGGCGAAGTCGGGGTTCATCTGCCAGAGCTGGGTCAGTTCGGGGCTGAACGACTGCAAGGCATCACAGGCGCGCCACACTTGCTGGCGATCAAAATGCTGGGCGGAACCCTGGATATAAAGGCTGTGTTCAGCGCTGAAGTCTTTGGTCCAGCGCAACGAGCCCGCATAGTCCTTGGCGTTGACGTCGGCATTGTTCCCGGACTCGTACTGCTGGAACACCGGCTGGTAGGTGTAGGGCCGCTGATTGCTGCCTTCCTTGGCCGCCAGTTGCCACTCCAGGGTCTGGTCGACCGCCAGGTTGTGGTTGGCGCTGAGGTTGAAGCGAGTCAGGCGGCGGCTGTCGCGGTAGTCCTGGCCGAACTGGTTCTCATCGAAGCCGTCGTCCTGTTGGCCCGACAGCGACAGGCGCAGGTCGCCACCGTCCCAACCCAAGCCGTGGCTGGCATAGAAGTCGTTGATGCCGTCCTGGCCGCGTGTCACTTTCAGCCGCGTACCGTGGCTGTCGGCGGGTTTGCGGGTGAGGATGTTGACCACCGCCATCAGCGCGTTGGCGCCATAGCTGACGGTATTCGGGCCGCGGAACACCTCGATGCGCTCGATATCCTCCATGGCCAAGGGGATGTCGCTCCAGTCCACCGTGGCCAGGCCTGCGCGGTATACCGAGCGGCCATCGATCAATACCTGCATGCGCCGTGCGTCGTTGACGTTGCTGCCGTGGTAGTTGACCGTGGGTTGATTACCGGCACCGTAGCCGATCATCATGCCCGGTACCAGGCGCAGCAGTTCGGGGATGTCACGGGCACCGCTGGCGCGAATCAGTTCGCTGTCGAGTACGGTCATGCTGCCCGGGACAGCGGCGGGGGATTGTTTCAGGCGTGTGGCGGTCAGAACCTGTGGCAGGTCGGTGTTGTCGATGAACAGGTCGTCGGCCACGGCCTGACCGCCGAGCAGGGCGGTCAATAACAGCAGGCGCGGGTACGGGGGCGTGCCAGGGAACACGGAGCGGCCTTTGTTTCAGGATTGAAACAGGCATGGTAACTGACCGTGGGGGTTTTGCCAGTGGTTGTCGGGCGTACATCTTGAAATGTGCTGCGTGGCGGCGCTCGATCTCGACGGCCCCGAAAATGCCATGGCGAGTACCGCAAACGCCCAGACACTGGTTCTGTAGCAGGCGAGCCGTATAATGGCGGGGTCGCCACTTAACTTTTGGCTTTAATGGATTGGATATGACTGAACAGCAACCTGTTGCGGTTCTGGGCGGCGGCAGCTTCGGCACCGCCGTGGCGAACCTGCTGGCGGAAAACGGTGTGCCGGTGCGCCAATGGATGCGCGACCCGGCGCAGGCCGAGGCCATGCGTGTGAATCGCGAGAATCCGCGCTACCTCAAGGGTATCCGCCTGCACGATGGGGTTGATCCGGTCAACGACTTGCTGGCCACCCTGCAGGCCAGCGAGCTGATCTTCGTTGCCCTGCCATCGAGTGCCTTGCGCAGCGTGCTGGCACCGCATGCCGAGCTGCTGCGCGGCAAGGGCCTGGTCAGCCTGACCAAGGGCATCGAAGCGCAAAGCTTCAAGTTGATGAGCCAGATCCTCGAAGAAATCGCCCCCGAGGCGCGCATCGGCGTTTTGTCGGGGCCCAACCTGGCGCGCGAAATCGCCGAACATGCGCTGACTGCCACAGTGGTGGCCAGTGAGCACGAAGACCTGTGCCAGCAGGTACAGGCCGTGCTGCACGGGCGCACCTTCCGCGTCTACGCCAGTGCCGACCGTTTCGGTGTCGAACTGGGCGGTGCACTGAAGAACGTCTACGCGATCATCGCCGGCATGGCTGTGGCCTTGGGGATGGGCGAGAACACCAAGAGCATGCTGATTACCCGGGCCTTGGCCGAGATGACCCGTTTCGCCGTCAGCCAGGGCGCCAACCCCATGACGTTCCTCGGCCTGGCCGGTGTCGGTGACCTGATCGTCACCTGCTCCTCGCCCAAAAGCCGCAACTATCAGGTTGGCTACGCACTGGGGCAGGGCCAAAGCCTGGAAGAGGCGGTCAGCCGCCTGGGTGAAGTGGCCGAGGGGGTCAACACGCTCAAGGTGCTCAAGACCAAGGCCCAGCAAGTGCAGGTGTACATGCCGCTGGTGGCTGGTCTGCATGCCATCCTGTTCGAAGGGCGCACGCTGAACCAGGTGATCGAGCACCTGATGCGCGCCGAGCCCAAGACCGACGTCGATTTCATTTCCATCAGCGGTTTCAACTGAGCCCTTGGCGGCTCTGACACGAGCAAGGAGCAACACATGAACGATACGCCCGAACGCGCCCAGCGCGAGTCGATCATCCTGCGGGTGCTGTGGATGCTGGTGTTCCTGGTGGTCTGGCAACTGGCCGAGTTGCTGCTGGGTGGCCTGGTGCTGGTACAGCTGATCTACCGACTGGTGTATGGCGCGCCCAGCGCCAGCCTGATGAACTTCGGCGACAGCCTGAGCCAGTACCTGGCACAGATCGGCCGCTTCGGCAGTTTCCACAGCGACCAGAAGCCATGGCCGTTCGCAGACTGGCCGGCCCCGCGTGCGCCGGAAGGTGAAGCAGCGCACGCCGTGGCACCGGCCGCGCATCCGGTGCGTGACGAGGAACCCAAGCTGTGAAGCTGTGGGTGCTGCGCCACGGTGAAGCTGAGCCGCGGGCCAAGACGGATGCCGAGCGCCGGCTGACTGCCCATGGTCGCGAGCAGGTGCTGCACAGTGCGGCTTACCTGATCGGGCAGCCATTGCAGGCGATTGTCGCCAGCCCTTACGTACGCGCCCAGCAGACCGCCGCGCTGGTGCATGACACTTTGGGCTTCGCCGAACCCGTGCGCACCGTGCCCTGGCTGACGCCCGAGGGTGATGTGCAGCAGGTCATCGGCGAAATCGAGCGACTGGGGCTTGAGCATGTGCTGCTGGTCAGCCACCAGCCGTTGGTAGGTAACCTGGTCGGTGCGCTGGAGCACGGCCACAGGCAACAGCCGGCAGCCATGAGCACTGCCAGCCTGGCGGAGCTGGAAGGTGAGTGGCCGCTGGCCGGGTTGATGACGCTGCAGGCCATCCACTCACCCGCTTGAACTTCCCATGGCTTGTGCAGGCCACTGTTTCGCTCGCGTCTGCATGCTGGCATGGGTAAAGATCGATAAGGCAACTGGCATTTTTGTCAGTTGTCGCGCTTCACCACCGCTTGCTAGCGTTGCCACATGGCAAACATCAGGGAACGGCGAATGAGGGGTGAAATGCTGGAGCTGTTGCGCTCCCTGGACCTGCAACCCACCCTGGAACAGGTTGACCAAGGTACTTCGCTGGATTTCGCCCAATACAGCCTGCTGCGTGAATCGGCCGATGCCAAGCTTTACCACCTGATGCGCAAGGTGAACGACAACCCTGGGCTGGACCCTGCTGCGAGGCAACAATGCGAGCAGGACCTGCGTACGCTGCAGGATGCCTGCCTGCGGGTCTCGCACCTGCTGCAAACCAGTTGTCTGGCCCTGCGCCGCCTGCAACTGGATTACCAGGACCAGCGTCTGGCCCGCGAGGCGCTGGAGAGCCAAGTGGCCTACATGCAGGCCTGCCTGCGTCGGTCGCTGAGCAGTTTCGACCGCTCGGCATGACCTGATCCCCCTCGCCGATGACCTTTATGGACATTGCCGAACTGCCCCGCGATGCCGACAATGGGCCATCATTCCGGTCCGGACCAGGCGCCATGTCGCAGCAGATCTTCTTCGCCCATGCCAACGGTTTCCCATCGGCCACCTACGGCAAGCTGTTTGCAGCGCTGGCGCCGGACTATCAGGTGCAGCACCTGGCCCAGCATGCACATGACCCGCGTTTTCCCGTGGATGAAAACTGGCAAAGCCTGGTCGATGAATTGTTGCATCACCTGGCGCAGCAGGACCAGCCGGTCTGGGGCGTCGGCCATTCGCTGGGTGGCGTGTTGCACCTGCACGCGGCATTGCGCTGCCCCGAGTACTATCGGGGGCTGGTGATGCTCGACTCTCCGGTGCTCACCCGCGCTGATCAATGGCTGCTGCGCACAGCCAAGCGCTTTGGTTTCATCGACCGCATCACACCGGCCGGGCGCACCTTGGGGCGTCGCGAAACGTTCAATGACCGCGACAGCGCCCGGGACTATTTCGCTGGCAAATCACTGTTCCGCCATTTCGATCCCGATTGCCTCGACGCATATGTAGAACATGGTCTGCAGGTGGTGGGGCAAGGGCTGCAGTTGCGCTTCGACCCTGCTACTGAAATCAGCATCTACCGCAGCATCCCGCACACCAGCCCCGCCCCCGCGCACCAGTTGCAGGTGCCGCTGGCCATGGTGCGCGGCAACCGCAGCAACGTCATTCGTCGCCACCACACCTTGGCTGTGCGCGGCATGCCCAAAGGTGAATACCACAGCGTACCGGGTGGGCACATGTTCCCGCTGGAGCGCCCGGCCGACACTGCCAGCCTGATCAAGGGCCTGTTCGACCGCTGGAGCCAGGCATGAGCGCGCACGTAGAGGAAATTCGCCTGAGCCTGGGCCATATCGAGCTGGCTGCACACCTGTTCGGCCCCGAAGACGGGCTGCCGGTGATTGCCCTGCATGGCTGGCTGGACAACGCCAACAGCTTTGCCCGCCTGGCACCGCAACTGAAAGGTCTACGCCTCGTCGCCCTGGACCTGGCCGGCCATGGTTATTCGGAGCACCGCCCGCTCGGCGCCGGGTATGCCCTGGCCGACTATGCCCATGACGTGCTGCGCGTGGCCGAGCAATTGGGTTGGCCGCGTTTTGCCCTGCTGGGGCATTCGCTGGGCGCGATCATTTCGGTGCAACTGGCCGGTGCATTGCCCGATCGGGTCAGTCACCTGGCGCTTATCGACGGCGTCATCCCGCCGACCGGCGCCGAGCAGGACGCAGGCGAGCGTTTGGGGATGGCGCTGCAAGCCCAGTTGCGGCTGGATGGCAAACGCAAGTCGGTGTATGCGACATTGGAAGCAGGGGTGCAAGCCCGGATGAAAGGCATGGTCGCGGTCAGCCGTGAAGCGGCCGAGCTGCTGGCCCAGCGTGGCCTGATGCCGGTGCCCGGTGGCTACAGCTGGCGCAGCGACAGCCGGCTGACCCTGCCCTCGCCGGTGCGCCTGAGCGAGGTCCAGGCCATGGCCTATGTGCGGCGGGTGAGTTGCCCGGCGCTGTTGGTGGTGGCCGCCGACGGCATGCTGGCGCGCCACACAGAGTTGCTGGAGCAGCTACCCTTTGAACAGGTGACGCTGCCCGGCGGCCATCACCTGCACCTGAACGATGCGCAGGGCGCGGCCCTTGTTGCAGACTGTATCAATCGCTTCTTTGGCTTTGCTTGACTTGCACCGGACAAGTGTCGAGGCTTGGCGGGTTGAACAGGGAGACAACCATGCAACTGCCAGACATCCTGGAGCTTCAATTCGGCGCTGAGCGCCGCCTGGTTCGCCAATGAGCGTGCCCGTTTCCATTCGCACTGGCTTGGCTGCCTGCCTGGTGCTCGCCACCCCGGTGGCGTGGGCCGGCAGCCTGCCGGTCCCGCAGGACGCCAAGGTGGTCGATCAACGCCCGGCGACGGAACAGGAGCGGGTCTACCCGATGGGCCCGCTACGCAAGATCAGTGGCCGCCTGCGGGTCGATGACAAAGTCGAGAGCCGCGGTCAGGTCAGCTCGGTGACCTATGAATTGCCCGTCGAGCGGACTGCACGCGAGGCCTTCACCAGTGCCCGCGAAGCACTTGTACGCGAGGGTGGCTACCCGTTGTTCTGGTGTCAGGGGCGTGATTGCGGTGAGGCCAGCCTGTGGGCCAATGATGTGTTCGCCAATGCCCGCCTCAACGGAGGCGACGAGCAGCAGGCGTTCATCCTGCTGCGCCGCTCGGCAGACGAGGCGGATACCCTGGTCGCGCTGTACAGCGTTACCCGTGGCAACCGCCGTGCCTATCTGCACGTGGAAGAGTTCATCTCTGGCAGCCCGCTGGGCGTGCTGCTGCCAACCGCCGCTACGGTGCTGCGCGAAATGCGTGACACCGGCAAGCTCGACTACCCTGACCTTGCTGCGCCGCAAGACGCCTGGGTGAATCTGCTGGCCCGCAGCCTGAACCTTGACAGCACCTTGCGTGTCAGCCTCAGTGGCGCCCAGGCTGAGGCCTGGCGCGAAGCGCTGGTCAAGGCCGGGGTGCGCAATCGCCGTCTTGAAGTCGGCAGTGCGCCTACAAACGGCCTGCACCTTGAACTGATCCCTTGAACGAGCACCCTCATGGTTAACAATGATCGCCTGCTGGTCCAGATTCTGCTGGTGGCATTGCTGGGGGCCGGCCTGTGGGTGATGGCACCCTTCATATCGGCATTGCTGTGGGGGGCCATCCTGGCCTTTGCCAGCTGGCCGTTGATGCGCTTTCTTACGCGCCTGCTGGGCGGTCGCGAGACGCTGGCCGCCGGCCTGCTGACCATGGCCTGGATCCTGATCGTGGCACTGCCGCTGGTGTGGCTGGGGTTCAACCTGGCCGATCACATTCGCGACGCTACGGCGTTCGTGCGTGACGTGCAGGTCGACGGCCTGCCCGATGCACCGGCCTGGCTGGGTGGCATTCCTTTCGTTGGCGAGCGTCTGGTCAACGGTTGGCAATCGCTGGACCAGCAAGGCGCAGCCTTGCTTGCCTCGATCAAGCCTTACTTTGGGCAGGTGGGCAACTGGTTGCTGGCGCGCAGCGCGCAGATCGGCAGCGGCGTGCTGGAACTGACCCTGAGCCTGGTGTTCGTGTTCTTCTTCTACCGCGACGGGCCACGCTTGGCGGCATTCGTGCTGCGCTTGCTGCACCGGCTGGTGGGCGAACGCGCCGAGTATTACCTGGACCTGGTAGCCGCTACCGTGCAGCGGGTGGTCAACGGGGTGATCGGCACGGCGGCCGCGCAGGCCCTGCTGGCACTGATCGGCTTCCTGATCGCCGGGGTGCCTGGGGCGATCGTGCTGGGGTTGGTCACCTTCATGCTCAGCCTGATTCCCATGGGGCCGCCACTGGCCTGGATCCCGGCCACCGCTTGGCTGGTGTGGAAGGGCGAATACGGCATGGCGGTGTTCCTGGGTGTGTGGGGTACCTTCGTCATCAGTGGCGTGGACAACGTGCTCAAACCTTACCTGATCAGCCGTGGCGGCAACCTGCCGCTGGTGATCGTGCTGCTGGGCGTGTTCGGCGGCTTGCTTGCCTTTGGCTTCATTGGCCTGTTCATCGGGCCGACCTTGCTGGCGGTAGGCTACAGCCTGCTGCTGGACTGGAGCCGTAACGCGGCGCAGCAGCCGCCACAACAATAAGCCTGTAACGGCCCTTTCGCGGGCTTGCCCGCTTCCACAGGTACCACACAGGCCTTGAAGGCTGTGCAGTACCTGTGGGAGCGGGCGTGCCCGCGAAGAACGCTGATTTTTACGCATTCTTTATACCCACCCCCACCCCCCGATCTCGCCCCTTTACGTCTCTCCCTCGGACAATTTCCCCAAAGCGGCCCAAGCCGTAACACGGGGAGATCCACACATGAACATGCTCGACTGGCTGTCACTGCTACTGGCAGTGGCATTGGCGTTTTATCTGCTGGTGGCGCTGCTGCGCGCCGATCGCAGCTAGGGAGCGGCCATGCACAGTTACGATTTCGCCTTGCTCTTGGCATTCTTTGCCATCGTGCTGCTACCTGCACCCTGGCTCGGGCGGTTCTACTACAAGGTCATGGAAGGCCAGCGTACCTGGCTGACCCCTGTGCTGGGGCCGGTCGAGCAGGGCTGTTACCGGCTGGCGGGTGTGAACGCCAGCCAGGAGCAGAACTGGCGGCAATACGCCCTGGCCCTGTTGGCGTTCAACCTGGTCGGTTTCCTGCTGCTGTTCGCCGTGCTGCTGTTGCAGGGCTACCTGCCACTCAACCCTCAGCACCTGCCTGGCCAGGAATGGTCACTGGCGTTCAACACCGCCGTCAGTTTCGTTACCAACACCAACTGGCAGGCCTACAGCGGTGAGGCGTCGGTCAGCTACCTGAGCCAGATGCTTGGTCTGACCGTGCAGAACTTTGTCAGCCCTGCCACCGGCCTGGCCGTGCTGGTTGTCCTGTGCCGCGGTATCGCCCGGCGCAGCGCGACGACGCTGGGCAACTTCTGGGTCGACATGACCCGTGCCACCCTCTACGGCCTGCTGCCGCTGTGCTTGCTGCTGGCGCTGCTGCTGGTATGGCAGGGCGTACCACAGACCTTTGCCGACTACGCCCACGCGCTGACTTTGCAAGGTGCCGACCAGACCATTCCGCTGGGGCCGGCCGCCAGCCAGATCGCCATCAAGCAGCTGGGTACCAATGGCGGTGGCTTCTTCGGCGTCAACTCGGCGCACCCGTTCGAAAACCCAACGGCCTGGAGCAACCTGTTCGAGGTGGCATCGATCATCCTCATTCCGGTGGCGTTGGTGTTCACCTTCGGTCACTACGTGAAGGACCTGCGTCAGAGCCGCGCCATCCTCGCCTGCATGCTTGCCCTGTTCCTGATCGGTGGCAGCACGGCGCTGTGGTCCGAGCATCAGCCGAACCCGGCCCTGGAAAGCGCGCAGGTGCAACAGACCGCCCCTCTGGAGGGCAAGGAAAGCCGCTTCGGTACCACCGGTTCGGTGCTGTGGGCGGTCACCACCACCGCCGCCTCCAACGGTTCGGTCAATGCCATGCACGACAGCCTGAACCCGCTGACCGGTATGGTGGCGATGGTCAACATGATGGTCGGCGAGGTGATATTCGGCGGCGTCGGCGCGGGCCTCTACGGCATGCTGCTGTTTGTCCTTATCGCGGTGTTCCTGGCCGGGCTGATGATTGGCCGTACCCCGGAATACCTGGGCAAGAAGCTGCAGGCCCGTGAAGTGCAGCTTCTGGTGGCAACCCTGCTGGTGATGCCGGTTGGCGTGCTGGTACTTGGCGCCATCGCCGCCAGCCTGCCCGGCCCGGCCGGGGCGGTCACCAACCCGGGGGCGCATGGTTTCAGCCAGTTGCTGTACGCCTATACCTCGGGCTCGGCCAACAACGGCTCGGCCTTTGCCGGGTTTGGCGCCAACACCGTGTACCACAACCTGATGATCGGCCTGGCCATGCTCATCGGCCGCTTCGGCTACATCCTGCCGATACTGGCGTTGGCCGGCAGCCTGGCGGCGAAAAAAAGCGCGACGCTGGGGCAGAACAGCTTCCCGACCCACGGCCCGCTGTTCACCGGCTTGCTGCTGGTGACCATCCTGCTGGTCGGTGGCCTGACCTTCCTGCCGACCCTGGCCCTTGGGCCAATCGCCGAACACCTTAGCCTGGGTTTTTGAGGACCGATCATGAACATGCCCATTCCTGAAGTGAATAGCCGGCACAGTGCCAAGGACCAGACCCGCTTCGCCGCGCTGTGGCGCCCGGCGCTGGTGCAGGCGTTCGTCAAGCTCGACCCGCGTCAGCTCAAGCGCTCCCCGGTAATGCTGGTGGTGGCCCTGACCGCGGTGCTGACCACCGTGCTGTGTTTTGCCCCCGGCGGCGGCGTGAGCACCGGCGTTGCGGTACAGATTGCCCTGTGGCTGTGGTTCACCGTGTTGTTCGCCAACTTCGCCGAGGCGTTGGCCGAAGGCCGTGGCAAGGCCCGCGCCGACAGCCTCAAGGCCGGCAGCCAGGGCCTGACCGCCCAGCGTCGTCTGCGTGATGGCAGCTACGAGACGGTGGCTGCCAGTGCGCTGCGCAAGGACGACGTGGTCCGCGTGGTCGCCGGCGAAGTGATCCCCGGCGACGGTGAGGTGATTGAAGGCATCGCGGCCGTCAACGAGGCCGCCATTACCGGCGAATCCGCACCGGTAATCCGCGAATCAGGTGGCGACCGCTCGGCGGTGACCGGCAATACGCGGCTGGTCTCCGACTGGCTGCTTATCCGCATCACCAGCAACCCCGGCGAGTCGACCCTGGACCGGATGATCGCCCTGGTCGAAGGTGCCAAGCGGCAGAAGACCCCGAACGAAATCGCCCTCGACATCCTGCTGATCGGCCTGACCCTGATTTTCCTGATCGTGGTGGTGACCTTGCAGCCGTTCGCCCACTTCGTGGGTGGCAGCCTGCCGCTGATCTTCCTGGCCGCGTTGCTGGTGACGCTGATCCCGACCACCATCGGCGGCCTGCTGTCGGCCATCGGTATCGCCGGCATGGACAGGCTGGTACGGCTGAATGTCATTGCCCGCTCGGGCCGCGCCGTCGAGGCGGCCGGGGACGTGCATACGCTGATGCTCGACAAGACCGGCACCATCACCTTCGGTAACCGCCGCTGCAGCGCACTGCATGCTGCACCGGGCATTACCGCCAAGGAACTGGGGGAGGGCGCATTGCTGGCCTCGCTGGCCGACGACACCGCCGAAGGCAAGTCGATTGTCGAATACCTGCGCCAGTTGCATGACTTCGTCGACCCGCCTGCCGGGCAGTTCGAAGCGGTGGCTTTCAGTGCCGAGACACGCCTGTCGGGCATCGACTTCGAACAGCACCGCTACCGCAAGGGCGCCGTCGATGCGGTGCTGGCATTCGTCGGTATGCAACGCCTGGAAATGCCGGCGGCGCTGGCCCGTGAAGTCGAACGCATCGCGCAGAGTGGCGGCACCCCGTTACTGGTGTGCGTCGACAAGCGCTTGCTGGGTGTGATCCACCTCAAGGACGTGGTCAAACCTGGTATCCGCGAGCGCTTCGCCGAGCTGCGCAAGCTGGGCATCCGCACGGTCATGGTGACCGGCGACAACCCGTTGACTGCGGCCGCCATCGCCGCCGAAGCGGGGGTCGATGACGTGCTGGCCGAGGCCACGCCCGAGAAGAAGCTCGCGCGCATTCGCCAGGAGCAGAATGAAGGCCGCCTGGTTGCCATGTGTGGCGACGGTGCCAACGACGCCCCGGCACTGGCCCAGGCTGACGTAGGCATGGCCATGAACGACGGCACTCAGGCTGCGCGTGAGGCCGCCAACATGGTCGACCTGGACAGCGACCCGACCAAGCTGCTGGACGTAGTCCAGGTCGGCAAGGAGCTGCTGGTCACCCGCGGTGCGTTGACAACGTTCTCCATTGCCAACGACGTGGCCAAATACTTCGCCATCCTGCCGGCGCTGTTCGCTGCCATCTACCCGCAACTGGGTGTGCTCAACCTGATGCAACTGGCCAGCCCGCAGAGCGCCATCCTGTCGGCGATCGTGTTCAACGCGCTGATCATCATCGTGCTGATCCCGCTGGCGCTGCGTGGGGTGCGCGTGCAGGCGGCCAGTGCGGCGCACCTGTTGCGGCGCAACCTGATGATCTACGGGCTGGGTGGCATTGTGGTGCCGTTTGCCGGGATCAAGCTGATCGACCTGCTGCTCAACGCCCTGAACCTGGTCTGAGGAGGCCGCCATGACTGCTTATCTACGCCCGGCATTGAGCCTGGCTTTGTTGATGACCCTGGTGACGGGCGCTCTGTATCCGCTGGCGGTGACCGGTATTGCCCAAGTCGCTTTTCCGAACCAGGCCAACGGTAGCCTGGTACGCGATGCGCAAGGCCAGGTGCGGGGTTCGGCACTGATCGCCCAGGACTTCCAGGGCGATGGCTGGTTCCACTCGCGGCCCTCGGCAGGTGCCTACGCGACCGTGGCCAGCGGCGCCAGCAACCTGTCGCCGAGCAACCCGGCGCTGGCTGAGCGGGTAAAGGGCGATGCGGCCACGTTGTATCAGGCGCAGCAGGGGCCAGTGCCGCAGGCGCTGCTGACCACCTCGGGCAGCGGCCTGGACCCGCACTTGCCACCGGAGGCCTTGGCCTATCAGATCCCGCGGGTGGCGGCGGCACGGCAGCTGCCGGTAGAGCGCTTGCAAGCCTTGCTGGAACAGGCCACCCTCCACCCATTGATCGGCCCGCCGGTGGTCAACGTGCTGGCGTTGAACCAGGCCTTGGAAAAGCTCGCCAGGTAACGCTGGCAGGAAGCCTGTAGGAGCGGGTTCACCCGCGAATGCGGTGGTGGTGCCACTGACGTATTCGCGGGTAAACCCGCTCCTACAAATTAAGGGGGCTTTCCCTGAAGTGGCCGACTGCTGGAAAAAGCAAAGGATGAAACATGAGTGACTCCGCCCGCGCCGATGCGCTGTTGGCCAACCTCCCACGCACCGGCCGGGGCCGGCTGAAGGTGTTCCTCGGTGCTGCCCCCGGCGTCGGCAAGACCTTCGCCATGCTCCAGGCCGCACACGCCCAGCAACGCCAGGGCGTGCAGGTGTTGGCCGGGGTGGTCGAAACCCATGGCCGCGCGGAAACCGAAGCGTTGCTCGGTGGGCTGCATCAGCAGCCCTTGCTGCGCAGCCAGTACCGTGGCGTCACCCTTGAGGAAATGGACCTCGACGGCCTGCTGCGTGCCGCGCCGGCCTTGGCCCTGGTGGACGAACTGGCCCACACGAACGCCCCCGGCAGCCGCCACGCCAAACGCTGGCAGGATGTCCAAGAACTCTTGGCCGCGGGCATCGACGTGTACACCACGGTCAACGTCCAGCACCTGGAAAGCCTCAACGACAAGGTCCGCGACATTACCGGCGTGCAAGTGCGCGAGACCCTGCCGGACTGGGTGCTGCAGGAAGCGTTCGAGCTGGTGCTGATCGACCTGCCTCCGCGAGAGCTGCTCGAACGCCTGCGTGAAGGCAAGGTGTACGTGCCCGAGCAGGCTAGGGCGGCCATCGATGCGTACTTTTCGCAAACCAACCTCACCGCCCTGCGCGAGCTGGCCATGCAGACCGCCGCTGCTCAGGTCGATGCCGACCTGGCCCACGGCTATCGTCAGCGCGGCCAGGAGGCGCCGGCCTTGCGCGGCCGGTTGCTGGTGGGCATAGACGGTGACGATCAGGCCGAACGCCTGGTGCGCCATGCCAGCCGCGTGGCCCAGCGCCGTCATCTGCCTTGGAGCCTGGTGCATGTGGACAACGGCCGCCTGCGTGACGAAACCGCACGGCATCGTTTGCAAGCCGCGCAGCAACTGGCCGAGCGGCTGGGCGGGGAGGTGGTGCTGCTGCGTGCTGGGGAAGTGGCCCGTACGCTGATCCAGCATGCGGTCGAGCGGCGGGCCAGCCTGGTGCTGGTCGGGCAGTCCCGCAACCGCCTGCGTCGGCGTTTGTTCGGCGCGGGTGTGGCGGCGCGGCTGCTGCGCGAAAGCCGTGGTCTGGAAATCAACGTGCTGGACCGCGACGTGCAGCCGCCAGCGCCGCGTTCAGCCGTGCGGCGGGTGTGGGTGTGGCGTCATTACCTGCTGGCGCTGCTGGCCACCGTGATGGCTGCGGGTCTGGCCTGGGCGGTGTCCAGTGTGCTCGCGTTGCCCAATATCTCGCTGGTGTTCCTGGCGGCGGTGTTGCTGGTCGCGGTGCGCAGTAGCCTGGGACCTGCGCTTGCTTGCGCCGCGCTGTCGTTCCTGGTCTATGACTTCCTGTTCATACCGCCCAACTTCTCGTTCACCATCCAGCGCGAAGAAGACGTGCTGACCTTGGTGTTCTTTCTGTTGATGGCCGCGCTCACCGGCAACCTGGCCGCGCGCCAGCGTCGCCAATTGCAGGCGCTGCGCGAGACCCAGGCGCAGACCAGCCAGTTGCTCGACCTGTCTCGCCGGTTGACGGTAGCCACCGACCGCCAAGCCATATTCAAGGCTGCCGGCCAGCACCTGGACGGCTGGCAGGACGCCCAGGTGTGCTTGCTGGAGCGCAACGCCGAGGGCCAGTTGCAAGTGGCCAGCGGGGAAGCCTGCACCTTCAGCGACACCGAACGGGCGGCTGCCGATTGGGCCTGGCAGCATGGGCAGGCCGCCGGCCACGGCAGCGATACCTTGCCAAATGGCCGTTGGTGGTGGTGGCCATTGGCGGTGGACGATCAGCCGCTGGCGCTGCTGGGCGTGCGCCCGCGCAACGGGCAGCCGCTCAGCGACCCACGCCGGCGCCTGCTTACCGCCCTAGGCCAGCCCCTGGCCCAGGCCCTGGCCCGCGCACGCCTGGCCGAACAGCTGGAAGCCGCACGCCTGCACGGCGAAACCGAGCAACTGCGCAGCGCCCTGCTGGCTTCCGTATCCCATGACTTGCGCACGCCGTTGACCGCCATGCGTGGCAGCATCGACAGCCTGCTGGCGTTGGGCGATGCGATCCCGGCTGAAGACCGCCGCGAGCTGCTGGAGGGCACCCGCAACGAGGCTGAACGCCTCGATCGCTACATCCAGAACCTGCTGGACATGACCCGCCTGGGCCATGGCGGCCTCAAGCTGGCCCGCGACTGGGTGGCCCCGGCGGATATCGTCGGCAGTGCGCTCAACCGCCTGCGGGTGGTGCTGGCGCCGCTGCGTGTGCACACGGACGTGCCGGCCGAGCTGCCATTGCTGTTCGTGCATGCGGCGTTGATCGAGCAGGCACTGGTCAACGTGCTGGAAAACGCCGCACGCTTTTCGCCGGCCAATGGTCGGCTTGAGCTTCAGGTGTCGGTGCATGACGACCAACTGCGCTTGACCGTCAGCGACCAGGGCCCCGGCATTCCCGAAGCCGACCGCGAGAAAATCTTCGACATGTTCTACACCGCCGCCCGTGGCGACCGCGGCGGGCAGGGTACCGGGCTGGGCCTGGCTATCTGCCAGGGCATGATCGGTGCCCATGGCGGGCAGATTCTGGTAGGCGAAGGCATTGATGGCCAAGGCACCAGCATCACTCTATGCTTGCCGCTGCCTCCTCAACCTGAAGCCGAAAGCGAAACCCCATGAGTCAGTCCGCCACCCTGTTGGTCATCGACGATGAACCGCAGATCCGCAAGTTCCTGCGTATCAGCCTGGCCTCGCAAGGCTACAAGGTGCTGGAGGCCGCCACCGGTGCCGAAGGGTTGGCCCAGGCGGCACTGGGCAAGCCGGATCTGGTGGTGCTCGACCTGGGGCTGCCGGACATGGACGGCCAGCAGGTACTGCGTGAGTTGCGCGAATGGAGTGCAGTGCCGGTGATGGTGTTGTCGGTACGTGCCAGTGAAGTGCAGAAGGTCGATGCGCTGGATGGTGGCGCCAATGACTATGTGACCAAGCCGTTCGGTATCCAGGAGTTTCTCGCCCGCGTGCGGGCGTTGCTGCGCCAGGTGCCACAAGCCGGCGGCTCGGAAGTGGCGGCCAGCTTTGGGCCGCTGACGGTGGATTTTGCCTTCCGCCGGGTGACGCTCGAGGGTGTGGAGGTGGCATTGACACGCAAGGAGTATGCTTTGCTGGCGCTATTGGCCGGGCACCCCGGGCGGGTGATTACCCAGCAGCAGTTGCTCAAGGATATCTGGGGGCCGACCCATGCGGAGGATACCCACTACCTGCGCATTGTGGTCGGGCATCTGCGACAGAAGCTGGGCGATGACCCCACGGCGCCGCGGTTCATCATTACTGAGGCGGGGGTTGGCTACAGGTTGGTGGCGCCGACAGCATAACCCCCAGCCCAAAGGGCCGGGCGACCACCTGCCGGGTCTGGACGCGCGCAAGGGATATCAGGCCCTGGGGGGCTCCTTCTCGAACAGCTGGCGCATGACTTCCAGGTAGCGTCGCGCGCCCAGGCCCAACGGGCGCGACTTGATCCAGATGATGTCTACCCACAAGCGCAGGCGGCTGGCCATGTTGTCGAAGCGCACCTCGGCCAGTGCGCCCGAGGCAATCAGCGGTTCGACCAATGGCTGCGGCAGGTAGGCCCAGCCCAGCCCGGACTGCACCAGGTCCAGCGTGGCGAGGTAGCTATCGGTCAACCAGATGCGCCGGGACAGCACCATGCGCGGGTCCGACCCGGTGGCCTTGCCCGAAGCCACGATGATCTGCCGTTGTTCGGCAAAGGCCTCTTCAGGCAATGGCGTACCGCTGTTCTGCCCGGCTGGATGGCGCGGTGAGGCAACGGCCACCAGCAGTTGGCTGCCGGCCTCGAGGAATGACTCGCGCTCATCGATGCCGGGCCGTTCGAACACCAGGGCCAATTGCACACTGCCGTCATGCAGCAGGCGAATGGCTTCGGTCTGGGTGGCCGAGCGTACCTCGATTTCCAGGCTGGGAAATGCCTGGGCGAGGATTTCCAGCGGTTGGTTCCAGGGGCCGGTCTGCAACTCAGGCGCCATGGCGATGGTCAGGCGCTTTTCCAGGCCTTTGTGCAATTGCAGGGCCTGGGCATCCAGCAGGTTGAGTTGGCAGATGACCTGCCTGGCCTGGGGCTCCAGCGCCAGGGCGGCGTTGGTGGGCAAGGCTTTGCGCGTGGCCCGGTCGAACAGGGGCAGGTCCAGTTCCGCTTCCAGTTGGGCGATTGCCATGCTCACGGCTGAAGGCACACGGCCCAGCTTGCGGGCGGCGGCGGAGAACGAGCCGGCATCGAGCACCGCGAGGAAAATCGCCAGGGAGTCGCTGGTAAAGGCCATTGTCAGTAAACCTGATGACGGGAACGTTGTGGCCGAAAAGTATGAACACTCATCGGCCAGCTTCACAATCCCTACAGCCCTTCACCCAGTACCTGATCAATACAATCGACAAAGTAGTCCACGCTCGCCCGGCTGGTGCACATCGGTGGCTTGATCTTGAGGATGTTCAGGTAGTCGCCGGTCGGCTGCATGAAGATGCCCAGGTCACGCAGGCGATTGCACAGCATCATGGTTTCTTCGGTGGCCGGCTCCAGGGTGGTGCGGTCGCGCACCAGTTCCAGCCCCAGGTAGAAGCCCGAGCCATGTGCCGCTCCGGCCAGCGGGTGCTTGTCGACCAGCGCCTGCAGGCGTGCCTTGAAGTAGCGCCCGGTGTCACGGGCGTTGTCCCACAAACCTTCCTCCTGCATGACATCCAGCACCGCCATGCCGATGCGGCAACTGACCGGGCTGCCACCGGCCGAGGAGAAGAAGTAGCCCTCGGCCTCCAGCGCCTCGGCGATTTCGCGACGGGTGATGACCACGCCCAGTGGCTGGCCGTTACCCATGCCTTTGGCCATGGTAATGATGTCCGGCACCACGCCCTGTTCCTCGAAGCCCCAGAAGTACTCGCCCAGGCGGCCATAACCCACCTGCACTTCGTCGGCGATGCACACCCCGCCGCGCGCGCGGACCTTGGCATAGGCTGCGCGCAGGTAGCCTGCGGGCAGCGAGATACCGCCGGCATTGCCGTACACCGGTTCGCAGATGATGCCCGCCAGCTGACGGCCACGGGCGTCGAGGTCAGCCAGCTTGGCGTCGACGTCCTGCAGGTAGTCGGCGGCGCTTTCGGCCCCGCGGAAACGACCGCGGAAGGTGTTCGGTGCTTCGACCGGGTGTACCCAGTCCGGTCGGGTTTCCAGGGCTTGCGGGTTGTCGGCGATCGACGTGGAGATGGCATCGGTGGCCACCGACCAGCCGTGGTAGGCCTCCAGCACACTGAGCAGGTCGCGCCCGCCACTGTAGGCCCAGGCCAGACGAATCGCCAGGTCGTTGGCCTCTGTGCCGCTGTTGACCATGAACACCCGGTCGAAACCTTCGGGGGCCAGGTCCAGCAGGCGCTCGGAGAATTCGGTGATTGCTGCGTAATGGAAGCGCGAGTTGGTGTTCAGCAGCGACCACTGCCGCGCCGACTCGGCAACCATGCGTGGATGGCCATGGCCCAGCACTGCGACGTTGTTGAGCATGTCCAGATAGGAACGGCCTTGCATGTCGATCAGGTAGTTGCGCCAGCCACGCTCAATGTGCGGCGGTTGCGCGTAGTAGTGCTTCTGCGAGCGGGCGAAGCTGGCATCGCGGCGGGCCAGCAGCGCTTGCGGATCGGGTAGCGGCTCGGCATCGCAATCGAAGCCCAGCAGGGCGGCCGGTGACGGGCACAGGGCCAGCCAGGCGGCGGCTTGTGAAGGCGTGGCGAAGCGCGGCGGATGGATGCCATTGTCCAGGCACAACTGCACGCTGAGGAAGCCGCAGCTGCTGCCCAGGAACTGGCCCTTTTCCACGGCCTGGCCGTCTGCCGGTGCGTCTTCCAGGCCTTGCAGCCACAAAGCCCAATGCGGGGTGCGCAAGCAGCCCCGGCCGTCGCCGCGGTGCAGCCAGGTGCCGGCTGCCGGCGCTTGCACCTGGCTGCCGTTGGGCACATGCAGCTCGACGCCAAGGGCGCAGGTGGCGGGTTCGTCGGGGCGGTCGATATGGGTTTGCGACAGGCGATACTGCCCGTGCAGGCTGCAGGCTGGGGCAGGGTGCAGGGTTAATAGACGTTGGTCGAAGCCGGGTTGCTCCCAGTTGCCCGCTTCACAATGCTCGCTGAGTACGCCGAGGTCCACGCGCGTCACCGGTTGCCCCGCAAGTTCGGGCAGCAGCGGCGCGCAGCCGGTCAGGTCCGGCGTGGCGGGCTGCAGGCCGGCAGCCTGCAGGATGGCCGCTTGCATTAGCGCGAAAGGCACGGCGGTGGCGGTGTCGAAGATTTCCCACTCATGGGCGACGTTGTCGCGGGTGTACTGGTTGCCCGGGTCCACGGCCAGTTGCTGCGCACTGCTCAGCACCAGCACTGCCGCGCGGTTCAGTACCAGAGGCCATAAGGCACGCAGTTCGGCGTCGGTCAGCGGGTTGAGCGCCTGGTAGGCGCTGATTGCCGGCAGGATCCGCAGCGGGTCGCCTTCGGCGTGGTGCAGCAGCGCCGCGCAGGTCACCGACAGGTCGGCGATGCGCCAGGTGCGCAGCAGGTCGCCGAAGTCGATCACCCCTTGCAACTGCCACTGGCGCTCGCCATCACGGGCCCAGACGGTGTTGTCGTCGGTAATGTCCAGGTGCACGGCCTGGCTTGGCAGCCGATCAACCAGCGGTGCGAGGTGTTCGCCGGCGACGCGGGTGGCGTGTTCGATGCGGACGCGTTGCTCGGTGTTGTGCAGGACGGGCAGCAGATGCTGGATCAACGCCTGGGCGTGTTGCGGGTCCCACTGCAGGGTGCGCGCAAGGCCGGGGTGGTCGAAATCGGCCAGGGCGCTGTCGAGCCGCGCGCACAGCCTGCCCATTTCGGCCATCAACTGCGCCGGCATGTGCTTGAGACGCGTCAACGGTTGACCGTCGATGTAGTCGAGCAGGCGTACCCGCAGCGGTTGGCCATCAACCTCCACGGCCAGCAAGTTTTCGCCGCTGTGCGCCGCACGTACTGCGGGCACCGACAGGCCGTGCTCACGCAGGTAGGCGAGGGCGGCATGCTGCGCCTCCAGCTCCACCTTGGCGTAGCTGCCATGACAGGCCTTGAGCACGAACTGCCCTTCAGCCGTGTCGACCCGGAAGTTCAGGTCCTGCTGACTGCCCAATGCCGACAACCCACCGGCAACGCCGTAGTGCATCTGCAGCAAGGCATGCGCCTGGGCTTCGCTGAGCGTGGGGCCTGGCAGGCTGGCGCGCTGGATCAGCTGCTCGAGGGCAGGGGAGACGTTTTTTTGTTGTTGACTGGGCATGGGCTCTACCGTTGGAGCAGGGGTGACAGCAGCGACTGTATGCCCGATCTGGCTGATGATGAAAGACGATCGTGATCAGAAATCCTGATAAATGGCAGCCCTTTGCCACGTACATGGGTTGATGTTTGTGTTTGGTAAGCATTACCATTTACATTTAGTTTCACTTCCTCAGCGCTGTCAGGAATTTACAAATGCCTTCCCGTATTCCCTCACGCCCCGCATTACTGGCGATCTGCTGTTCCGTAACCCTGATGGCGCAGGCTGCCGAGCCGATCCAGCTGGAGGCGACCGATGTCAGCGCCGATGCGTTGAAAGCGCGGCCCGACGCGTTACCGGACGAGTTTGCCGGAGGCCAGGTTGCCCGTGGCGGGCGGATGGGCGTGCTGGGTAACCAGGACTACATGGATGTGCCGTTTACCATGACCAGTTATACCGCCAAGGTGATCGAGGACCAACAGGCGGAGGATATCGGTGACGTTTTGGCCAACGATCCTTCGGTGCGTGAATCATTCGGCTTCGGCAACCAGTCCAAAGTGTTCGTGATCCGTGGTTTGCCGTTGGCTGGCGACGATATTTCATTCAATGGCCTGTACGGCATCTTGCCGCGACAGATCATGTCCACCGACGGCGTCGAGCGGGTCGAAGTGTTCAAGGGGCCTAATGCCTTCCTCAATGGCGTAAGCCCGACTGGCACCGGCCTGGGCGGCAACGTCAACCTGCAGCCCAAGCGCGCCGGCGATGAGCCGACCCGCCGCTATACCCAGGACATCAGCTCTGATGGCCGCATTGGCGAGCACCTGGATATCGGCCAGCGCTTCGGTGAGGACAACCGCTTCGGCGCGCGCCTGAACCTCAGCCAGCGCGAAGGTGAAACCGCCGTCGACGACCAGGACCAGCGCACCAAGCTGTTCACCGCTGGCCTGGACTACCGCGGCGACAACTTCCGCGTGTCGACTGATATCGGCTACCAGAAACAGCGCATCAACCACCTGCGCAATTCGGTGCGCCTGGGCAGCACCGCGACCAAGGCCCCGACCGCCCCGGATGCCAGTCACAACTATGGCCAGAACTGGAGTTACAGTGAGTCGGAAGATACCTTCGGCATGGTTCGTGGCGAATGGGACCTGAGCGACAACTGGACCGCCTACCTCGCCGGCGGCGCCCGTCACACGCGCGAGCATGGTACCTACGGCACGCCGGTACTGGTCGGCAACAGCGGCGCAGCGACGATGACCGCTTCGGACATCGTGCACGGCGAAGACAACACCAGCTTCAGTACCGGCCTGAATGGGCGGCTGCAGACCGGGCCGATCAGCCACCAGATCGCCGTGGGGGCCAATACCATGTGGACCCAGGCGGAAAACGCCTACATCTTCTATTCGCCAATCAACACCAACATTTACGACACCGTGCAGCAGGCCAAGCCGGGCACGGTCACCAGCACGGGTGGCGACATGGGTGACCCTGGTGTCACCGGCAAGACTCGCGCGCGGAGCATCGCGATTTCCGACACCATTGGCGTCTTCGATGACCGCCTGCTGCTGACTTACGGCTTGCGACGGCAGCAACTGCGGGTGGAAAGCTACACCTACGATGGCACTGTTTCCCAAGGGCAGCCCAACCTGGCGAATGACGGCAGCCGCAAAGGCGACCCGTACGAGGAGTCCATCACCACACCGGTCTATGGCATCGTTTTCAAGGCCACCGACAGCATTTCCTTGTATGCCAACCGCATCGAAGGCCTGGCGCAGGGGCCGACGGCGCCAGCCAATGTGTCGAACGCCAACGAGATGTTCCCGCCAGGCCGCACCAAGCAGCTTGAGGCTGGTATCAAGTTCGACCGACAGACCTTTGGTGCGAACCTGGCCGTGTTCCGTATCGAGAAGCCTTCGGACGGCTACACCTTGAACAATGTCTTCATTCGCGACGGCGAGCAGGTCAACAAAGGCCTGGAGTTGAGTGTGTTCGGCGAGCCGGTCCAGGGCTTACGCCTGATGGCCGGCGGCACGCGCATGACCTCGGAGCAGAAAAATACCGCTAACGGCAGCAACGATGGCAACCATGCCATCGGCGTGCCGACGTTCCAGCTCAATGCCAGCGTCGACTGGGACGTGCCCGGCGTGTCGGGTCTGGCGCTGAATGCAAGGATGCTGCGCACCGGTGGCCAGTTCGTCGATGCGGCGAACAATGTCAGTCTGCCGACCTGGAACCGTTTCGATGCCGGTGCCCGCTACAAGTTGAAGGTAGCGGAGAAAGACCTGACCTTGCGGGTGAATGTGGAGAACCTGACCGACAAGAACTACTGGGCTTCGGCTAACGGCGGTTACCTGACCCAGGGTGACCCGCGACTGGTGAAGTTCTCCGGGACCATTGATTTCTGATAACCCGGGCGTACGTAATCTCCAGGTGTTCTACGCCCGATTGCGTCAGGGCACCTGCCTTGGGTTTTGCGGTGTTGCGTAGATCGAGCGCCGCAAGAATCAAGGCGAACACACACCCTTCTCCTACAAATCCTCAACCTCCAAAAACGCCGCCTCCAGCAACTGCCGCGTATAGGGATGCTGCGGCGCATGGAAGATTGCCTGCGCGTCCCCTTGCTCTACCACATGCCCATGCTTGATCACCATCAATTGGTGGCTCAACGCCTTGACCACTGCCAGGTCATGGCTGATGAACAAGTAGGTCAGGTTGTACTTCTGCTGCAGATTACGCAGCAGCTCGACCACTTGCCGCTGTACGGTACGGTCCAGCGCCGAGGTGGGCTCATCCAGCAGAATCAGCGCCGGCTTCAGCACCAGCGCCCGGGCAATCGCTATGCGCTGGCGCTGGCCACCCGAAAACTCATGCGGGTAGCGATGCCGCGTGCGCGGGTCCAGCCCCACTTCCTCCAGCGCCGCGATGATCGCCGCTTCCTGTTCCTGCGCATTGCCAATACCGTGAATGCGCAACCCTTCGCCGACGATATCCGCTACGCACATGCGCGGGCTCAGGCTGCCAAACGGGTCCTGGAACACCACCTGCATTTCCCGCCGCAAGGGTCGCACGGCTTTCTGGTTCAGCCCTTCGAGGTTCTGCCCATGAAAGCGAATGCCGCCCTGGCTGGAAATCAGCCGCAAGATAGCCAGGCCCAATGTGGACTTGCCCGACCCGGATTCGCCAACAATGCCCAGCGTCTGGCCCTGGGGCAAGCTGAAGTTGACCCCGTCCACCGCCTTCACATGGTCGACCGTGCGTTGCAGAAAGCCCTTCTTGATCGGGAACCAGACCTTGAGGTCATCCACCTCCAGCAACGGCGCGCCCACCGGATTGTGCGCCGGCAGCCCGCTGGGTTCGGCATTGATCAGCATCTGGGTGTAATGGTGCTGTGGCGAACTGAACAGCGTGGCGCATTCGGCTTGCTCGACAATTTGCCCACGCTGCATCACGCACACGCGGTGAGCGATGCGGCGTACCAAGTTCAGGTCATGGCTGATCAGCAACAGGGCCATGCCCATACGTGCCTGCAATTCCTTGAGCAGCTCGAGTATCTTCAGCTGCACGGTCACATCCAGCGCCGTGGTCGGCTCGTCGGCAATCAGCAGCTCGGGCTCGTTGGCCAGCGCCATGGCGATCATTACCCGCTGGCGCTGCCCGCCCGACAATTCGTGGGGCAGGGCCTTGAGGCGCTTGCGCGGCTCTGGAATGCCGACCATATCCAGCAACTCCAGGGTGCGCGCAGTCGCTTCCTTGCCGGTCAGGCCCTTGTGCAGCAGGAGGATTTCGTTGATCTGCTTCTCGATGCAATGCAGCGGGTTGAGTGAGGTCATCGGCTCCTGGAAGATCATCGCAATGCGGTTACCGCGAATGCGCTGCAGGGTCTTCTCGTTCTGCTGCAGCAGGTCCTTGCCTTCGTAGCGGATGCTGCCGCTGGGGTGCCGGGCCAGGGGATAGGGCAGCAGGCGCAGGATCGAGTGCGCGGTGACCGATTTGCCCGAGCCACTTTCGCCCACCAGGGCCAGTGTCTCGCCTTTGCGAATATCGAAGCTGACGCCGTCCACCACCCGGTTGACCTGGTCCCCGGTCACGAACTCCACGGCCAGGTCCCGCACTTCGATCAGGTTCTGTTCACTCATGTCACTTCCTCGGGTCGAAGGCGTCGCGGGCGGATTCGCCGATGAACACCAGCAGGCTCAGCATCAGCGCCAGCACGGCAAAGGCGCTGATGCCCAGCCATGGCGCTTGCAGGTTGGACTTGCCCTGCGCCACCAGTTCGCCCAGCGAGGGCGAACCGGCGGGCAGGCCGAAGCCGAGGAAGTCCAGGGCGGTGAGGGTGCCGATGGCACCGGTGAGAATGAACGGCATGAAGGTCATGGTCGAGATCATGGCGTTGGGCAGGATGTGCCGGTACATGATTGCGCCGTTGCGCATGCCAAGTGCACGGGCGGCGCGCACGTATTCCAGGTTGCGCCCGCGCAGGAACTCGGCGCGTACCACATCCACCAGGCTCATCCACGAGAACAGCAACATGATGCCCAGCAGCCACCAGAAGTTGGGTTGCACGAAGCTGGCCAGGATGATCAGCAGGTACAGCACAGGCAGGCCGGACCAGATTTCCAGAAAGCGTTGCCCGGCCAGGTCGACCCAGCCACCGTAGAACCCCTGCAGGGCGCCTGCTATGACGCCAATAATGGAGCTGGCCACGGTCAAGGTGAGGGCGAACAGAACCGAAATGCGGAAGCCGTAGATCACCCGCGCCAGCACGTCGCGGCCCTGATCGTCGGTGCCCAGCCAGTTGTCCGCCGAAGGTGGGGCGGGGGCGGGGACACGCAGGTCATAGTTGATGCTCTGGTAGCTGAACGGAATGGGCGCCCACAGCACGAAGCTGTCTTTCTTCGCCAGCAGTTCGCGGATGTAGGGGCTCTTGTAGTTGGCTTCCAGCGGGAATTCCCCGCCGAAGGTGGTTTCCGGGTAACGCTTGAACGCCGGGAAGTACCATTCACCGTCGTAACGTACGGCGATCGGTTTGTCGTTGGCGATCAGTTCGGCGCCCAGGCTCAGCCCGAACAGAATCAGGAACAGCCACAACGACCACCAGCCACGGCGGTTGGCCTTGAAACGCTCGAAGCGCCGGCGGTTGAGGGGGGACAAGGCCATGTCAGTGCTCCCGGCTGGCAAAGTCGATGCGCGGATCGACCAAGGTGTAGGTCAGGTCGCCGATCAGTTTCACCACCAGCCCCAGCAGGGTGAAGATGAACAGGGTGCCGAAGACCACCGGGTAGTCGCGGTTGATGGCCGCTTCGAAACTCATCAGGCCGAGGCCGTCGAGACTGAAGATCACCTCGATCAGCAAGGAGCCTGTGAAGAAGATGCCGATGAACGCCGAAGGGAAACCGGCGATCACCAGCAGCATGGCGTTGCGGAACACGTGGCCGTACAGCACCCGTGATCGGCTCAGGCCTTTGGCTTTGGCGGTGACCACGTACTGTTTGTTGATTTCGTCGAGGAAGCTGTTCTTGGTCAGCAGGGTCATGGTGGCGAAGTTGCCGATGACCAGCGCGGTGATCGGCAGCACCAGGTGCCAGAAGTAGTCCAGCACCTTGCCGGTGGTGCTCAGTTCGTCGAAGTTGTTGGAGGTGAGGCCACGCAGCGGGAACCAGTCGAAGTAGCTGCCACCGGCGAACAGCACGATCAGCAGGATGGCGAACAGGAACGCCGGGATGGCGTAGCCGACGATGATCGCCGAACTGGTCCACACGTCGAAGTGGCTGCCGTGGCGCACGGCCTTGGCGATCCCCAGCGGGATCGACACCAGGTACATGATCAGCGTGCTCCACAGCCCCAGCGAGATCGAAACCGGCATCTTCTCGGCGATCAGGTCGATCACCTTGGCGTCGCGGAAGAAGCTGTCGCCGAAGTCCAGCCGGGCATAGTTCTTGACCATGATCCATAGGCGCTCGGGCGGCGACTTGTCGAAACCGTACATGCGCTCGATTTCAGCGATCAGCGCCGGATCCAGGCCCTGGGCGCCGCGGTAGCTGGAGCCGGCCACGGAAACCTCGGCGCCGCCACCTGCAATGCGGCTGGTGGCGCCTTCGAAGCCTTCGAGCTTGGCGATCATTTGCTCGACCGGGCCACCGGGGGCGGCCTGGACGATGATGAAGTTGATGATGAGGATGCCGAACAGGGTCGGAATGATCAGCAGCAGGCGGCGCAGGATGTAGGCCAGCATCTTAATTGGCCTCGTCCGCAGTCGCTTCGCTGACCGCCGGGGTTACATCGGGCTTGATCCACCAGGTGTCGATGCCGATGTCGTACTTGGGCGACACGTTCGGGTGGCCGATGTGGTTCCAGTAGGCCACACGCCAGGTCTTGATGTGCCAGTTGGGAATCACGTAATAGCCCCACAGCAGCACGCGGTCGAGGGCGCGGCAGTGGTCGATCAGGCTCTGCCGAGAGTCGGCGTTGATCAACTGGTCCACCAGTTGGTCGATGGCCGGGTCGCGCAGGCCGATGAAGTTGCGGCTGCCGGGGTTGTCGGCGGCGGCGCTGGACCAGAACTCGCGCTGCTCGTTGCCTGGCGAGTTGGATTGCGGGTAGCCGCCAACGATCATGTCGTAGTCACGCGAGCGCAGGCGGGTTATGTACTGCGAAACGTCGACGCGGCGAATGTTCAGCTCGATACCGAGGTCGGCAAGGTTGCGCTTGAACGGCAGCAGAATGCGTTCGAACTCGGTCTGCGCCAGCAGGAACTCGATGCTTGCCGGCTTGCCTTGGGCGTCGACCATCTTGTCGTCGACGATTTTCCAGCCGGCTTCCTGCAACAGCTTGTAGGCCTGGCGCTGTTGCTCGCGGATCATGCCGCTGCCGTCACTGACCGGGTTGTGGAAGATCTCGGTAAATACTTGCTCGGGCACTTTGCCGCGCAGTGGTTCGAGGATTTTCAGCTCGTTGGGGCTGGGCAGGCCGCGGGCGGCCATTTCCGAGTTCTCGAAGTAGCTGCCGGTACGGGTGTAGGCGCCGTTGAACAGCTGCTTGTTGGTCCACTCGTAGTCCAGCAGCAGGCTCAGGGCCTGGCGCACACGCACATCCTGGAACACCGGGCGGCGGATGTTGAAAATGAAGCCCTGCATACCGGTGGGGTTGCCGTTGGGCAGCTCTTCCTTGATCAGGCGACCTTCGCGCACGGCGGGCACGTTGTAGGCGGTGGCCCAGTTCTTAGCACTGACTTCCAGGCCATAGTCGAATGCCCCGGCCTTGAGGGCCTCCAGGGCGACGGTGGTGTCGCGGTAGGAGTCGAACGTCATGGCATCGAAGTTGTAGAAGCCGCGGTTGATGGGCAGGTCCTTGGCCCAGTAGTCCTTGACCCGTTCGTAGCGCACCGAGCGCCCGGCCTTGACCTTGGCGACCTTGTACGGGCCGCTGCCCAACGGGATTTCCAGGTTGCCGCGGTTGAACTCGCGGTTTTCGTACCAGTGCTTGGGCAGTACCGGCAGCTGGCCGAGAATCAGTGGCAGCTCGCGGTTGTTCTTGTGCTTGAACTTGAACAGCACCTTCAGCGGTTCTTCGGCGACCACTTCGGCGACGTCGGCGTAGTACTGGCGGTACAGCGGGGCGCCGTCCTTGATCAGGGCGTTGAAGGTGAACACCACGTCGTCGGCGCGCATCGGATGGCCATCATGGAAGCGCGCTTCAGGGCGCAGGTAGAAGCGCACCCAGCTGTTGTCCGGGGCCTTTTCGATCTTGCCGGCCACCAGGCCGTATTCGGTGAACGGTTCATCCTGGCTCTGGCGCATCAGGGTGTCGTAGATAATGCCGATGTTCTCGGCCGCCACGCCTTTGTTGATGAACGGGTTGAGGCTGTCGAAGCCGCCGAAGCTGGACTGGCGGAAGGTGCCGCCCTTGGGCGCATCCGGGTTGACGTAGTCGAAGTGCTTGAAGTCGGCGGGGTACTTGGGTGGCTCATCGTAAAGGGTGAGCGCGTGCTGCGGTGCGGCCAGCGCGGGAAGGCTCAGGCAGGCGAGCAACAGGCTGCCTGCCAGCCGGCGCAGACGGTGCGTTGGCGTCATTGGGCTTTCTCCGAAGTCTTGATCCACCAGCTGTTCAGCCCAAGGGTGTAGGGCGGCGTGGTGACGAAGGCGAACCGGTTGCGGTAGGCCAGGCGATGGTTGTCGAGGTACCAGTTGGGGATCATGTAGTAGTGCCATGAGAGCACGCGGTCCAGGGCGCGGGCAGCGGCGACCTGGTCATCGCGGGTGCGGGCGGCGAGCAGGGTGTCGAGCAGGTGGTCGACCACCGGGTCCTTGACCCCAGCATAGTTCTTGCTGCCCTTTGTCACGGCCTGGCTGGAATGGAAGTACAGCCACTGTTCGAGGCCGGGGCTGAGGGTCTGGTTCAGGGTCATCAGAATCATGTCGAAATCGAACTGGTCCAGGCGTTGTTTGTACTGGGCACGGTCCACGGTGCGCAAGCGCGCATCGATGCCGATGCTGGACAGGTTTTCGACATAAGGTTGCAGGATGCGTTCAAGGTTGGGATTTACCAGCAGCAGTTCCATGCGCAATTGCTGGCCCTTGCTGTCGACCAGGCGCTGGCCGTGCAGCTTCCAGCCGGCCTCGGCGAGCAGGCCCAGGGCCTGGCGCAGGGTCTGGCGGCTGATACCCCGGCCATCGGTGTGGCTGACCTTGTACGGTTCGCTGAACAGCTTGGCCGGCAACTGGTCACGGAACGGCGCCAGCAGCAGCCACTCCTTGCCGGTGGGCAGGCCGCTGGCGGCGAACTCGCTGTTGGGGTAGTAGCTGGTCGAGCGGCGGTAGGCGCTGCTGAACAGCGCGCGGTTGGTCCACTCGAAGTCCAGCATCAGCCCCAGCGCCTGGCGTACCCGCGGGTCACTGAACGCGGCCCGGCGGCTGTTCATGAACAGGCCCTGTGTTTGCGTGGGGATGCTGTGCGGGATTTGTGCCTTGATCACTTCACCCCGGCGCACGGCAGGGAAGTTGTAACCGTTGGCCCAGTTTTTTGCCTGATGCTCGATATAGATGTCGAACTCGCCGGCCTTGAATGCTTCGAAGGCCACCGTCGCGTCACGATAGAACTCGTATTCGACCCGATTGAAATTGTACTTGCCACGGTTGACCGCCAGGTCTTTGCCCCAGTAGTTCTTCACCCGTTCAAACACCAGGCGTCGTCCGGGTTGTACCTGGGTGATGCGGTAGGGCCCGCTGCCCAAGGGGGGCTCGAAGGTGGTGGCCTTGAAGTCGCGCTTCTGCCAGTAGTGTTTGGGCAGCACCGGCATTTCGCCCAGACGCAGGATCAGCAGCGGGTTGCCGGCGCGTTTGAACACGAAGCGGATGCGTAGCGGGCCGAGGATGTCCACCCGCTGCACTTCCTGCAGGTTGGTGCGGTAGATCGGGTGGCCATCCTTGAGCAGCGTGCGGTACGAGAAGGCCACGTCAGCCGAGGTGATGGGCTGGCCGTCATGCCAGCGGGCTTCGGGGCGCAGGTTGAACACCACCCAGCTGCGGTCCTCGCTGTACTCCACCGAGCGGGCGATCAGGCCATAGCTGGAGGTCGGCTCGTCACCGGACGGGTCGTACTGGCCCGTGCCGACCATCAGTGGCTCGTTCAGCTCGCTGATGCCGTACTGCTGGAAATTGGGCGTGGTAATCGGGCTCGACCCTTTGAAGGTGTAGGGGTTGAGCGTGTCGAAGGTACCAAAAGCCATGGCCCGCAACGTGCCGCCCTTGGGCGCTTGCGGGTTGACCCAGTCGAAGTGGGTGAAGGTGGCTGGGTACTTGAGCGTGCCGAACTGCGCGTATCCGTGGCTTTCGCTCACCATCGCGGCTGCGGGAAAGCTCAAGGCCAGGCTGAGTGACAGCAGGAGGGGACGTATCAAGTCGGCATCCGATCCAGAGGCGTTGGGCTTTGATCGAGTACAGTAACAGCTTGGTGGGGTTGGAAAAAGAGAGGGGCTGGGTTTTCCAGTGGCTGGGTTTTCAGGCCTATTCGCGGGCACGCCCGCTTCCACAGGTACGGCACCGGCTTTGAGGGCTGTGAAAAACCTGTGGGAGCGGGCGTGCCCGCGAATGGGCTGCAAAGCAGCCCCTGTAACGACTCAATGCCCGAGGTAGACGGTCAGGGTCTGGCCTGGCTTGAGGGCATGGCCGCTGCGTGGGTTCCAACGCTTGAGGTGCTTCATTTCCACATTGAAGCGCTTGGCCACCAGGTACAGGGAGTCGCCCTTGCGGACCTTGTATTGCGTGGAGCGCTTTCCGGAGGCGGCAACCCGGTTGCCGGCGGCGCTCGGTGCACTGCCGCCGCGCAGGGCCAGAACCTGGCCAGCACGCAGACTGTTGCCGGACAAACGGTTCCAGCGCTTGATGTCCTTGACCGACACACGGTTGGCCTTGGCGATGGCGCTCAGGTTATCGCCACGCTTGACCCGGTAGCTGCGCGCCGTCGGTGCCTTGGCTTCGGCCACGGCCCGGGCAAACGCTGCTTTCGGCGGTTGCAGGCTGACCAGTTGCTCCGGGTTGAGGTTGGACAGGCTGGCACTGAGCAACTGCGCCTTGGCGGTGGGCACCAGCAGCTGTTTCGGGCCATCGACGGTCATGCGCTTCTTGAATGCCGGGTTGAGCTGGATCAGCTCGTCCTCGTCGATGTTGGCAAAGGCCGCGACCCGGGTAAGGTCCAGGCGGTCATTGATCGCCACCGCTTCGAAGTACGGTTCGTTGGCGATCGGGGTAAGATTGACACCATAGGCTTCTGGCGTGGACACCACCTGCGACAGTGCCAGCAACTTGGGCACGTAGTCGCGGGTTTCCTGTGGCAGCGGCAGGTTCCAGTAGTCGGTCGGCAGGCCGAGCCTTTCGTTGCGCTCGATGGCTCGGCTGACGGTGCCTTCGCCGGCATTGTAGGCCGCCAGGGCCAACAGCCAGTCGCCGTTGAACATGTCGTGCAGGCGGGTCAGGTAGTCCAGCGCGGCGTTGGTCGACGCGGTGACATCGCGGCGGCCGTCATAGAAGTTGGTCTGGCGCAGGTTGAAGTGGCGACCGGTAGCCGGCATGAACTGCCACATGCCGGCAGCGCTGGCGCGTGAGTAGGCCATGGGGTTGTAGGCACTTTCGATGGCTGGCAGCAGGGCCAGTTCCAGCGGCATGTCGCGTTCTTCAAGGCGCTCGACGATGTAGTGCAGGTAGAGGCTGCCACGTTCCCCGGCGCTTTCGATGAAGGTCGGGTTGCTGGCGAACCACAAGCGCTGCTGCTCGATGCGCGGGTTGACGTCGATGCTGTCCTGCAGGGCGAAGCCCTGGCGCATGCGCTCCCAGACATCCTGCGGCGCCTGTTCGGCCGGCTTGACCAGCAGCGGTGAAGGTTTGTGCTTGATCCGTGCCTGGTAGTTGTGCGCGCGAACGCTATCGGATTCGTCGAGCTGACGGGTGCTCTGGCAGCCCACCAGCGTGGCGGCCAGGGCCAGCGCGCTGATTTGGGCCAGGCGCGTCAGGGCGGCGGAATGAGAGGTTCTGCGGCTACGGGAAGACATCGGCTGACACGGGTATCCGGGCGAAAAATTTCGGCGATTCTAGAAACCGCTCCGGCCCCGGTCAACCTTCTACCCTCACTTGCGATATATCTTGCGGTTATCAGAAGGTGTCCTTCCAAGACCTCAAGGCAGCAAAAACAGCGACATGCGAGGTGTTTGAATGTCCCTTCCATTCGTCTGCTTTTTGTTTAACTAATGTTTCAGAGGTACGCAGAAAGGGGTTGGTCAGGCGCTCCAGGCCGATCGTTGAGGGCAAGCTGATGCGATTTTCGGCGCGCAAACGGGTAACGTCCTCGAAGCGTTGCTGAACGTGCGGGTTGGTCGGTTCCACAGCCTTGGCGAAGCGCAGGTTGCTGAGGGTGTATTCATGGGCGCAGTACACTTGTGTCTGCTCTGGCAGGGCCGCCAGGCGGGCGAGGGCGGGCTGCATCTGTTCGGGTGTACCCTCGAACATGCGCCCGCAACCGGCGGCGAACAGGGTGTCGCCACTGAACAGGATGGGCGTTGCTGGCTGGTCGCTGAAGAAGGCGATATGCCCCAGGGTGTGGCCGGGTACCGCCAGTACCTGGAACGTCACACCCAGTACGTCCACCCTGTCGCCTTCGTCCAGGGCCAGGTCGCGGCCGGGAATGCGCTCGTTGGCAGGGCCACAGACCCGTGCGCCGGTCAATTGCCTGAGCCGTTCCACCCCGCCGACATGGTCATTGTGGTGGTGGGTGACGAGGATGTCGCTCAGCACCCACTCCGGGTTGGCAGCCAGCCAGCGCTCCACTGGGCCGGCATCGCCCGGGTCGACCACCGCACAACGGCGTTTGGCAGTATCCTGTAACAACCAGATGTAGTTGTCGGAGAAAGCGGGGAGAGCTTCGATCTGTATCATGGTGCGGATCCGATTCGCCTAGCGTGGCACATGAGGGCATCTTAGCCGCGATGGCGCGGTGGGAGAACCTTCGAGGGAGAGCGCAATGACCGACCAAGCCTTTGCCCAGGCCGACCCGGACTGGGTCGAGCTGATCAGCCTGGCCCGTGAGTGGTTCAACGGCCCACTTGGGCAACTGATGCTCAAGGAGGAGGACAAACTGCTGGAAGAAGAGCTCGGGCGCTTCTTTGGCGGCTATCTCGTGCATTACGGGCCCTGCGCCGAGCCACCGCCCAGAGCCCCCCAGGTGCAGCGTAACGTGCGCCTTGGTGCGCCCTTGCCGGGTGTGGAGATTGTCTGCGAAGAGCAGGCCTGGCCGTTGAGCGAGCACGCTGCCGACGTGGTGGTGCTGCAGCATGGCCTGGACTTCTGCCTGTCACCCCATGGCCTGCTGCGCGAGGCCGCCAGTGCCGTACGCCCGGGCGGGCACCTGCTGATCGTGGGGATCAACCCCTGGAGCAGCTGGGGCATGCGCCATTTCTTCAGTCACGGTGCTCTGCGCAAGGCGCGCTGCATCTCGCCGTCACGGGTGGGCGACTGGCTCAACCTGCTGGGCTTCGCGCTGGAGAAACGTCGCTTCGGGTGCTATCGTCCGCCGCTTGCCTCACCGGCCTGGCAGCAACGCCTGGAGGGCTGGGAACGACTGGCCGGCGGCTGGCAGGGCTCCGGTGGCGGGGTGTACCTGCTGGTGGCGCGCAAGATGGTGGTAGGCCTGCGGCCTTTGCGGCCGGAACGTCGCGAGCCGATGGGCAAGCTGCTGCCGCTGCCACTGGCGAAGGTCAACCGCACCGTAGCCAACCCCGAAACTGACAAGCACTGAATTCAAGAGTGGTACATGAGCGATAGCGTCGAGATGTTTACTGATGGTGCCTGCAAGGGCAACCCTGGCCCGGGTGGCTGGGGCGTGCTGATGATCTACAAGGGCGTCGAGAAGGAACTGTGGGGCGGCGAACGTGAGACCACCAACAACCGCATGGAGCTGATGGCCGCGATCCAGGGCCTCATGTCGCTCAAGCGTGAATGCGAGGTGGTGCTGACCACGGACTCGCAGTACGTGATGAAGGGCATCAACGAATGGATGGTCAACTGGAAGAAGCGCGGCTGGAAGACCGCCGCCAAGGAGCCGGTGAAGAACGCTGACTTGTGGCAGCAGCTCGATGAGCAGGTCAACCGCCACAAGGTAACCTGGAAGTGGGTGCGCGGCCATATTGGCCACCCCGGCAATGAACGCGCCGACCAGCTGGCCAACCGTGGGGTCGATGAGGTACGCGCCCAGCGTTGAGCTGGGGTACAATTGCGGCCTTTGTAACGGATGCAAGTTGGAGCGCCCGCGTGGAGCAGCAGCAAGATAAACGGTTCGTCATTCTCGATACCGAAACCACGGGTATGCCGGTTGGCGAAGGCCACCGGATCATCGAGATCGGCTGTGTCGAGGTCATCGGCCGGCGCCTGACCGGGCGACACTTCCACGTCTACCTGCAGCCCGACCGCGAGAGTGACGAGGGCGCGATCAACGTTCACGGCATCACGGATGCCTTCCTGGTCGGCAAGCCACGGTTTGGCGATGTCGCCGAGGAGTTCTTCCAGTTCATCCAGGGCGCCACGCTGGTCATCCACAACGCGGCGTTCGACGTTGGCTTCATCAACAACGAATTCGCCTTGCTGGGCCAGCAGGACCGCGCTGACATTTCGCAGCACTGCACCATTCTTGACACCCTGCTGCTGGCACGTTCGCGCCACCCGGGGCAGCGCAACAGCCTGGACGCGCTGTGTAAACGCTACGACATCGACAACTCGGGCCGTGAGTTGCACGGCGCACTGCTCGACTCGGAACTGCTGGCCGACGTTTACCTGGCAATGACCGGTGGCCAGACGAGCCTGTCGTTGGCTGGGAATGGGGCAGATGCCGAAGAGGACGGGCAAGGCGCTGGCGGCAGCGAGATCCGCCGGATTGTCGGGCGTACGCCGGGGCGGGTGATCATGGCCAGCGCTGAAGAGCTGGAGGCGCATGCCGAGCGGCTGGCAGCCATTGCCAAGTCGGCGGGTGGGCCTTCGCTGTGGCAGGCCCTGACTGAGACGCCAGCCGGCTGATCTTTCGCCCTGCAACAGAAGTGGAGATCGTTGCAGGAGCGGGTTTACCCGCGAATACGGTGGCGCCTGCGGCGGTGAATGGCGGGGGGCAGATTGGCCAGCAGGCCCGGCCCTTTCGCGGGTAAACCCGCTCCTACGACGCCTGTGTCCAATCACCGACAGGTGTCCACCACCAATCAGGTGTAGGGGCGGCTTCACTCGCGAAAGGGCCAGTACAGGCAATACAAGGCTCAACTACCCTGAAATGGACGCCATGTCCTTCGGAGGTAGCCACCTGATGTACAAGGACCTCAAGTTCCCGATCCTCATCGTCCACCGCGCCATCAAGGCCGACAGTGTTGCTGGCGAGCGTGTGCGCGGCATCGCCGAGGAATTGCGCCAGGATGGCTTTGCCATTCTCGCCGCCGCTGACCACGCCGAAGCACGGCTGGTCGCCGCCACCCACCACGGCCTGGCCTGCATGCTCATCGCGGCCGAAGGCGCTGGCGAGAACACCCATCTGTTGCAGAACATGGCCGAGCTGATTGGCCTGGCCCGCTTGCGTGCACCCAACCTGCCGATCTTCGCCCTGGGCGAGCAGGTGACCTTGGAAAATGCCCCCGCCGAAGCCATGAGCGAGCTCAACCAGCTGCGTGGCATCCTTTACCTGTTCGAAGACACCGTGCCGTTTCTCGCCCGCCAGGTAGCGCGTGCTGCACACACCTACCTCGACGGCCTGCTGCCGCCGTTCTTCAAGGCGCTGGTGCAGCACACCGCGCAGTCCAACTATTCCTGGCACACTCCAGGCCATGGTGGCGGTGTGGCCTATCATAAAAGCCCGGTAGGCCAAGCCTTTCACCAGTTCTTCGGGGAAAACACCCTGCGTTCGGACCTGTCCGTTTCCGTGCCGGAGCTGGGTTCGCTGCTCGACCACACAGGCCCGCTGGCCGAAGCCGAGGCCAGGGCGGCGCGCAACTTTGGCGCCGACCACACCTTCTTCGTCATCAATGGTACCTCCACGGCCAACAAGATCGTCTGGCACGCCATGGTCGGCCGTGACGACCTGGTGCTGGTGGACCGCAACTGCCACAAGTCGGTGGTGCACGCGATCATCATGACGGGTGCCATCCCGTTGTACCTGTGCCCGGAGCGCAACGAACTGGGCATCATCGGCCCGATCCCGCTCAGCGAGTTCAGCCCCGAGGCGATCGCCGCGAAGATTCAGGCCAACCCCCTTGCCCGGGATCGGGGGCAGCGTATCAAGCTGGCGGTAGTGACCAACTCCACCTACGACGGGCTGTGTTACCACGCCGGGCTGATCAAGCAGGCCCTGGGTGCCAGTGTCGAGGTGCTGCACTTCGACGAGGCCTGGTTTGCCTATGCCGCGTTCCACGACTTTTTCACCGGGCGCTACGCCATGGGCACCGCCTGCGCGGCAGACAGCCCGCTGGTGTTCAGTACCCACTCCACCCACAAGCTGCTGGCGGCGTTCAGCCAGGCCTCGATGATTCATGTGCAGGACGGTGCCAGGCGGCAGCTGGACCGGGACCGTTTCAACGAAGCGTTCATGATGCACATCTCTACCTCGCCGCAGTACAGTATTCTCGCCTCGCTGGATGTGGCTTCCACCATGATGGAAGGGCCGGCTGGGCGCTCGCTGCTGCAGGAGATGTTCGACGAGGCCTTGAGTTTTCGTCGTGCCCTGGCCAACCTGCGTGAGCACATTGCCGCAGAGGACTGGTGGTTCAGCATCTGGCAGCCGCCAAGTGCCGAGGGCATGCCCCGTCTGGCCGCGCAGGACTGGCTGCTGCAGCCGGGGGCGCAATGGCATGGGTTTGGTGAAGTGGTGACCGACTATGTGCTGCTCGACCCGCTGAAGGTAACCTTGGTAATGCCGGGCCTGAGCGCAGACGGTGTGCTGGGCGCGCGCGGCATCCCGGCGGCGGTAGTCAGCAAGTTTCTCTGGGAGCGCGGGCTGGTGGTGGAAAAAACGGGCCTGTACAGCTTCCTGGTACTGTTTTCCATGGGCATCACCAAGGGCAAGTGGAGCACCTTGCTCACCGAGCTGCTGGAGTTCAAGCGCCACTATGACGGCAACACCCCAATCAGCAGCTGCCTGCCCAGTGTGGGGTCTGCCGACGCCTTGCGCTACCAGGGCATGGGCCTGCGCGACCTGTGCGACCAGTTACATGACTGCTACCGCGCCAATGCCACGGCCAAGCAGCTAAAGCGGCTGTTCACCCGTTTGCCGGAGGTGGCCGTCAGCCCGGCCCAGGCCTATGACAAGATGGTGCGTGGCGAAGTGGAGGCGGTGCCGATCGAGGCACTGCTGGGGCGTGTGGCGGCGGTGATGCTGGTGCCGTACCCGCCTGGCATCCCATTGATCATGCCGGGTGAGCGGTTCACCGAGGCGACCCGCTCGATCCTTGATTACCTGGCATTCGCCCGAGCATTCAACCAGGGCTTTCCCGGCTTTGTCGCCGATGTGCACGGCCTGCAGCACGAAGGGGGCCGCTACACGGTGGATTGCATCACGGAATGCGCGTGATCTCGACGCCGGAACGTGCCAGCTCGAAACGGTTTTCACCCAGGTGGTTGACCTTGTCGCCGATGGCCAGGCGGTAGGTGGTGATGGGGGCGCCCAGCGTGCTGCCGTCGAGTTGCAGGGTGGATTCCTGAAACTCGTGCACGGGGTAGATGCGGCCTTCGGCGTCACGGGCGTGGAATTGGCCGACCATTACTGCTGCCATTTGGGTGGAAACCTCTGAATTACGTAGGAAATGTATGAAGGCATAGACCGTGAAACAGATGCGGAAGTTTTCGCCCTGCGGAAAAAAAACTCAGGCGCCGGAGAACGGTCATCTATAACTACAACGTCTAATTAACCCGCAAAGGTTGGAATTGCCATGAGCCAGGTGTATTCGGTAGCAGTCGTCGTGGGCAGCTTGCGCAAGGAGTCCTACAACCGCAAGGTCGCCCGCGCACTTTCGGAGCTGGCGCCGTCCAGCCTTGCGCTGAAGATCGTCGAGATTGGCGACCTGCCGCTGTACAACGAAGATATCGAAGCCGAGGCACCGCCGGAAACCTGGAAGCGTTTTCGCGATGAGATCCGCCGCAGTGATGCAGTGCTGTTCGTCACCCCGGAATACAACCGCTCGGTGCCGGGCTGCCTGAAAAATGCCATTGATGTGGGTTCGCGTCCTTACGGGCAAAGTGCCTGGAGCGGCAAGCCGACGGCGGTGGTGAGTGTGTCGCCGGGGGCGATTGGTGGCTTTGGCGCCAACCATGCGGTGCGCCAGTCGCTGGTGTTTCTCGACATGCCCTGCATGCAGATGCCCGAGGCTTACCTTGGCGGTGCGGCGAGCTTGTTCGAGGATTCGGGCAAGCTCAACGATAAGACGCGACCGTTCTTGCAGGCGTTTGTCGACAAGTTTGCTTCATGGGTGAAGTTGAACAGGGCGGTCTGAACCCCGAATCATGCTGTGCAGCGCCCCCCCCCGCAGGAGCGGGTTTACCCGCGAATGCGTCATTGACTTTGCCGACGCATTCGCGGGTAAACCCGCTCCTACCCGTCAGCGGAAGCTGTAGGATACCCCCGCATATACGCCAAACCCTTCGCCCGGTGTCGAACGGGCATTGTCCTTGCCTGCGTCGTTGTAGGCCGGCGTCACGGTCGCTGCATAGCGCTGGTTGGTCAGGTTGCGCAGGTCCAGCCAGGTCTGCCAGTCCTGTTTCGGTGAGTCCCAGCCAACGCGTGCGCCGAGCAAGGCATATTCATCGGCGTGGTAGCTATTGGCGTAGTCCACCTGCACCTTCGAAGCCATTTGTGTGTTGACCCCGGCATAGAAGCCGCTCGGCCAGTCATAGCGCAGCTCGGCCTGGTAGTAGTGCATGGGGATGCCGGGCAGACGGTTGTCGCCAAACGTGTCGTCATCACGGTAGTGGAAGTCGCTGAAGGTGTAGGCCTGGTGCAAGCTCAGCTTTCCAGTGCCCGCGCGCTCCCACAGGGTGCTGTCGAGGCCGGCTTCCACGCCTTGGTGCACGGTAGCGCTGGCGTTGAATTCCGAGGTGAAATTTGGCACTACCTCAACGGCCAGCAGTTCGTGGCGTACTTGCGAGTAGTACCAGGCCAGGTCCCAGCGGCCGAGGGCCGAGTCGCCACGGGCGCCCAGTTCGAGGGTGGTGGCTGTCTGGTTTTGCATCTCGATCGGCTGGATCTGCTTGCCGCCTGTGCTGGGCGCGCTCCAGATCAGCGACCACGGGTGGGGCGGCTCTACCGAGCGGCTCAGGTTACCGTACACCTGCAAGTCCGGGCGGATGTCGTAGCGCAGCCCCAGGCGGGGGGCATAGTCCCAGTCATGCATGCTCACCTTGCCGCCTTCAGCGGGGTAGGTCACGTCACTTTCGCGGCGCGTGTAGATCATGGCCAGGCCGGTGCTCAGCCACAGGTTGGGGACCAGTTCCAGGTCGTTGCCAACATGCAGCACGGTGTCCGAGCCCTGGTAGGTGAAGTCACGGGTGCGCTCGCCAAACACATCGCCATTGCGGGTAAATTGCGAAGCGCCGCTGTTGGGCAGGTGCTTGGTGGTACGCCAACCGACGGTGGTCTTGCTCTCGCGGCCGAACAGTGTGTCGCGGCGGAAATAGTTCAGCGTGCCGCTGACATCGGTGTAGGCGACCTTCAGGCGCATGGGGCCTTCGCGCAGGTCCATCGGGTAGTCGTGATAGACCAGGCCGGCTTCCAGGCGTGCCTCGTCGTCGAGGTAGAAGGTCGTCTTGTTGCCCACCCAGGTGCTGCCTGGTTGCGGGCGGCTGTCGTCGCGTGCCAGATAGTTGGGGTTGGCCGCGCGCGGGTGGTGCTTGATCTGGTCCTTGGTCAGGCGGCCTGGCAGTTCGTTTTCAGTTTCCCGATAGCGCAGGTAGAAGCGGGTTTCCAGGTTGGGGTTGAAGCGGTAACCGACATTGGCGGCAATGCCCTTGGCGCTGCCGCTGCTGTGCGCCTGGTAGCCGTCATATTCCGAATCGGTCAGGGCCACGTAATAGTCGAGATTGCCCAGCACCTGGCCCGAACTGATGTGCCGATGCTGGTAGCCGCGGCTACCGACCTCGTAGCGTACTTGCAGTGCAGGCGCGTCGTAGCCGGTGTGGGTGACGTAGTTGATCGCACCGCCCAAGGCCAGGGAGCCTTGGTCAAAGCCATTGGCGCCACGCAGCACTTCGGCACGGCTCAGCCACAGGGGTTCGAACAATTCGTAAGGCGTGCCGCCCGGGCCAGTCAACGGCAGGCCGTCGAACATGGTGTAGACACCGGAACCGTGCGCCCCTGGCGCACGGTTGAGGCCCGAGCCGCGTATCGACAGCTTGATGCCGTCGTTGCCTGCCGATTGGGCGAATACCCCAGGCTGGTAGGCCAGCACGTCCTGGTTGCTGGCCACTCGGCCTTGCCCTACGCGCTGCATGTCCACCAGGTTGCTGGCTCCCGGTATTTCACGCAGGCGCTCGCTGGCTGCCGTCAGCTCGTTCTGCTCCTCATCGGTGATCAGCACTCGGCCCAATTCGACCGAGGATGCCCCCAGGGCGGGCTGAGTGGCAGCCAAGGCCGCCAGCAGACCGAGGCAGGACGAGAGGGGTAAATCGGAACGCATTGTACGACTCCAGGCGAAAGGCGAATGGACAACGGCGTTGAGACGAGCGAAATGCGGCTTGGAGCACGCAGAAAGTCAGCAAATCGTGCGTAACCTTCGTCATGCGGTCTTGTACGAAAGTTCTTTACAAACCACGGCGGTGGAGGTGGGTGGCCTGTGCTTCGTAAGGTGACTGCAAGTAGGCAGCAATGCCTCGCTCAATCACCCGTGGAGTTCAAACATGACTGACAACGCTCGACACTCGCAGCAACCCTTGGCGGACGCCCCGGTTCGCCTGACGCCACGTGAACAGCAAGTGCTGTTGTGGTGTGCTTATGGCAAGAGCTCGTGGGAGATCGGCCAGATCCTTGAATGCAAGGAGTCGACGGTGAACTTTCACGTGTCCAACATCCTGCGCAAATTCGAAGTGCCTACCCGGGTGGCTGCTGTGATCAAGGCCATTCGCTACGGCATGCTGGCCGAGCAGTAAGGGGGTAGCGCATGAGCAACGATCCTCGGCTACCGCGCTTTGCCGATTGCCACGACCCGTTCTGGCCGCGGGTGGATCTGGGCAGGTTGCGTGAGCACCTGCAACTGCCGCGGTCTGTCAGTGACGCTGCTTTGGAAGTGGCCGCGCGCTGCGCAGCCATCGAAGCAGCACGGGAATTCGCCCGCTGGCGGTCAGTGCTGCGAGCGCGGGGCTACAAGCGGCTCGAGGATGTGGCCGGGCATGATCATGGGCGTGCCTTGCGGGTGTGCTACATCCGTTTTGTCGAAGCGGCGGTCATGTATAGCCTGGGTTCAACCGCCTGCCTGCCTGTTCCGCGCGGAGGGCAAGTGCATGCCTGAGCGATCTGTTTTCGACCACCTGGCTCCGGCATTGGTGACGTTCCTGGGGGTGGATGGCGATGTGCTGTTCGCCGCGCTGCTGGGAGCATTGTTGGTGAGCGCGGCACGCGATCGATTGATCACCAGTGAGGCCAGGCGCCTGACGCTGGCCAAGAAACTGCTGCTGCTATTCGTGACCGTGGGTGTGGGCCATTTGTTCGAGCCACTGGTTTCGTCATTGGTGCCATTGCTGACCCGGGGCATGGCGGCATTCGTGGCCGCTGTAGTGGTGATCCCCATCAGCCTCAAGGTCATGGTCTGGCTGGATACACTTGACCCGCGCGAGCTTATCCAGCGCTGGCGCCGTCGGGGTTAGCCATTGGTTGCGCCGCCGAGCTCACTCAGTTGCTGTTCCAACTGCTGGATGCGCTGCTTGTCCTTGATGAACAGCAGGATGGCCTGGCGGTCGCTGTGCGAGAGCGTGCGCAGCCGTTCGAGCATCTCGCACTCCCAGCCCGCATCATCTGGGCCGGCGGGGTTGTGCTCGGCTTGGCCCAGCAATAGCCAGTCCAGTGAGCATGCATGCTTTTTGGCGATGTCTATGCAAAGTGAGTAAGGGATGCTTTCGCGAACCTTCCAGCTACTCAGCGTTTGCGGGCTGACCGACAGTGCACGTGACAGCTCGGCATCAGTGTTTGCGCCAGTGAGAAGCTTAAGGCGCGTGAGCACCTCAGCAAGTATGTGAGTACTCATAACAAATATCCATGACTGGTTTAATGATATTCCATGGGCTTAAACTACTCGTTATGAATACAGCCCTGCGTTTTAAGGAGCACTTCTGCAATGAGAACCATCAAATTGAAGAATACACCCACAGTTGCAGCCAATACTGATACACAGGCTAGCCTGGGCAATGCTAGCAGGTACTTGCCGTGAGTACTTACAAGCTGGTTTGCCCGCATTGCCACAGCCGGATGCGCATACGTACTAGCGAAGGGCGCCATATTTTCCTGCGAATCGCTTATTTGCAATGCACCACCGAGGCGTGTGGCTGGTCAGTGCGCGCCGAATTCGAAATGACCCATGAACTCTCCCCCAGCGGCATGCCCAACCCGGAAGTGTACCTGCCTTCGGCCAATGGTGATTTGCGCAAGGCCGCGTTGCCGGGCGCAGGCCAGGGCTGCCCGAGTGAGTGAGGCACCATTGGGCGCAGGTAGAAAAACGTGTAGATAAAAAAACACCCCGCCTAGGCGGGGTGTTTTCTGTTACCGGGGCTGCCGGGGTGATCAACCGATCAGTTGCAGGCCCGCTTGCTGAACCAGTTCCAGCAGGGGCTGCGGGTACACACCCAGTACGAAAGCGAGAATGGCGATAGCCAGCAGCATGACACCGCCGGTGCGCTGTTCCCACTTGAGCGGGGCGTCGTGACGACGCAGGTTCGGCTCGACCAGGTACAGGGTAACCATGACGCGCAGGTAATAGTACACGCCGATGGCGCTACCGATCACCAGCGCACCGACCAACCACCACAGGTGCGATTCGACGCCGGTAGCGATGATGTAGAACTTGCCGATGAAGCCGGCGGTCAGCGGGATACCCGCCAGCGACAGCATCATCACGGTCAGTACCGCTGTCAGGTACGGGCGGCGCCAGAACAGGCCGCGGTACTCGTACAGGGCATCGGCGTCACGGCCGCCGTATGGCGAGGACATCAGGGTGATGACGCCGAAGGCGCCCAGGCTGGTGATCACGTAGGTGACCAGGTAAACGCCCATGGCTTCCAGGGCCAGGCCCTTGCTGGCGACCAACGCGATGACCAGGTAACCGAAGTGGGCGATGGACGAGTAACCCAGCAGACGCTTGAGGTTGCTCTGGGTCAGCGCCAGCAGGTTACCAATCAGGATCGAGGCTACGGCAATCACCGCCAGTACGGTGCTGAGCACGCCGCTGCTGGCAGCAGGGGAGAGCATGAACAGGCGTACGACAACGGCGAATACTGCTACCTTGCTGGCGGTTGCCAGGAACGCGGCGACCGGCGCCGGAGCGCCTTCGTACACGTCCGGGGTCCACAGGTGGAACGGTACCAGCGACAGCTTGAAGGCCAGGCCGACCAGCATCATGCCCAGGCCCAGCTGGGCCACCAGGCTTGGCATGCTGGTGGTAGCCAGGGCCTTGCCGATCTGGTCGAAGCTCAGGCTGCCGGCGTCGGCGTACAGCAGGGCCATGCCGAACAGCAGGAAAGCCGAGCCTGCGGCCGACAGCACCATGTACTTGATGCCGGCTTCCAGTGATCGCTTGTTGAAGAAGGCATACGCCACCAGGCCGTAGACCGGTACCGACAGCAGCTCCAGGCCGATGAACAGGCCGGCCAGGTGGTTGGCGCTGACCAGCACCAGGCCACCGAGGGCCGACATCAGCAGCAACAGGTACAGTTCTTCACGGTTGCCCGGGAAACCCTTGGAGCCCTCGCCGAGGTAAGCGTGGGCGAGGGTGACGCAGGCCAGCGTTGCTATGAGGATGATCGCCATGTACAGGCAGGCGAACTTGTCGATGGTGATCAGCGAGGTGACCGCCAGCGGCGCGACCTTCAGCGCCGGCAGGAGCGACAGCAGGGCCAGGTTCAGGCCCACGGTGGACAGCAGGAAGGTCTGCGAGTGGTTGCGCTTCCAGGCGATCGCCAGCATCACCACCACCGTGGTGATGGTGGTGATCAGCATCGGCGCCAATGCGATGAAGTGTTGAGTGGTGAATTCCATAGCGCTCTTACCGGGCCGAAGCGAGTTGAGTGAAAGCGGATCCGAGCCACTGCTGCACACCACTCATGGTGGCGGCAGAGGTGTCGAGGAACGGCTGCGGATACACGCCCAGCAGGATCAGCAATACCGCCAGACCCAGAACCATGATCAGTTCGCGACCGTCCATGCCGGCCAGCACGGTGTCGGTCTTGGCCGGGCCGAAGTAGGCGCGGTGGATCATGATCAGCGAGTACACCGAACCGAACACCAGGCCGGTGGTGGCAATCACGGTGATCCACGGTACATGCACGAAGCTGCCGATCAGGATCAGGAACTCGCCGACGAAGTTGCCGGTGCCGGGCAGGCCCAGCGATGCCGCTGCGAAGAACAGGCTGATGGCCGGCAGGTAAGCGATGCGATGCCACAGGCCACCCATCTGGCGCATGTCACGGGTGTGCAGGCGCTCGTACAGCTGGCCGGACAGGATGAACAGTGCCGCAGCCGACAGGCCGTGGGCCAGCATCTGGATCACCGCACCTTGCAGGGCCTGCTGGCTGCCGGAGTAGATGCCGATCAGCACGAAGCCCATGTGCGAGACGCTGGAGAAGGCGATCAGGCGCTTGATGTCGGTTTGGGCGAAGGCCAGGAAGGCACCGTAGAAGATACCGATCAGGCCCAGGGTCATGGCGATCGGCGCGAACTCGGCCGAGGCGTTCGGGAACAGCGGCAGGGCGAAGCGCAGCAGGCCGTAGGCCGCGGTCTTCAGCAAGATACCCGCCAGGTCCACCGAACCTGCGGTCGGTGCCTGGGCGTGAGCGTCAGGCAGCCAGGAGTGGAACGGCACCACCGGCAGCTTCACCGCGAAGGCGATGAAGAAGCCCAGCATCAGCACGTACTCGACACCGGCTGGCAACTCGGCCTTGAGCAGGTCGCTGTAGTTGAAGGTGAGCACGCCAGTGGTGTTGTAGTTGACCAGCACCAGGCCCAGGATCGCCACCAGCATGATCAGGCCGCTGGCCTGGGTGAAGATGAAGAACTTGGTCGCCGCGTAGATCCGGGTCTTCTTGCCGTCTGCCGAGCTATGACCCCAGAGCGCGATGAGGAAGTACATCGGCACCAGCATCATTTCCCAGAAGAAGAAGAACAGGAACAGGTCCAGGGCCAGGAACACACCGACCACGCCGCCGAGGATCCACATCAGGTTGAGGTGGAAGAAGCCGACGTGGCGCTGGATCTCTTTCCAGGAACACAGTACCGACAGCACACCGAGCAGGCCGGTGAGCAGGATCATCAGCAGCGACAGGCCGTCCAGGGCCAGGTGGATGCTGATGCCGAAACGCTTGATCCACTCGACTTTGTATTCGAGTGCCCAGGCCGGTTCGGCACCCGGTGCGGGAGCAAGGGTGTAGTCGCCGGTACCCCACAGCCACAGGCCGATGCCAAGCAGCAGGGACATGGTAAGCAGCGCGATCCAGCGCGGCAGGGTGGCGCCGAAGCGCTCACCCAGCCAGCACAGGAAGCCGCCGATGAAGGGGATCAGGATCAGCCAAGGCAAAATCATGACGGGTTGGTTTCCTTTGGCAAAGTCGCAAGATTCATAGTCATACCGCAGCCACTACCACGGCACCGAGCACCAGCACGGCACCCACGGCGATAGAGGCGGTGTACCAGCGCAGTTGGCCAGTCTCGGTCTTGCTCATGGCCACGTGGCCGCCACGCGCCATCCGAGGAATCAGGCCGATGGTGCGGTCAACCGGGTCCTTGCGCAGGATGTGGCTGATCAGCAGGTACGGTTTGACGAAAAGCTTGTCGTAGATCCAGTCGAAGCCCCAGGCAGCGAACCACCAGGCCGACAGGACGCGACCGATGCCACTGTTGGCGACGGCGCTGACGAAGCGGCGCTTGCCCAGGAACAGCAGGGCGGCCAGCAGGATACCGGCGATGGCGATGGCACCCGAGGTGATCTCCAGTGCGTGCTTGGCTTCGCCACCGGCATGGCCGGCGCTTTCCGGCAGCACACCGGCCAGCGGCGGGGTGATCCAGGCGCCGACGAAGGTCGACAGCACGATCAGCACGCCCAGCGGCAGCCAGTGGCTGATGCCGTGGCCCGCATGGGCTTCGGTCTTGGCTTCGCCGTGGAAGGCGATGAAGATCAGGCGGAAGGTGTACAGCGAGGTCATGAACGCGCCTACCAGGCCGGCATACAGCAGGCCGGTGTTGCCGCTGGCGAAGGCTTCCCAGAGGATCTCGTCCTTGGAGTAGAAGCCTACGGTCACGATCGGCAGGGCCGCCAGTGCCGCGCCACCGACCACGAAGCTGGCGTAGGCCAGCGGCAGTTTCTTCCACAGGCCGCCCATCTTGAAGATGTTCTGCTCGTGGTGGCAGGCAACGATCACCGCACCGGAGGCAAGGAACAGCAGGGCCTTGAAGAAGGCGTGGGTCATCAGGTGGAAGATCGCCGCGTCCCAGGCACCCACGCCCAGGGCCAGGAACATGTAGCCGATCTGGCTCATGGTCGAGTAGGCGAGGATACGCTTGATATCGGTCTGTACCAGCGCAGCGAAGCCTGCCAGTACCAGGGTCACGCCACCGACCACACCTACAAGGTGCAGGATGTCCGGCGCCAGCAGGAACAGGCCGTTGGTACGGGCGATCAGGTACACGCCCGCGGTCACCATGGTTGCGGCGTGGATCAGTGCCGAAACCGGAGTCGGGCCCGCCATGGCGTCGGCCAGCCAGGTCTGCAGTGGCAGCTGTGCCGATTTACCGACCGCACCACCCAGCAGCATCAGCGTGGCCAGTACCATCCAGGTGTCGCCAGCCTGGAACTTCTGCGGTGCCAGCACCAGCAGTTCCTGCACGTTCAGGGTGCCCAGCTGGGCGAACAGGATGAACAGGCCGATGGCCATGAACACGTCGCCGATACGGGTGACGATGAATGCCTTGAGTGCCGCGTTACCGTTGTTGCGGTTGCTGTAGTAGAAACCGATCAACAGGTACGAGCACAGGCCCACGCCTTCCCAGCCGAAGTAGATGAACAGCAGGTTGTCGCCGAGGACCAGGAACAGCATGCTGGCGATGAACAGGTTGGTGTACGAGAAGAAGCGCGAGTAGCCGGCTTCGCCACGCATGTACCAGGATGCGAACAGGTGGATCAGGAAGCCGACACCGGTCACCACGCCGAGCATGGTGACCGACAGGCCGTCCAGGTACAGGGTGAAGTTCGGCGCGAAGCCGTCCACCGACATCCACTGCCACAGCAGCTGGCTGTACGCGCCGCCCTCAGGCGGGGCGACGTTGAACTGCCAGATGACGTAAGCGGCCGTGGCGGCCGACAGGCCTACCGAGCCGACGCCGATCAGGGCGGACAGGTTCTCCGAGAACCGTCCACGCGAGAACGACAGCAGCAGGAAGCCGACGAGGGGAAAGACGAAAGTCAGGAAGAGAAGGTTCATCCGCGCATCTCACTGGCAGCATCGATGTCGAGAGTGTGGAAGCGGCGATACAGCTGCAACAGGATGGCCAGGCCAATGCTGGCCTCGGCGGCTGCCAGGCTGATCACCAGAATGAACATCACCTGGCCGTCGGGCTGGACCCAACGGGCACCGGCGACGACGAACGCCAGGGCAGAGGCGTTCATCATGACTTCCAGGCTCATGAGCACGAAGAGGATGTTGCGGCGGACCATCAGGCCAACCAGACCTAAGCAGAACAGGATGCCGGCGACCGCCAGACCATGCTCGAGAGGGATAGCACCCATGATTTACTCCTTCGCCTCGTTGCGGCCCAGGTGGAAGGCGGTGACGGCTGCAGCCAGCAGCAGCATCGACGCCAGTTCGACCACCAGCAGGTAAGGGCCGAACAGGCTGATACCCACTTCTTTCGGGCCCACGGTGGTACCGCTGATGCCGGCCCCACTCGGGGTGACGAACAGCACGTACAGCAGCTCCGCCAGCAGCAGGGCGCCGAGGATCACCGGCCCGGCCCAGATGCCGGGCTTGAGCCAGCCCCGTTCCTGGGCGACCGAAGCTGGCCCGAGGTTGAGCATCATCACCACGAACACGAACAGCACCATGATGGCGCCGGCGTAGGCGATCACTTCCAGGGCGCCGGCAAACGGCGCACCCAGGGCGAAGAAGATCATGGCCACGGAAATCAGCGAAATGATCAGGTAAAGCAAGGCGTGCACGGGGTTGGTGCCGGTTACCACCCGAAGGGTGGAGACCACGGCGATCCCGGATGCGAAGTAGAAAGCGAATTCCATCTTTCTGTCCTTATGGGAGCAAGCTCTTCACGTTGATCGGCTCGGCTTCGTTCTGTGCAGAGCCCTTCGGCTTGCCAGCGATTGCCATACCCGCAACACGGTAGAAGTTGTAGTCAGGGTTCTTGCCGGGGCCGGAGATCAGCAGATCTTCTTTCTCGTACACCAGGTCCTGACGCTTGAACTCGGCCATTTCGAAATCCGGAGTCAGCTGGATCGCGGTGGTCGGGCACGCTTCTTCACACAGGCCGCAGAAAATGCAACGCGAGAAGTTGATGCGGAAGAACTCCGGGTACCAGCGGCCGTCCTCTGTCTCGGCCTTCTGCAGCGAAATGCAGCCAACCGGGCAGGCCACCGCGCAGAGGTTGCACGCTACGCAGCGCTCCTCGCCATCGGGGTCGCGGGTGAGGACGATGCGGCCGCGGTAGCGCGGCGGCAGGTACACGGGTTCTTCGGGGTACTGCAGGGTGTCGCGCTTGCGGAACCCGTGGGAGAACACCATTGCCAGGCTGCGCAGCTGGGTGCCGGTGCCCTTAACGATGTCGCCGATATACTTGAACATGGGTCAAATCCTCACTGGGCCGCGACGGCTGGCGTGTTGTAGAGCACGATCGCAGCGGTCACCAGCAAATTGATCAGGGTCAGCGGCAGGCAGAACTTCCAGCTGAAGTCCATCACCTGGTCATAGCGTGGGCGCGGGATCGAGGCGCGCAGCAGGATGAACAGCATGATGAAGAACGCGGTCTTCAGGGCGAACCACAGGAACGACAGTTGCGGCAGGATGCCGAACGGGCCGTGCCAGCCACCGAAGAACAGGGTTACCAGCAGCGCCGAGATGAGGATGATGCCGATGTACTCACCGACGAAGAACATGCCCCACTTCATGCCGGCATACTCGATGTGGTAGCCGTCGGCCAGTTCCTGTTCTGCTTCCGGCTGGTCGAACGGGTGACGGTGAGTCACGGCGACGCCAGCGATGAAGAAGGTGCAGAAGCCGAAGAACTGCGGAATGATGAACCACAGGTTCTGCGCCTGGTACTCAACGATGTCGCGCATGTTGAACGAGCCCACCTGCACCACCACGCCCATCAGCGCCAGGCCCAGGAACACTTCGTACGACACGGTCTGTGCCGAAGCACGCAAGCTGCCCAGCAGGGCGTACTTGTTGTTCGACGACCAGCCGGCGAACAGCACCGCGTAGACCGACAGACCGGCCATGGCGAAGAAGAACAGCAGGCCGATGTTCAGGTCGGCAACGCCCCAGGTCGGGGTGATCGGGATGACCACGAAGGCGATCAGCAGGGCGCTCATGGCCACTACCGGTGCCAGGGTGAAGATCACGCGGTCGACGAAGGGCGGGTTCCAGTCTTCCTTGAAGAACATCTTCAGCATGTCGGCAGCGATCTGGAACATGCCGAACGGGCCGACGCGGTTAGGGCCGTAACGGTCCTGCCACCAGCCCAGCAGGCGGCGCTCGACGAAGCTGAGCAGGGCGCCGCAGACCACCACCGCCAGCAGGACCACGATGGCCCGCAGCACGGTGAGGATCACATCGATCACTTCGGGGGTGAACCAGCTCATTGTGCTGCCTCCTGCAGACCTTCGACGGATGCACCGAAGATGGCAGGCGGAATGCCAGCCAGGCCTTTCGGCAACGCGACCAGGCCAGCGCCCAGCTCTTCATTGATACGCAGCGGCAGGCGCAGGGCCACACCGGCGACGTTCAGGCTCAGCAGGGCGCCCTCGTTGACGCCCAGGCGGTCGGCTTCGGACTTGGCCAGGGCCACGTAGGCAGCCGGGATGCGTTCTTGGACCGGGGCGGCGCGCGAGGAGCTTTCTTTGCTGCCAAACAGGTGGAAGAACGGCACGGCAGTCCAGGTGCCACGGGCCGGGTTGAAGGCCCCCGGAATGGCATTGAACCAGTTCAGGCGGTCGCCTTGCGACTCGATCAGGCGTACGCCTGGGTCACCGGCACGCAGGTGGCCACCGACCTCGTCCTGAAACTTGTTCCAGGCCTGTGGGGAGTTCCAGCCCGGCGACCAGGCGAACGGCACCTGCTGGCGGGGTTCGGCCGAACCCGAGTAGCCTTCCATGGAGAAGGCGAACGCGGTGTCCTTGTCTTGCGGGGTGCGCGGCTCGTGCACACTGATGTTGGCGCGCATGGCGGTACGGCCGGAGTAGCGCAGCGGCTCACGGGCCAGCTTCATGCCCTTGATGCGGAACGCGGCGCTTGGCGCGGCGTTGACGATGCCGGCCAGTTGCGGGGCGGCTTCGGCACAGGCGCTGGTGACGTGGTCCAGCTGGGTCCAGTCGACCGGCTTGTTCAGCAGGGTGGCACGCAGGGCGTGCATCCAGCGCCAGCCTTCATGGACCAGGATGCTGCTGTCCAGGTACTGCGGGTCGAACACCTGGAAGAAGCGCTGGGCACGGCCTTCCTGGCTGACCAGGGTACCGTCACCCTCGGCGAACGAGGCGGCCGGCAGCACCAGGTGGGCGCGGTCGACGGTGGCGGTTTTGGAGTGGTCGGCAACGATCACCACCTTGGCCGCAGCCAGGGCTGCGTCGACCTTGGCGGCCGGTACGCGGGCGTACAGGTCGTTTTCCAGCACCACGATGGCATCGGCCTTGCCGCTGATGACCGCATCCAGCGCGGCATCGACCGACTCGCCACCGAGCATGGCCAGGCCAAGGCTGTTGGCCTCAGGTACCACCAGGCTCAGCGAGCCGTTTTTCTCGCGCAGCTTCAGGGCCTTGGCGATGTTAGCGGCGGCTTCGATCAGCGCTGGGTCGGCCAGCGACGTACCGGCAACGACCAGTGGGCGCTTGGCGGCGACCAGGGCGTCGGCGATGCGCTGGGCCAGGGCCTTGGCTTCGTCGTCCAGGCCGGCGACGGCAGGGGCGCTCGGGTCGATGGCGTGGGCCACGGCGAAACCGATGCGGGCCAGGTCGGCCGGCGCGGCGTGTACGCATTCTTCGGCGACGTCGTCCAGCTTGGTTTCAGCCAGGGACGCGATGAACAGTGGGTACAGCGCGTGCTGGCCAATGTTCTTCACAGCAGCGTCGAGCCAAGGCTGCACTTTCATCGCTTCGGCCATGGCCTCGGCCTTGCCTTTGGTGGCCTGGCGCACGGCCAGGGCAACGCGGGCAGCGGTCTGGGTCAGGTCTTCACCGAGCACGAACACGGCGTCGTGGTCTTCGATGTCGCGCAGGGTCGGTACTGGCAGCGGGCTGTTGTTCAGCACGTTCAGGGCCAGGCGTACGCGGGCCAGTTCGCCCGCTTCCATGCCCGAGTAGAAGTAGTCGGCACCGACCAGCTCACGCAGGCCGTAGTTACTTTCGAGGCTGGCGCGTGGCGAGCCGATACCGACGATGGTACGGCCGCGCAGCAGGTCGGCGGCCTTGTCCAGGGCGGCGTCCAGACCCAGCTTGGTGCCGTCGGCCAGTTGTGGCTGACGTGGGCGGTCCTTGCGGTTGACGTAGCCGTAGCCGAAGCGGCCGCGGTCGCACAGGAAGTACTGGTTGACCGAACCGTTGAAGCGGTTTTCGATACGGCGCAGTTCGCCGTAGCGCTCACCCGGGCTGATGTTGCAGCCGCTGGAGCAGCCATGGCAGATGCTTGGGGCGAACTGCATGTCCCACTTGCGGTTGTAGCGCTCGGAGTGGGTCTTGTCGGTGAACACGCCGGTCGGGCAGACCTCGGTCAGGTTGCCGGAGAACTCGCTTTCCAGCACGCCGTCTTCGACGCGGCCGAAGTACACGTTGTCGTGGGCGCCGTATACGCCCAGGTCGGTACCACCTGCGTAGTCCTTGTAATAGCGCACGCAGCGGTAGCAGGCGATGCAGCGGTTCATCTCATGGGCGATGAACGGGCCGAGGTCCTGGTTCTGGTGGGTACGCTTGGTGAAACGGTAGCGGCGCTCGTTGTGGCCGGTCATTACCGTCATGTCCTGCAGGTGGCAGTGACCGCCTTCCTCGCACACCGGGCAGTCGTGCGGGTGGTTGGTCATCAGCCATTCGACGACGCTGGCGCGGAACGCCTTCGACTCTTCATCGTCGATGGAGATCCAGGTGCCGTCGGAAGCAGGGGTCATGCAGGACATGACGATACGACCACGGGTGTCGTTCTCGTCGGTGTACTGCTTGACTGCGCACTGCCGGCAGGCGCCAACGCTACCAAGCGCCGGGTGCCAGCAGAAATAAGGGATGTCGAGGCCGAGCGACAGACACGCCTGTAACAGGTTGTCTGCACCGTTGACTTCGAGCGCTTTGCCGTCTACGTGGATAGTGGCCATTGTTCAAAGTTCTTCGTTGGCCCGCGTGAGCGGGCGTGGCTAATGGAAATCGGTGAGCTTGCGACACGCCTCGATTGCTCGGGCCTGCCGGTAAGCTGGCGAGTGGCACGGACCACCCGCCTAATCATCTTGTTATGCGCCGACCACGATCGGCCCGGCCTGGATGGGCTTCGCCAGGTCCGGGCGCAGGCTGCCAGCACTGTCAGGCGCCACACCGGCCTCGAACTCCGAGCGGAAGTATTTGATGGCACTGCCCAGCGGCTCGACGGCACCCGGTGCGTGAGCACAGAAGGTACGGCCTGGGCCGAGGAAGTTGACCAGCCCCAGCAGCGTCTCGATGTCTTCGGCACGGCCCTGGCCTCTTTCCAGTGCGCGCAGCATCTTCACGCTCCACGGCAGGCCGTCACGGCATGGTGTGCACCAGCCGCACGATTCGCGGGCGAAGAACTCTTCCATGTTGCGCAGCAGCGACACCATGTTGATGCTGTCGTCGACCGCCATGGCCAGGCCCGTACCCATACGGGTGCCGACCTTGGCGATGCCACCGGCGTACATTTGCGCATCGAGGTGCTCAGGCAGCAGGAAGCCGGTACCGGCGCCGCCTGGCTGCCAGCACTTGAGCTTGAAGCCATCGCGCATGCCACCGGCGTAGTCTTCGAACAACTCGCGCGCGGTAACGCCAAATGGCAGTTCCCACAGGCCTGGGTTCTTTACCTTGCCGGAGAAGCCCATCAGCTTGGTGCCATGGTCTTCGCTGCCTTCGCGTGCCAGCGACTTGTACCAGTCGTTGCCGTTGGCGACGATGGCCGGGACATTGCACAGGGTTTCGACGTTGTTCACGCACGTCGGCTTGCCCCACACGCCAACGGCGGCAGGGAAGGGCGGCTTGGAGCGCGGGTTGGCGCGGCGGCCTTCCAGCGAGTTGATCAGCGCGGTTTCTTCACCGCAGATGTAGCGGCCGGCGCCGGTGTGCACGAACAGCTCGAAATCGAAACCGCTGCCCAGGATGTTCTTGCCCAGCAGGCCGGCGGCCTTGGCTTCATCGATGGCGCGGTTGAGGTTCTTCGCTGCGGTGGTGTATTCGCCACGCAGGAAGATGTAGCCGCGGTAGGCCTTCAGGGCGCGGGCGCTGATCAGCATGCCCTCGACCAGCAGATGGGGCTGTTGCTCCATCAGCATGCGGTCCTTCCAGGTGTTCGGCTCCATTTCGTCCGCGTTGCACAGCAGGTAGCGGATGTTCATGGATTCGTCTTTGGGCATCAGGCCCCACTTCACGCCAGTGGGGAAGCCTGCGCCACCACGGCCTTTGAGGCCGGAGTCCTTGACGCTTTGCACGATGTCGTCGGCGGACATTTGCGCCAGCGCCTTGCGGGCTGCGGCGTAGCCGTTCTTCGATTCGTACTCGGCCAGCCAGACCGGCTCGCCGTCGTCACGCAGGCGCCAGGTCAGCGGGTGGGTTTCGGCCGAGCGCGCGATGCGGTTGGCCGGGCCGAAGGAAGTAATGGTCATACGTAACCCTCCAGCAGTTTGGAAACGCCAGCCGGCTGCACGTCACCGAAGGTGTCGTCGTCGATCATCAGTGCCGGGGCCTTGTCGCAGTTGCCCAGGCAGCACACGGGCAGCAGGGTGAAACGACCGTCGGCGGTGGTCTGGCCCAGGCCGATGCCCAACTCGCTCTGGATCTGGCTGACGACCGACTCATGGCCGCCGATGTAGCAGACCATGCTGTCACACACGCGGATGATGTGGCGGCCGACCGGCTGGCGGAAGATCTGACTGTAGAAGGTGGCGACACCCTCGACGTCGCTGGCCGGAATGCCCAGCACTTCGCCAATGGCGTAGATGGCGCCGTCCGGCACCCAGCCACGTTCCTTCTGGACGATCTTCAGGGCTTCGATGGACGCCGCGCGCGGGTCCTCGTAGTGATGCATTTCGTGCTCGATGGCCGAGCGCTCGGTTTCGCTCAGGGCGAAACGGTCTGTCTGGATAAGCGTGCTGTTCATGCTTAGCGGTCCACGTCAGCCATAACGAAGTCGATACTGCCCAGGTACGCAATGAGGTCGGCGACCATGCTGCCTTTGATCACCGAAGGGATCTGCTGCAGGTGCGGGTAGCTCGGGGTGCGGATCCGGGTGCGGTAGCTCATGGTGCCGCCATCGCTCGTCAGGTAGTAACTGTTGATGCCCTTGGTCGCTTCGATCATCTGGAACGACTCGTTGGCCGGCATGACCGGGCCCCACGAGACTTGCAGGAAGTGCGTGATCAGGGTTTCGATGTGCTGCAGGGTGCGCTCTTTCGGCGGCGGCGTGGTCAGCGGGTGATCCGCCTTGTACGGGCCTTCCGGCATGTTGCGCAGGCACTGGTCGATGATGCGGATACTCTGACGCATCTCCTCGACACGGACCATGCAGCGATCGTAGGCATCGCCGTTGTGGGCCAGCGGTACTTCGAACTCGAAGTTTTCGTAGCCGGAGTAAGGGCGGGCTTTACGCAGGTCGAAGTTGCAACCGGTGGCACGCAAGCCGGCACCGGTGGTGCCCCATTCCAGCGCTTCCTTGGTGTTGTACGCGGCAACGCCGATGGTACGGCCCTTGAGGATGCTGTTTTGCAGGGCGGCCTTGGTGTATTCGTCGAGGCGCTTGGGCAGCCATTCGACGAAGTCCTTGACCAGCTTGTCCCAGCCGCGTGGCAGGTCGTGGGCGACGCCACCGATGCGGTACCAGGCCGGGTGCAGGCGGAAACCGGTGATCGCTTCGATCACGGTGTAGGCGCGCTGGCGGTCGGTGAAGGTGAAGAACACCGGAGTCATGGCGCCGACGTCCTGGATGTAGGTACCCAGGAACAGCAGGTGGCTGGTGATGCGGAAGAACTCGGCCAGCATGATGCGAATCACGTCGACCTTCTGCGGCACCTTGATGCCGGCCAGCTTCTCCACCGCAAGCACGTACGGCAGGTTGTTCATCACCCCACCGAGGTAATCGATACGGTCGGTATAGGGGATGAAGCTGTGCCAGGACTGGCGCTCGGCCATTTTTTCGGCGCCACGGTGGTGGTAGCCGATGTCCGGTACGCAGTCGACGATTTCTTCACCGTCCAGCTGCAGGACGATACGGAACGCACCGTGCGCCGAAGGGTGGTTGGGGCCGAGGTTGAGGAACATGTAGTCCTCGTTGGCGCCCTGACGCTTCATGCCCCAGGCTTCCGGGTTGAAGCGAGCCGATTCCTCTTCAAGCTGCTGCTTGGCCAGGGTCAGGCTGTAGGGGTCGAACTCGGTCGCACGGGCAGGGTAGTCCTTGCGCAGCGGGTGACCTTCCCAGGTCGGCGGCATCATGATGCGGCTGAGGTGCGGGTGGCCGGCAAAGTCGATGCCGAACATGTCCCAGACTTCGCGCTCGTACCAGTTGGCGTTTGGCCAGATGCCTGTCACGGTCGGCAGGTTCAGGTCGCCTTCGCTGAGCGACACCTTGATCATCACGTCGCTGTTACGCTCGATCGACAACAGGTGGTAGAACACGCTGAAATCGGCGGCTGGCAGGCCACGGCGCTGGGTGCGCAGGCGCTCGTCGACGCCATGCAGGTCGTACAGCATGCTGTAAGGCTTGGCGACGCCGCGCAGGAAGCTGAGCACCTCTTTGAGCTGGGCGCGTTTTACCCACAGCACGGGCATGCCGGTGCGGGTTTCCTGGGCGACGAATGCGTCGGCGCCAAAACGGTTGTTCAGTTCGACGACCACATCCTGGTCGTCAGCCTTGTAGGGCGGAATGAAAATAGCGTTGTCCGCTGTCATGGTCTCGGTCGCTTTGGGTCAACGTTAAGAATGAAGCCAGGCCGCCGGCTCCTTCGGGAGCGGGCGGCAGGTCGCTGGATCAGACTTCGTCGGGGCTGCGCAGGTTGGTTACTGCAATGCGCTGCTCACGACGCAGGTCTTTCTGGGCTGGCATCTCGGCACGGTAAATACCTTGATCACCAACAACCCAGGAAAGCGGGCGTCGTTCTTGGCCGATCGACTCCTGCAACAGCATCAAGCCTTGCAGGAAAGCCTCAGGGCGTGGCGGGCAGCCAGGCACATAGACGTCCACGGGGAGGAACTTGTCGACCCCCTGAACGACCGAGTAGATGTCGTACATGCCGCCGGAGTTGGCGCACGAACCCATGGAGATGACCCATTTCGGCTCGAGCATCTGCTCGTACAGGCGCTGGATGATCGGCGCCATTTTGACGAAGCAGGTACCGGCAATGACCATGAAGTCGGCCTGACGCGGCGAGGCCCGGATGACTTCGGCGCCGAAGCGGGCGATGTCGTGGGGTGCCGTGAAGGCCGTGGTCATTTCCACGTAGCAGCAGGACAGGCCGAAGTTGTACGGCCAGAGGGAGTTCTTGCGGCCCCAATTGACCGCGCCACGCAGCACATCTTCAAGTTTGCCCATGAAGATGTTCTTGTGGACCTGGTCCTCTAGCAGTTGATCGGTGACGGTTTCCCGTTCACCGACCGGGTACTGCTCGTTGGGCGCATCCGGATCGATTCTGGTGAGATTGTATTGCATGCCAAAGCCTCATTGTTTCAGCTTCGCTTGCCGCTTGCGGCGACCTTCGGGAGCCCAATCAAGTGCCCCGACGCGCCATAGGTAGACAAGACCTGCCAACAGAATTGCTATGAAAACGAGTGCTTCGACGAATCCGGTCCAGCCGCTTTCGCGGACGGACACAGACCATGCAAAGAGAAAGAGGGCTTCGATATCGAAGATCACGAACAGCATCGCGACCAGATAGAATTTGGCGGACAGGCGCAGGCGGGCGCTGCCGACGGGCAGCATGCCGGATTCGAAGGGTTCGTTCTTGGCGCGGCCCCAAGCCTTGCTACCGAGCAGGCTGGACAGGCCGAGCATGAAGGCGCACAGGCCGACGACACCCAGGAGGAAGATGGCAAAGCCCCAGTTGTGGGCGATGAGTCCTGCCGAATCGGACATGCTAGAAATCCTTATACAGAGACCCAGCTCTGCAGTCTGAAATAAGTGTAGAGCGGCGACTTGGCGTCGCACATGCAGTGACCAAATGTCGCAGCCGAATCAATCCCGCTGATTTTATGGGTAAACCTGGTGCAAGTAAAATTTCTGTCGCAAATTTATTCGTAGGATTAAGTACAAAAAACCTTCGTAACTGGCTGAGGGCCTTGAAATTCGGGCATTGCGTGCGGTTTTGTCAATTATGTTTCTTGCGGACGGTAACGAATAGCAAGTTACGTAATGATAATTAATATCATTTGGCTTGCTGCCTTTGAGTTTGCCTGTTCTGTGCCTTGTAAAGTTCATCTGGCGACTCCCCCTACTTGCAAATGCAAAAAACGCTTGTTCTAGCAGCTCTCGACACTGCGCGCACCGCTCTGGGTCAATACTTTATTGGTGGAGCGATGACCGACTGATGAAGCGATGGCCCATTGGTCTAGCCAGCAAGCGAGGATGATCAGGTGCAGTGCGGCGGCGAACGGGCTGGCGAAGCGTTCGATGCCGATCAGGCTGTCTGAGCTCACGAGCAGGCCGGCACCGAGCACCGCCAAACCGCTGCAGGCCAAGGCGCGCCAGAGCGTGGTGTTGATGGCCGGGGCGTATATATAGAGAGCGGCGGCAGCCAGGGCGAGAATCATCAGGTCGCTTGGCAGAGGTCCTTGCTGCTGCGCTGCCTCAAGCATAGACCTGATCCTGGGTTTTGCTGGTCATGCCTTTGGATTGTAGGGGGGCATAGGTTTGGTGACAGGTATGCGGCGCCTGCGGGAGAGCGCCGCTCGCGCGGCACCGCAAACCTTACGACAGGCACCATGTCGCCCTGACGCATTCGGATGCAGAACACCTGAAGCGTCAAGCTGATTAGTGTGAGACAAGGGCCGGGCCAGGTAGCCGAGAAATTTCAGGGGATTGGGCAATGGGTAGCCCCCCAAAAAAACAAAGGCCCAGTGCTTTCACAAGCACCGGGCCTTTGTTCAACAGCAACCCACTAGCAGTGGAACTGTTCTTCCTTGTCGCCGATCGGCCCCGCTTTTGTTTCAGGCGCCGAGGCGTACCACGTAGAAGCCGTTTTTGGTATCTGTCGGAAGCTTGAGATTGCAGGCGACAAGCGGTTGACCATTGCGTTGGCAGCGGATCCATGAGGCCATCCCGCGCTCTCCGACGAAGGCCCAGCCACTGGCGCCATAATCATGGTCAGGTTTGCCGTCGCTGTTGAAGCGCAGAGTGACAAAATGGCCCTCTGATTCTGCATTTTCATAAAGCACGGTCAGGTAAATTTTCTCGGCGTTGCCGGATCTGGCGTCAAAGGACAGATCTAACGCGGAGGCTATTACCGATGGGGTCTTTTCGACAATGACGGGTCTCCCTTCATTGAAACCGTTGTTCAGCGTGCCGTCGCTGTTAAACGACATGAGCGCGGTACCCTCATCGTAAGTGTTGATGTCGGTGTGGCACGCCAGCACGAAGTGATGATTGGAGGTTGACTGCTTGAGCAGCGCAGGACGCAGCGTGTGGCCTGGCGTATGCAGGTGCAGATAACCACCGTCGGCAAATGTCCTGTCGATCTTGGCGTGCTCATCGAGGCGGGTCACGATGACGTGGTTCTTGAAGTCTTCAGTAAGTAAGGGCGCGTACGCCGCATAAATACCATGTTCATTCAGTGCCAGTGCCCCCCAGCAGTACTGGGTCGTTACCGTGCGCAGCGCGCCAGTAGCCTGTGCCATTGAAGTCGGTAGCCAGGTCCCCCTTCAGCGTGATTGCAACAACGTGGTCGCGCGAGCGGAAGTAGAGCACTCCGTTCCGTATGCCCGCGCCGTCGTTGTCGTGGGAAGACGAACTGCTGTACTTGCTGGGCGATGCCAAACCGGTCGGCCAGGCCTTGGTTGTGGAGCTGACCGAAGGATAAATCCGATAGGGCTTCCCGTCCTCGCCAAAACTGGTGTCGGGCTTTCCATTGGCGTGCAAGCGAACGACGATGGGGTGATATGAATTCTGGGCGTAGTTGTAGTCGCCTACCACAAATATTCGCCCAGCTTCATCCGTAATGATCTCAGACAGCAAGACCCGCAGGGCACCTTCATATTCGATCGTTGTGACACCTTGCGAACCGAATTCGAGGTCAAGCGTACCGTCAGGCTCAAGGCATAGCAGCTTGAGGGCTGTCGCGTTTCGGGGCGCCGAGGAAATAAGTGTTTTTTGAGTTGATTCGATTATCGCAATCGGGCCGAGATGGTCGTACTTTGGGTGCGAAAAACGGCCTTGCGACGCATACGCTGGGTCCAGCTCGCCAGCGTTGAGGATGGTTGGCATGATGCGACTCCTGTTTGGGGGAGTCGCTAGCCTCTCAGAAGGTGTGGGACTGAAAAACTGGCAATAATACTAGGCTCTGCATGAGAAGAGCCCATTAGCCCTGGCTGTTTTCCGTGGTCTTTGCGGAGAAAGCATGGCCCTGATCATGGATTTCGCTATGGCTTGTATCGACAGGCATTGGCAAAACAAAAGCCCGGAGCTTTCTCAAGCCCCGGGCTTTTGTTCAACCGCAACCCACTATCAGTGGAACTGCTCTTCCTCGGTCGAACCGGTCAGCGCAGTCACCGACGAAGCGCCACCCTGGATCACGGTGGTCATGTCGTCGAAGTAGCCAGTGCCCACTTCCTGCTGGTGCGCCACGAAGGTGTAGCCCTTGCTGGCGTCAGCGAATTCCTGCTCCTGCAGCTTCACGTAGGCGGTCATGTCGTTGCGGGCGTAGTCGTGCGCCAGGTTGAACATGCCGTGCCACATGTTGTGGATGCCGGCCAGGGTGATGAACTGATGCTTGTAACCCATGGCCGACAATTCGCGCTGGAACTTGGCGATGGTGGCGTCGTCCAGGTTTTTCTTCCAGTTGAAGGAAGGCGAGCAGTTGTACGACAGGATCTGGTCCGGGTACTCCTTCTTGATCGCCTCGGCGAAGCGACGGGCTTCGTCCAGGTCTGGCTTGGCGGTTTCACACCAGATCAGGTCGGCGTACGGGGCGTAGGCCAGGCCGCGGGCAATGGCCTGGTCGAGGCCGGCACGGACCTTGTAGAAGCCTTCACGGGTGCGCTCGCCAATCACGAACGGCTGGTCGTACGGGTCGCAGTCGCTGGTCAGCAGGTCGGCGGCGTTGGCGTCGGTGCGGGCCAGGATGATGGTCGGCACACCCGACACGTCAGCGGCCAGGCGCGCTGCTACCAGCTTCTGTACGGCTTCCTGGGTCGGTACCAGCACCTTGCCGCCCATGTGGCCGCATTTTTTAACCGAGGCCAGCTGGTCTTCGAAGTGCACGCCGGCGGCGCCTGCTTCGATCATGTTCTTCATCAGCTCGTAGGCATTCAATACGCCGCCAAAACCGGCTTCGGCGTCGGCCACGATGGGCGCGAAGTAGTCGATGTAGCCTTCGTCGCCCGGGTTCTTGCCGGCTTTCCACTGGATCTGGTCGGCACGGCGGAACGCGTTGTTGATGCGCTTGACCACGGTCGGTACCGAATCGACCGGGTACAGCGACTGGTCAGGGTACATCGACTCGGCCGAGTTGTTGTCGGCGGCAACCTGCCAGCCGGACAGGTAGATGGCCTGGATACCGGCCTTGACCTGTTGTACAGCCTGGCCGCCAGTTAGGGCGCCCATGCAGTTGACGAAATCTTTGTCGGGGCGGAAGGACGGGTGAGCACCTTCGGTAACCAGCTTCCACAGTTTTTCTGCACCCTGGCGGGCAAAGGTGTGCTCAGGTTGCACGGAGCCACGCAGGCGAACGACATCAGCGGCGGTGTAGGTACGGGTCACGCCTTTCCAGCGCGGGTTCTCGGCCCAGTCTTTCTCGAGGGCTGCAATTTGCTGTTCGCGTGTCAGTGCCATGGAAATAAACCTCGTCGCATCGATCTTGGGTTAATTGTGCTGATGCTCTGGGCAGATCAGGTGCCTGGCGGCTGTCCTGTTCGCAGGCTTGCGGCGGCGAACGCGAAGGCTCGAAGGGGAAGGGTGGGCAGGCCAGGCGAAGGTGCGCTCCGGCAGGTCGGCTCGTGGTTGCCTTGCTGCGGTGCTACGCGATTGCCAGTACTGCGGTGATGCGCTTCCGTCCCTCGGGACAACTTCTTCGTTGCAGTCGCAATCCCGTCGAACCGCCTTGTGGGCCGTATAGACACGAGGCGCCTCCTGGGGTGGAAGGAGCGCGCCCCGAAGGCCCTTGCCAGGGCCCCTGATTAGCGGGAGCGAGGCCATCATGCCCTTGGGAAAAAGACCCTGTCAAATGTTTTGTAGTGCTTTTTTGTCCTTACTACATCTTTGGTCTAATGCGACTTGGCAGTCAGTTTCAAGGCCTTTGGTCGAAGCCTTGAATTGCCTGGGATCAGTCGACAAGGTCGACTTTGACCCGCAATGTCATGTTTTCACCCCGTTGGGTGCCGTACGTATGGCTTGACGCGCTGCGGTCGGCTTGGCTCTGCTGGTTGAACCCCGCTAGGGTGATCCACTCGCCGAGCTTGCCAGTGACTGTCGTGTCGGTACTTTGTACTTTCACTACATCTGCACGTTCATGGCTGATGCGGTCATTATTGCTGCTTATTTCCAGACGAACCGTTTCGCCGCTCAGGCTCGGGGTTACGTAGAAGCCTTGGGTCACGTTGCGGTATTCGGTGTTGCTCTGAATGCGCCCATAGCCGTCTGTGCTGGTGCTGGTAATGGGGATGCTCTGGCCTACCTGGATCAGTGCCGGTTGCCCTTCGCTGGCTTGTACCTGCTGCATGCCGCCGTCGCGGTTGCTGGTGCCGTAGTGAATGACGCGTGCGTTGCCGCGGTTGTCCTGGAAATTGCTGTCGTTGTTGTCGACGCTGATCAGCAGGCGCTTGGGCGCGGTATCCAGCTGTTGCAGCAGGGCGCGCAGGTCGTCGATGCGCTCGGGGCTGGCGTTGACGATCAGTTTGTTCTCGAAGGCGCTGACCGTTCCGTCCTTGCCGATGAAGGCCTGCAGGGCGGGCAGCAGTTCGGCACTGCTGCGATGCTGAAGTGGCACCACCTCGGTGGCGGCATGGGCGGTGAGGCTGGCGACCAGCAACAGGGAGGCGAAAAGGGGGCGTAGCGGCATGTCCATGATCTCCGCAGGTGGAACCAACATGATGGCAAATTTGCTGACTTTTTGCCGGATCTGGATCACGTCGGCACGGTGGCAGACAGTCGTATTATCCTGATTTATCTTGTAGGCTATAAATTATAGTAGGCAAGATAAATGAGGTTAATTGCATGTCTCCCGTTCGCCCGCTCCTACGCCGTAATCAGTTGGCCAACGCACTGGCCCAAGACTTGGCCGGCGAGTCGTTGGTCGATTACAGCTCGGGCATGTTCCTGGCCGCGCCCCGGCGTACGGGCAAGAGCACCTTCCTCAACAACGACTTCATACCGGAATGCGTACAGCGCGGCTGGCTACCGGTTTACGTCGACCTGTGGTCGGATCGCGACGCCGCCCCTGCGCAGCTCATCAGTGGCGCCATCGGTACTGCGCTGGCCAGATTCGAAGGTGCGCTGGCCAGGACCGCGAAAAAGGCCGGTATCGACAAGATCAACCTGCTGCGCACCCTGAGCTGGGATTTCACCCGCCCGCAATTGCCTGCGGGTACTACCCTGGCCCAGGCGCTTGCCGTGTTGCATCAAGTCTCAGGGCAGTTGGTAGTGCTGATCATCGACGAGGCTCAGCACGCCCTTAACAGCGAAGATGGCCTCAATGCGATGTTCGCGCTGAAAGCCGCGCGTGACCACCTTAACCGTGGCGACCGTCCGGATGGCTTGCGCCTGGTGTTCACGGGCTCTAGTCGCGACAAGCTGGCCAACCTGGTACTCAAGAGCAAGCAGCCATTCTTTGGTGCCAGCATCACGCCCTTTCCGTTGCTGGGGCGTGAATATGTCGAATTCATCACCGCCTTGTGGAACCGTCGCCTGGCCGACAGTAACCAGTTCAAGGTAGAGGACCTGGCATACGCGTTCGAATTGGTCGGCCGGCGCCCGGAAATGCTCAACAAACTGTTGGCCGAAGTTAGCGTCGGCCTGGGTGAGGCGGGCAACCTGGGTGAACTGCTGCGCAATGGGGCGCTGAACCATCAAGCCGGGGTGTGGAGTGACTACGAAAGCGCTTGGAACGAACTTACGCCGTTGCAGCAGGCCGTGCTAGAGGTCATGGCCGAGCGCACGCTGGGCCGGCAGCCGTTTTCCCCGTTTACCGAGCAAACCCTGGTTGAGGTCAGCCGCAAGCTGGAGCTGGCCCAGGCGGTAGCCAAAGTCAACACGGCAAACGTACAGAAGGCCCTCGATGCCCTGCGCGACAAGGAGCTGGTATGGAAGGCCAATCGTGGCGAGTACGCGTTGGAGGATACTTCCATGGCCGAATGGCTCGCCCGCGACCAGGCAGTTGCCAGCCACAGGTGAACCTTTGAGGTGCCCCGTAAGTCGCACTCACAGGGAGCGCGTGGGGTGATTGCATGAACGGTGTCCTGATCTTGCTGTTATGGCTTTGCAGTCTGGGTGCACAGGCTGCAGCGGACACGCTGCGCATCAAGCAGCTGCAGCGTTGCGGCGACTTGTTCAGCGACAGCCAGCAGCAATGGTGCCTGCGTGCCGAGGGGCTCGGGGCAAACCTGCCAACGGTATGGTTGGGCGGTGTGCAGCTGTCAGACGCCAATGTTGGGCGGCAAGGTGACCGGCTGACGCTGAAGCTGGCAAGAGAAGCCCAGCGCAGTGCCCCGCTCTGGCTGGCCGATGGCGGCAGTACCAGCAACCCGGTATGGCTGACCCGCCAACGCAGTCATGTGATCGCCGCAGGGCCCGATGAAGTGGCGAAGAACATGGACGGCCTGACCACCTATGTCGATCTGGTCAGCCTGTTGATCGAAGAAAAATACGACGGCCTCGGCGAGGCCCGGCGCATCGCCGGTAAATACGGCGCCCAGGTTGTCGGTGCCATACCGCCGCTGAATGTCTACCAGCTGCGCTTGCCGGTAGAGGACCTGGTGCAGCGCGATGCGATGGTCCTGCGCATGGGCAGTGAAGTCAGCGTGGATGCCGTGATTGTCGAAGAGTCCGCCCCCGAGCGCGGGGAGGAGGGCAATGGGCGCAGCACCCAAGCCATCGACCAGGCGGACGAATGGGCCGCCAACCGCTTCATGGACGCGCTGTATTTCTACCGGCGCCGGATTGCCGCATCTGGCTTGCCGGTGAAGCCCGTGCGGGTCGGGGTAGTCGAGCGTGAAGTGGACTTCGACGCCCCAAGGTTCAGCCATTATCGAGGGGGCTGCGAACGAGGCCAGACATGCCTCTACGCTCGCGACGGTAATCGCCAGGCAAGCCACGGCAGCCATGTCGCAGGCATTCTCGCTGCGCAGGGTGAGGGCTTTTTGCAGGGGTTGGGCAAGCACAGCCCTGGCTTCGAGGTGGTGGTAGAGCGCAACTCGGATGCCGGTATCACCGCCAACATCGCTGCCTCGGTGAACCTGGTCGAAGATGGCGTGCGGGTGCTGAACTGGAGCTGGGGCATTCACCGGGTCGGGGCACGCAATGTGAAGGGTGATGAGGTCGACTCGCTGGTGCGCTCCGGGCTGGCAATGAGCGGCTACGAGGAGTTGCTTGAGGAGTTCTTCCTCTGGCTGCGCAAGGCGCACCCTGAGGTGGTGGTGGTGAATTCGGCGGGCAATGGTGCGTCCTGGTCGGGGACCGATGAATATCGCCTGCCTTCGTCGTTCATCACCGAACAATTGCTGGTGGTGGGCGGGCATCAGCGCAGTGACAAGGCTACGGCAGTTGAAGCCCACGATCATGTGCGCAAGCGTCACAGTTCCAATATCGACATGCGCGTGGATGTCAGTGCTGCTGCCTGCATACGCCCGGTTTCTGCCGAGGCTGCGCATTGTGGCACGTCGTACGCGACACCTTTGGTGACTGCCACTGTGGCGACGATGCTGTCAATCAACCCGGCACTTACCCCGGAACAGGTGCGCATGCTGTTGCGGCGCAGTGCCTTGACCCTGGGCGCCGAACAGGATTTCGAAGCGATGGATGCCGAAGACCTGACGGCGCCGATCCTGCCCTCGGAGCGTGGCGGCCGCCTGAACGACCCGGACCTGGGGCGTTCGGCGCGCCTGGACATGCAGCGTGCGCTGGACCTGGCCGTGCAGAGCCTTGAACGTGTGCGTTGAGCAGTGGCCGCTGTCAGACAAATTCCGTAACATCGCGCCCCTCGTTTTTCTAACGTCCGTCAGGACTGCACCACAGGAAGCCCATGAAGCCCGCCCGACTACGCGCCGACTTGCTCGCCGGCCTTACCACCTCGTTCGCCTTGGTCCCCGAGTGCATCGCCTTTGCCCTGGTGGCCCATCTCAACCCGCTGATGGGCCTGTATGGTGCGTTCATCATTTGTACCCTGACGGCGCTGTTCGGCGGGCGGCCGGGGATGATCTCAGGCGCTGCCGGCTCGATGGCGGTGGTGATCGTCGCCTTGGTGGTGCAGCACGGCGTGCAGTACCTGCTGGCCACGGTGTTGCTGGGCGGTGTGGTCATGATCCTGTTCGGCCTGCTGCGCCTGGGCAAACTGGTGCGCCTGGTGCCATACCCGGTCATGCTTGGCTTCGTAAACGGCCTGGCCATCGTCATCGCCATGGCTCAGCTGGAGCATTTCAAGGACGGCGAACACTGGCTCAGTGGCACGCCGCTGTACCTGATGATCGGCCTGGTGGCGCTGACCATGGCGGTGGTTTATGTGCTGCCCAAACTGACCCGTGCGGTGCCGCCGGCCTTGGTGGCGATCCTCGGTGTTGGCCTGCTGGTGTACATGCTCGGGCTACCTACCCGCACCCTGGGCGACATGGCGCACATCGCCGGTGGCCTGCCGGGGCTGGCGCTGCCGGATGTGCCCTGGAATCTGGAAACCCTGAAAATCATCGCGCCTTACGCGGTGCTGATGGCCATGGTCGGCCTGCTGGAAACCCTGCTCACCCTCAACCTGACCGACGAAATCACCGAGAGCCGTGGCTTCCCGGACCGCGAGTGTGTGGCATTGGGCGCTGCGAACATGGTGTCGGGCCTGTGCGGCGGCATGGGCGGCTGCGCGATGATCGGGCAGACGGTGATCAACCTCAGTTCCAATGGCCGGGGCCGGTTGTCGGGGGTAGTGGCCGGGGTGATGATTCTGCTGTTCGTGCTGTTCCTGTCGCCGCTGATCGAGCGTATTCCACTGGCGGCGCTGGTCGGGGTGATGTTCGTGGTGGCTCAGCAGACCTTTGCCTGGGCGTCGTTGCGGGTGTTGCACAAGGTGCCGGTGAATGATGTGCTGGCGATCGTTGCGGTGACCGTGGTCACGGTCCTCACCGACCTGGCCATGGCAGTGCTGTTCGGGATCATCATCGCGGCGCTCAACTTTGCCTGGCAGCATGCGCGGGAGCTGTATGCCGACACCCATGAGGACGCCGAGGGCGGCAAGCGTTATCAACTGCATGGCACGCTGTTCTTTGCCTCGACCACCTCGTTCCTCAACCAGTTCGACACGGCCGGGGACCCGGCCCAGGTCACGCTGGATTGCCAGCATTTGAGCTTTGTCGATTATTCGGCCGTTGCGGCGCTGAAAACCCTGCGCGAGCGCTATGCCAAGGCGGGCAAGCATTTGCGCGTGGTGCATTTGTCGGAGCGGTGCAAGAAGCTGTTGAAGCGGGCGGGCGAGCAGCATTGAAAACTGTTGCTGCCTGTGCCGGCCTCTTCGCGGGTAAACCCGCTCCTACGAGGGGGCGCATACCCCTGTAGGAGCGGGTT
>NZ_JAUHUI010000014.1:0-129105 GCF_030418155.1 Pseudomonas sp. 2,4-D
AGAGCTTTTCGTCTCAACCGAGGCGCGCATTCTACGCTTTCCTCAGAGCCTGTCAAGCGTTTATTTTGAAGTTTTTTACCACCACTTCCTTTCGAAAGCTAACAACTTCAACAACTTACCGCTTGCCCCGAAGCGTTCATCGCTGCGAGGAGGCGAATAATACGCGCTTTGAAATCAGAGTCAACACCTTGTTCTGAAAAACTTTTCCATCACCGTTTTGCCGCTAACCGGCAACTAATGAAAGCGCCGTGGATCTGTAAAGAAACACACCACGGAGCGTAGCGGCCATGAGCAATGGGCAAAGCGAGAAAACCCCCGGCCTCTCTGCAGATGAAGAGCAGGAAGTCAGCCACAGCCAACCGCCGCGGGCGGCTGTGCTGCACGAAATCATTCGCTACCAGGGCGACCAGGAGCTGGAACGTACACTTGCCGCGTTGTGGTGGTCGGCACTTGCCGCCGGCCTGTCCATGGGGCTGTCGTTGATGGCCATGGGGCTATTCTACGCCCGCCTGCCGGAAGGCGATGGTGCCCAGGTGGTCGCCAGCATTGGCTACAGTGCGGGCTTCCTTGCCGTGATTTTGGCACGCCAGCAACTGTTCACCGAAAATACGCTCACCGCCGTGCTGCCCGTCATGACCGCCCCTACGCTGGCCAACTTCGGACGACTGCTACGCCTCTGGAGCGTGGTGTTGCTTGGCAACCTGGCAGGCACCCTGCTGGTAGCCTGGGTGATGCTGGAACTGCCGATCTTCGACAGCAAGACCGATGTTGCATTTCTGGAGGTCGGTCGCAAGGTAATGAAGAACGACATCAGCCAGATGTTCGCCAAGGGCATAGTCTCAGGCTGGATGATTGCCACCATGGTCTGGATGATCCCTTCAATGGAGCACGCCAAGATCTGGATCATTCTGATGATCACCTACCTGATGGCCCTTGGCGATTTCACTCATATAGTGGTGGGGTCAGTCGAAGTGTCCTACCTGGTGTGGGCTGGCGACGAAACCTGGAACCGCTTCTGGCTGGAATTTGCACTACCGACGCTGGCGGGCAACATCATCGGTGGCAGTTTCATCTTCGCCTTGATCAGCCATGCACAAGTGCGCAGTGACAGTGGCAAACCACCCTCGCGGCTTCTTAACGACGACCAGCCCCAGTCCGCGCGCAGCAGACATGAGCCAAAATGATACTCAGCGTGCTGCTACAGTGAGCTCATGCCCCTGGCCCTGCTTACTCACGGGCCAGGGCTACACATCCGTTCTGCCCGCCATGCGGTGACTCCAGGTTGCCCCGCCCCCGTCCGCGGCGCGCTCAGTCGCACCTGAGCCTGGTAATCGGCTGCCCACCACAGTGATCGAATCAACCGTGAATTGGCTTGCAAGGTCATTTCTCGCCGATGACACACTGTTCAACAATATTCATGCGTGTTATGCGATGAACGGTACACCGACAGAAAACTGTGAGCACTATGGATAACCGCAACGGCAAAGGACTTTCATTCGTCAAGCGCATCTACCTGCCGCGGGTCATTGGCCTGGGAATCGGCCTGTTCACTGTCATGGCGGCCATTGCGCCGCTGTCGCCCCCCTCCTGGGCATGGCTGCTGGTACTGTTCAATGGTCTACTGTGGCCGCACGTGGCCTACCTGTGGGCTGCCCGCTCGACAACGCCTTACCAGGCGGAACAGCGCAACCTCCTGCTGGACTCCCTGATGGGCGGGTTCTGGACCGCCGCCATGCACTTCAACCCGCTGCCCAGCGTGACCGTGCTGGCGATGATGACGATGAACAACGTCGCCGCCGGTGGCAAGCGCATGGTCTTTCGCGGGGTGCTCGCGCAACTGGCTGGCATGCTCGCCGCCATCCTGCTGCTCGGCCCTGGCTTGCAATTGACCGCCACGCCCCTGCAGGTCTATGCGTGCCTGCCCATGCTGGCGCTGTACCCGCTGGCCTTGGGCTGGGTGTGCTACCAGCTTGCGATCAAGCTGGGCGACCACAAGCGCCGGCTGAGCGCCCTGAGCCTGACCGACAGCCTGACCGGGCTGTTCAACCACGGTGCCTGGAAGGACCTGCTGCAGCTCAAGTTCCAGGCGTGCAAGCAACAACAGGGGCACGCGGTGATTGCCCTGATCGACATCGATCACTTCAAGACCATCAACGACACCTTTGGCCATGTGGTCGGCGACTGTGTACTGCGCCAGCTCAGTGCTGAGCTGCGGCGCAGTTTGCGCGAGGGCGACCAGGCCGGACGTTACGGCGGCGACGAGTTCTGCGTGATCCTGCCCGAAACCAGCGAAGCCCAGGCCTGCCAAGCCATGGAGCGTCTGCGCGAGCGGGTTTCCAGCTACCGCAACCCACAGTTACCGCACCTGCGCATCAGCCTGAGTATCGGCCTGTCACCCTTCGAGGCCAACCTCGAGTCCCCCGAGCACTGGCTCGAACAGGCGGACAAGGCGCTGTACATCGCCAAGCACGCTGGCCGCGATCAGGTCAATTTTGCCCGTGGTGAAGCTGCCGCGCTCAGGCTGGCCTATCCTGATTGAACCTCCTTCCTGACTGCCTGGCGGGAGGTTGCCTGAAGGAGCCGCTCGCGCATGGCCAGGACCGCCAAGCTTCCACCCGCTAGCCCCACACCGCGCTTTCAGGTGCGCCACCTCATTGCCGGTTTCAGCGCAGTGTTCGGCCTGGCTTGCCTGATCATTCTCGGCGCTCTGTTCAATATCGCCCGCACGCTCGACCAACAGGAGCGCCAGCGTAGCGCCTTCCATGCGAACCAGGCGCTGGAACAACGGCTGCTCGCCTCGCGCCAGTTTCTGTCCAGCTATGCCGTATGGGATGCAGCCTTCGAGCACTTGTCGGGCGAAGCCGACTGGCAATGGGCCTACGAGGAAAAAAACATAGGCGAGTCGCTGTACAGCGCCAGCGGCTACGAAGGGGTGTTCGTAGTGGAAAACGACCGCACCACCTATGCCTTGTTCAAAGGACAGCTCAGCCAGGCAGGCGCCGACACCTATATAGACACACCACTGCAGCCGATCATCGAACAGGCCCGCGCGGCGGCGATTTCACGCGAGCAGGTCACCCGTTTCGTGCTGTTCAATGGCTGGCCGGCCGCACTCAGTGCAGCAGCCGTGCGCCCGGACCGGGAGGTTACCGACAGCGAGGTGAGCCAGGCGCCGGTAATGCTGTTCATTGACCAGCTCACCGAAAGCAAACTGGCGCAGTTGGGCAAAGGCGCCGGCCTGACCGGCATGCACGTGGAAAAGGAGGATAGGCAGGATCACAACCACCTGCGCATCGACCTGGGCGACACCGGCTACCATCTGACCTGGAACAGCCCGCTGCCGGGGCAACAGATGCTGCGGGCAGTGTTGCCAGCACTGTTGTGCGCACTACTGATACTTGGCCTGGTGATGCTGTACCTGTTCCGTCATGCCTTGCGCAGCTCCCGGGCAATCGGCCTCACGCTCGTGCATCTGCAACAAAGCAACCAGGCCCTGGAGGCCAGCGAGCAGCGTTTCCGCGCGGTGGCCGAGTCGGCATCCGACTGGATCTGGGAAACCGACCGGCACCAACGGGTGACCTACCTGTCGCAACGCTTCGCCAACGTCACCGGCTACCCGGTGGACGGCTGGCTGGGCCACCCGCTCAACCAGTTGCTGGCCTGCGACACCACGCCGTTGTCACCTTGGCTCGACGCCCTGGCTACCGCTGACCCGCAGCAATTGGCCAACCTGCGCTGCACTTACCGCGACCAGAATGGCCAGAACCGCTACTGCCGGATATCCGCCCGCGCTATCTGGCGCGATGGCAAGGTCATCGGTTTTCGGGGTACCGCCAGCGATATCACCGACGAAGTCGACGCCCACGCGCGCATCCAGCACCTTTCGCTGCACGACCCACTGACCGGGCTGGCCAACCGCAACAAGCTCGCCCGGCACCTGGAGCAGGCCTTGTTGCGCGGCAGTGATTCACCGCCGCTGACCTTGTTGTTGCTCGACCTGGACAACTTCAAGCCGATCAACGACTCGCTCGGTCATGCTGCCGGAGATGCCGTTCTGCAAGAAGTTGCAACGCGCCTGCGCGACACCACCCGCGATGGCGACCTGGTCGCGCGCCTGGGCGGCGACGAGTTCATCCTGGTACTCAGCGGCATGGACAACAGCAGCGAGATCGACCGCTTCTGTGCGCGCCTGATCGGCCTGCTGCAGCAACCCATCGTCTTCGAAAGCCAGCCGCTGCACATCGGTGCCAGCATTGGCGTTGCCCAGACGCGTAATCAGGGCTTCGATGCAGGGGAGCTGATCCGCTGCGCCGACATCGCCCTGTACCAGGCCAAGGCCGATGGAAAGAACACATGGCGCTACTTCGTTGCCGAAATGAACCAGCAGATCCAGTATCGCCGCCAGCTGGAGAATGACCTGCGCCGGGCCCTGCGCAATGAGGAGTTCGAGTTGCATTACCAGCCGCGCTACCGCCTCGACGACCTGCGTATCGTCGCGGTCGAGGCCTTGGTGCGCTGGCGGCACCCACAGGAAGGGTTACTGGGGCCGGACACCTTCATTCCATTGGCCGAGCAGAGCGACATCATTGTTGCGCTGGGCCGCTGGGTGCTTCGCGAAGCTTGCCGCACTGCCCATGACTGGCCAGCCGACGTGCTGGTTTCGGTCAACCTGTCGCCTGCGCAGTTCTTGCGCAGCGATGTGGTAGCCGACGTGCGCGAAATTTTGCTCGACACAGCCTTCCCCGCCCAGCGGTTGGAACTGGAGATTACCGAGAATGTGATGCTCAACGACATCGAGGGCGCGCTAGGCACCATGCTGTCGCTCAAGGAGTTAGGGGTGCGCCTGAACATGGATGATTTCGGCACCGGCTATTCGTCGTTGGGCTACCTGCGTACTTACCCGTTCGACAGCATCAAGATCGACAAGCGCTTCATCAGCGGCCTGAACAACAACGGCGGCAGCGACCGCGCTGTGGTCCAGGCCATTATCAACCTGGGCGAGGCGATGGGGCTGACAGTGACAGCCGAAGGCGTGGAAAGCGAACATCAACTCAAGGCGCTGGAAAAGGACCGCTGCCATGAAGTACAGGGCTATTACCTGAGCATGCCCCTGGACAGCGCAGGGTTGGCGGCGTTATTGCACCAAACCTCCCAAAGCACTGCACAGCCCTTGTAGACGTGGCCTTGCTCCTAAAAAGGCTGGGAGTGCTGCTGCAGGCTGCGCTGCGCCACGATTTCGGGCAGATCACAGCGGCGCAGGTAGGCGCGCAGCGGTTCACCAATGTTCAAGCGGTCATCCACGTGCTGATCCAACAACAGCGACAGCCGTTCGCGGCACAACACCATGCGCTGCCCTTGCTCGGGCCGCCAGACAAACTCGCTGCAGGGGGTGATACTGGCGTCGGCCACGTCCATGCCGAACGCGTCCTCGGAGAAACGCACGATATGAACACCGCGCTTGCCGTGAAAACCGACAAAGCCTTTTAGCTGATCGGCGGCGTTGCAGATATCCTGGGAAGTGATGGCCATGACGTAACCTCGCAATGAAATCGGAAGATACGCACGCCAGGCGGGAAAAGGGTTACCTCTGTCGGGCAACTCACAACGGCAGCCTAACGCAACTGGCCGGCCGCTCGCCAAGTTTTTTCGTGTTTGACCGACGTCGTCGGCGAACTCGAGCTGTACGGCCTTCACCACACGACCCGGCTTTACCGCTTCGAACATTTCATTTCTGTCTAATGAGGCAGCACCATCACTGCGGGTCGCGGTCCTCGTGCACTTGCACACTCGCCGTCATCCCCGCACTCAAGGTCAGCCCTTCCGGCACCTGATCCAGGCGAATCCTCACGGGTATGCGTTGGGCCAGTCGCACCCAGTTGAAAGTCGGCTCTACCTCCGGCAGCAACTGGCTGTCCGGGTTGCTGTTGCGGTCGGTGATGCCGCGGCTGATGCTCTCCACGTGTCCCTGCATCGGTTCACCCGTGCCCATCAGCCACACCTTCACAGTGTCCCCAACGCGAATGCGCGGCAGCTTGGTTTCCTCGAAATAGGCCTGGATGTAGAACGTCGAATCATCCACCAGTGCCATCACCGATTCCCCGGTGTTCACATAATTGCCTTCGGCCAGACGCAGATTGGTGATATGCCCGCTGCGCGGTGCCCGCACCTCACTGCGCGCCAGGTTGATCCTGGCCACCTGCAACTGCGCCTCGGCTTCATGCAGTTCGCCACGCGCGATGGCGGCATTGATCTGGGCGTTTTCACGCAACTCGGCACTGATCGCCTCTGGCCCCAAGGCAGTACGCCGCGCTGCTTCACGCTCGCGCAAGCGCAGTTGCTGGGCGCGAGTCTCGGTCACCGCGCTGGCCTGATCGAACGCGGCCTGGAAGCGCTCGCGGTCAATACTCATCAACAAGTCGCCAGCCTTGACCTGCTGGTTGTCATGGACTTTGAGTTCGCGAACCCAGCCAGACACGTCAGGCGCAATCACCACCACATCGGCGCGTACACGGGCATCGCGCGTCCATGGGGTGAGCATGTAGTACTGCCACAGCTGGTAGCCGGCCAACACGGCCAGGGCCACCACACACAGGGTCACCAGAATACGTACGGCCGCACGCATCGAAACACTCCTTTATAAAGTCCCAGACAGGCGTACCACCAGGAACAGCACACAGACGAACAGCGCTGCGTCGAACAGCGCTTCATGCCAGATCCAGCGCCCCAACGGTGTGGCATGCACCACCAGGCGCAGCAGGCCGGTGAGCAGCAGCGCCAACAACACATAAAGCAGAAACGGGCTGAGCAGCACACCGCCCACTTCCCACTCACGCAAACCCATGGGTGTCCTCCTGCCAGCGGCACCATTTGCCCCAGCTTTTCTGCAATTGCAGCACCGCCCCCTCGGCCAGCCGAAGCGGGTCGCTGGCTGGCTGCCGACGCAAGGCAGCGATGAACTGCTCACTGGCAGCATCCAGCCGCTGCCCACGCCCGGCAGCCGGCCCTTTGGCCAGCACTGCCTCCACGTGTTGCAGGTACTCGCGCTCGGCCCGCCCCAAAGGGGCCTGGGCGACCGCCAGGCACATGCGCAGGTGTACCAGTTCGTCGCCGATATCCAGCCCGTGCAGGCCGTCATCCCAGCGTTTGCGTTCGCCTTCCGGCAATTCACTGGCATGCCGCGCCAGTTGCATCAGCCGGTCGGCCATGCGCCCGCCAAACCAGCTGTCAGCCCCTCGCAGGTCGCGCCGAGTCAGGCGCACCAGGTCGTTCTGCGTGGCCGCACGCAAGCGCCGGCCCAGCCAGGCCGGGTGGCGGAACACCAGCAAGCGGAAGGCCATGACCGCTGCCGACACCCCCACCAGCATGGCCAGGGCACTGTTCAGCATGGTCGCCACGCCGAACTGCATGGCGTTGAGCGGCGACACCAGCACAATGAAGTGCAGGCAATAGGAAGTGGCCGTAGCCCCGGTACGAGGATGGGCCATGCCCAGTGCACCAAGAAACAGTGGCACGCCCATGCCCAGGCAGAGCATGGCGAAGCTGCTCCATTGCGGCAGCATGATCTGCCCGACCACAAACGCCGCCGGTATCGCCAGGAATATCCCGCGCAGGAAACTCAGGCCAATCTGTGCGCCGTTCTCGCGACTGGCGAACAGGCTGCAGACCACGCAGGTCAGCACCAGGCCACCCGGGGCCGAAGGCCAGGCCGTGGCCAGCCAGAAACCACTCATTACCAGGAAGGCCAGCGCGCTGCGCGAGCCGAACAGCAAGGCCAGCGACCAGTCTCGGTGCGCGGCCAGCCCCTGGGACACGTCCTTGGGCGCCCTGCCCGCCTCCACATCCTCAAGTGCCTGGCTGGCGGCCATGGCATAGTCCAATAGCAGGGCCATGCGCGCCAGGCAGAAGTGCTCCGCCGAACTGATCTGCTCATCGTGGGCGGCATCCCAGATACGCTGACGCAACACCAAAAGGCTGGGCTGATCGGGTTGGGCCAGCAGCGTGCGCACTTCCTGCAACCAAGGCGTCAGGTGCTCGATCTCACCCTCATCCAGTTGCCGCCACTGGCGGCGCACCGAACGGGAAATACGCAACAGCACCATCAGTTTCTGGCTAAGGCCACGAATGGCACGGGCACGTTGGCGCCCGCGATTGCCCTCGAACCAGGCATGTTCACGCTGGCTGTCGATGGCAACGATGCGCCCCAGGCTTTCCAGCAGGCCTTTGCGCGCCTCGTCCTCTCCGCCCAGCATGGCACCGGCGGCCTGCAGGCCGTTCTGCCAGGCCTGCCGCGCCTGCCCGCCCAGTTGCTGCTCGACCCGCATGGGCCAGAGCAAGGCACTGCTGGCTGTTGCACAGAAAATACCCAGGCAGATCTCGGTACAGCGAGCCACGGCCTGGTCGAATACCTGCAGGGGGTGGTCAATGGCCGGCAAGGCAATGATTGCCGCGGTGTAGCCGGCCAGCACGAAGGCATAGGCCCAGGCGCTGCGCAACTGGGTGGACGCGGCGGTACACAACGCAAGCCAAAGCGCCAAGGTAAGCAGAAACAGGCCGGGGGTCTGAGCGAACAGGCCGATGAACAGCACCGACATGACTGTGCCGACCAACGTGCCGGCCAACCGCGCCAAGCCTTTCTGCACCACCATGCCCGATAGCGGCTGGGCGACGATGAAAGCGGTCATCAATGCCCAGGAGGGTTGCTCCAGCCCCCAGCGCATCGCCAGCCACAACGCCAGGCCGCCCCCGAGCAGGGTCTTGATGGCAAACTTGAGGGCGAGGCTGCTGGGCGCGAACAGAGCCTGAAAGGTGATGGGCACGAGGCGGACCTTGCGGGGAAAAGTCTTGCTGAAAAGATAGACAATGATGAGCAGGATAAAGCGGAAACGATTAATTAGCTAGCTAATCATGTATATTCGATTAGCCTGCACTGAAAGGGACAGCTCAGACAATAAAAAATGCAGGCAAAAAAAATGGGCGACCGAAGTCGCCCTAAATGCCTTGCGTGCTCGTGTACCCGGAAGGTCAGCGCGGCTTGCGCTTGTTCGAGTCCTTCCAGATGAAAATGCCCAGACCGGCAAAGAAGGCGACCATCAGCCCGACCGTTACCACACCGGCGATAACCACGTTGTCGAAGAACATGCTGGCCTCCCCATTCGTTTGCCGTTGTCCGATGGGTACACGTTAACCAATGTGGCGGCGGGGAAAATTGATCAGTGTCAATGGTGCCCGAGGCCGGGCACGCGAGGGGGGCGCAGGGTTGACCTGCGTCAAGTTTCAACGCTTCTTAGGTTTGCCCTTGGGCTTCTTTTTCTTGCTGGTACTCAATGGCAGGGCCTGCTCGAAAGCATTGCGCATTTCGTTCAGCCGCTTTTCCTTGAGGTCGTGGGCGCGCTTGGCACGTTCGGCATCGAAATCGATGAGGTTGTCTTGGCTCATGGGGTGGGCTCGACGATCAACAGAGAATTGCATGATGAAGCCAGGCGCAGGCGCTGACCAGCCCCGTATCAGACTTCGATGTCCACCAGCAGTCCTTGGCGTACATGCTCGCCCATCAATGGCGCTACCGGCACGGTATTGTCGGCATTGACCTCGTCACCCGGGACGGCATCGTAGCGTTCCTGCTCGCCCTTGTTCCGGCGTTGCTGCTGGCGGCGCTGTTCATCGCGCAGCAACAATACCTGCTCCTGCGGGTCGCGCTGGCGCTTGAGGTCAATGGCACTTTCGCCGGACGCAGGCTGCGTCGGCACCACCGGCTTGATGTCAGGGGTCGGCTTGACCGGGTCCTGTTGCGAGGTGACCGGGGCGGCACTGAGCGGAATGATCGGCGGCAGCATGGGCGTTCTCCTATGCCCACTGTATCGGCAGGCGCAGCTTTACCTTGATGTCATGGACAACATTTACTCGGCTTCGTCACCCGGCTCGTCGTCGACTGGCGGGCTGGCCTCGCTCCAGGGCCGCTTGTACACCTGCTGCCAAACCGCATCCATATGATCGCGCAATACCTGCGGCGCGGATTTCAGCGAAGCGCTGTCCTCGCGCTCACCACCGATCGGTTCCTCGCCCGCCGGGGTGATCAGCGACTGGCCGGTAATGGTGTAACTGGCCTGCCCTTCACGCATTTCGATGGCGATGTCATGCGGGTCGATACCGCCGCCGCAGAATGCATGGCTGGCCACCGTTATCTCGGCCACCCCATTCTTGTTCAGGTCGCTGACATCACTGACGTCATTATAGAAGTCCACGTCCAGGTCCAGCCCCGGGCAGGTCGTTTCCTGCTCGACCTGCCAACGCGCCTTGAAGGCGTCGCTCTCGGCCGTGCGCCCGTACAAGGTGGCCTTGAGCACCACCTTGTCCACTTCCTGTTCGCTTTCCAGGTCGCTGGCCTGGCCATCGCTGCGGCTCAGGACCAGCAGCCCTTCGCCGTCACTGTCACGAAAGTGCACGCTCTTTATCGGCGTCTGCACGCCCAGTACCTCAAGCTGCTCCATCGGAATGGGGGGCAATGTCTCAAAGTTTTTCTGCTCGCAGGCGCTCAGCAGCACCAGGCTGCCCACGGCCATCGAAGCGCTGATCCAGCGGTGCTTGGCAGACATGTTGATCCGGGGCCCTCGTCGGCGGCGCTGTGCAGGGCGATGAAACGACTAGACTGTGCCTTTCGATACCTTTCGGTGCTCTCGGCACTTTGGTCTGACCGGCCGATCCGTTAACATAATCGGCTTTTTCATCGCGGGAGTTCAGGCAGTATGGCGCAGCAGTATCAACCGGGGCAACGCTGGATCAGCGACAGCGAAGCAGAGCTCGGCCTGGGTACCATCCTGGCGCAGGATGGCCGCCTGTTGACCGTGCTCTACCCGGCCACTGGCGACACCCGCCAGTATTCCCTGCGCAACGCGCCGCTGACCCGCGTGCGCTTCTCGCCAGGTGACCAGATCACCCACTTCGAGGGCTGGAAGCTGACCGTTCGCGAGGTCGAGGACATCGACGGGCTGATGGTCTACCACGGCCTGGACGGGCAGAACCAGCCTCGCACCCTGCCTGAAACCCAGTTGTCGAACTTCATTCAGTTCCGCCTGGCCAGCGACCGCCTGTTCGCCGGGCAGATAGACCCACTGTCGTGGTTCAGCCTGCGCTACAACACCCTGCAGCACACCAGCAAGCAAATGCAGTCGGCACTGTGGGGGTTGGGCGGTTGCCGCGCACAGCCCATCGCCCACCAATTGCACATTGCCCGCGAAGTCGCCGACCGCAGCGCCCCACGCGTTCTGCTGGCCGACGAAGTGGGCCTGGGCAAAACCATCGAAGCCGGCCTGGTCATTCACCGCCAGCTGCTGTCGGGTCGCGCCAGCCGCGTACTGATCCTGGTGCCGGAAAACCTCCAGCACCAGTGGCTGGTGGAAATGCGCCGGCGTTTCAATCTGCAAGTGGCGCTGTTCGACGCCGAGCGCTTCATCGAAAGCGACGCCAGCAACCCGTTCGAGGATGCCCAGCTGGCGTTGGTTGCCCTGGAGTGGCTGGTCGACGACGAAAAGGCCCAGGACGCGCTCTTTGCCGCTGGCTGGGACCTTATGGTAGTCGACGAAGCCCACCACCTGGTCTGGCACGAAGACCAGGTCAGCGCCGAATACGGCCTGGTCGAGCAACTGGCCCAAGTGATTCCGGGCGTACTGCTGCTGACCGCCACCCCCGAGCAGCTTGGCCAGGACAGCCACTTCGCCCGCCTGCGCCTGCTCGACCCCAACCGTTTTCACGACCTGGCCGCTTTCCGCGCCGAGAGCGAGCACTACCGCCCGGTAGCCGAGGCGGTGCAGGAACTGCTCGACGAAGGCCGCCTGTCGCCCAAGGCCCACGCCACCATCCTGGGCTTCCTGGGTGCCGAAGGCGAAGCCCTGCTGGCGGCAGTCAGCGACGGCGACACCCAGGCCAGCGCGCGGCTGATTCGCGAGCTGCTGGATCGCCACGGCACCGGCCGCGTGCTGTTCCGTAACACCCGTGCGGCGATCCAGGGCTTCCCCGAGCGTCAGTTGCACCCCTACCCGCTGCCCACGCCCGAGCAATACCGCAACCTGCCAGCCGGTGAGCACGCCGAGCTGTACCCGGAAGTTGCCTTCCAGGCCCAGGGTGAAGTGGCCGATGACGAGCGCTGGTGGCGTTTCGACCCACGCGTCGACTGGCTGATCGACACCCTGAAGATGCTCAAGCGCACCAAAGTACTGGTGATCTGCGCCCACGCCGAAACCGCCATGGACCTGGAGGACGCCCTGCGCGTGCGCTCCGGCATCCCGGCCTCGGTGTTCCATGAAGGCATGAGCATCCTCGAGCGCGACCGTGCCGCTGCCTACTTTGCCGATGAAGAGTTTGGCGCCCAGGTGCTGATCTGCTCGGAAATCGGCAGCGAAGGCCGCAACTTCCAGTTCGCTCATCACCTGGTGATGTTCGACCTGCCGGCGCACCCCGACCTGCTCGAACAGCGCATCGGCCGCCTTGACCGGATCGGCCAGAAGCACACTATCCAGCTGCACATCCCGTACCTGCAGGACAGCCCGCAAGAGCGCCTGTTCCAGTGGTACCACGAAGGCCTCAACGCCTTCCTCAATACCTGCCCCACCGGCAATGCCCTGCAGCACCAGTTCGGCCCACGCCTGCTGCCGCTGCTCGAAGGCGGCGAAAACAAGGCCTGGAATACCCTGGTGGCCGACGCCCGCAGCGAACGCGAGCGCCTGGAAGCCGAACTGCACACTGGCCGTGACCGCCTGCTGGAACTCAATTCCGGCGGCGCCGGCGAAGGTCAGGCGCTGGTCGAGGCCATTCTGGAACAGGACGACCAGTTCGCCCTGCCGATCTACATGGAAACCCTGTTCGACGCCTTCGGCATCGACAGCGAAGACCATTCAGAGAACGCACTGATCCTCAAGCCGAGCGAGAAGATGCTCGATGCCAGCTTCCCGCTGGGCGACGATGAAGGCGTGACCATCACCTACGACCGTGGCCAAGCGCTGTCACGCGAGGACATGCAGTTCCTCACCTGGGAGCACCCGATGGTGCAGGGTGGCATGGATCTGGTGCTGTCAGGCTCGATGGGCAATACCGCCGTGGCGTTGATCAAGAACAAAGCGCTCAAACCAGGCACCGTACTGCTTGAACTGCTGTTCGTCAGCGAGGTGGTGGCACCCCGCAGCCTGCAACTGGGCCGCTACCTGCCGCCGGCGGCACTGCGCTGCCTGCTCGATGCCAATGGCAACGACCTGGCGTCACGCGTGGCCTTCGAAACCCTCAACGACCAGCTCGAGAGCGTACCGCGCGCCAGCGCCAACAAGTTCGTCCAGGCCCAGCGCGATGTGCTGGCCAAGCGTATCAGTGGCGGCGAGGAGAAGATCCTGCCGGCCCACAACGAGCGCGTGGCCGAAGCCCAGCGCCGCCTGGCAGCCGAGGCCGACGAAGAGCTGGCGCGCCTGGTGGCATTGCAGGCGGTCAACCCAAGTGTGCGTGACAGCGAAATCGACGCCCTGCGCAAGCGGCGCGAAGATGGCATGGCAATGCTGGAAAAGGCCGCCCTGCGCCTGGAAGCCATTCGCGTGCTGGTGGCTGGCTAACGCAGGCCCCGCGCCCCTTGTGGGAGCGGGCACGCCCGCGAACACCGGCGAAGCCGGTGGCATCCACCGCAGTGGATGCTTCGCGGGCTCGCCCGCTCCCACAGGAAGGCATTAGGGCCCCAAATTTATTCCTCACTGCGATTGGAGTTATAACCAAATCGTAGAAATCATTGTGCCATTAGTCAGGAAGGCTTAAGTACTCCTTCCTATACTGCCTCTGGACAGTCTGCACAGGGTTGTAGCGCAGACGAGTGAAGACTCGATCAAGAGGCATTCCATGGAATGGCTGGGGCTGCAACTGTTCGCCGATCTTCCCGCAACCGGGCGCATCGTCATCGACTGCCGTCATGAACCGCTCTTGGTTCTGCTCGCCTATTTCGTTGCTTGCGCGGCCTGTTTCGCCACGCTCGACATGGCCGAACGTCAGTCCCACAGCGACGACCCCACCGCCCACCGGCAATGGAACATGCTCGGAGCCTGCTGCCTGGCAGGCGGCATATGGGCCATGCACTTCATCAGCATGCTGGCCTTTCGGGCCCCGGTGGATGTGCACTACGACGTATCCCTGACCATTCTTTCGCTGCTCATCGCACTGGGCGTGGCCTGGTTGGCCATGCACAGCCTCGAACGCAGCAACATGCGCGCGCACCATTTCGTGCCGAGCGCTGGGCTGATTGGCCTGGGCATCATCCTCATGCATTTTGTCGGCATGGCCGCGATGGAAACGGGTGCGCGCCAGTACTACCAAACCGGCTTGCTACTTGCCTCTGCCGCCATTGCCCTGCTCACCGCCCTGACCTCGCTGTACCTGGCCCGCTACTTGCGCAATGGCAGCGGTACCCTGTACCAAGCCATGAAGTACGGCGCCAGCCTGCTGATGGCGGGCGGCATCGTCGCCACTCATTTCACCGCGATGTCGGCCATGACCTTGGTCATCCCTGCCGATACCGCACTGCGCCTGCCGTCTGGCGACAACAGCCTGCAGCTGGGACTGGGCATCGGCTTCATCACCCTGCTGATCAGTGGCGCCAGCATCAGCGCCGCACTGGCCGACAAGAAGCTGCAAAGCAAGGAGCACGACCTGCGCCGGGTCAGCGTACTGCTCAGCCAACTGGACCAGGCCCGCGCTTCGCTGCAGCAAGCGGCGCACTATGATGCCCTGACCAACCTGCTCAACCGCCGCGGATTCAACCAGGTATTCGCCGAGCGCCTGGTCGAACATCAGGCCAGCGAAAACCGCCTGGCCGTCATGTTCCTCGACATCGACCATTTCAAGCGTATCAATGACAGCCTTGGCCACGATGCCGGTGACGAGCTGCTCAAGGTGATCGCCAACCACATCAAGGCCGCTACCCGCAACCACGACCTGGTTGCGCGCTTTGGTGGCGACGAGTTCTGTGTGGTCACCAGTCTGAACAGCCGCGACGAAGGCCGCCACCTGGCACAGCGCATCATGCATCGGATGAAAGAGCCCATCGACCTGGGCGGGCGGCGCATGGTCATGACCACCAGCATTGGTATAAGTATCTTCCCGGACGATGGCAGCACAGCCGAAGAGCTGCTAAAGCATGCCGACCTGGCCCTCTACCAATCCAAGGACAACGGGCGCAACAGCCTGAATTTCTTCAATGATAGCCTGAAGGCTCGCGCGTCGATCGCCTTGCAACTGGAAGAAGAGCTGCGCCTGGCCCTGCTCGAGGAGCGCGGGCTGTGTGTGCACTACCAGCCGATCTTCGACCTGCGCAGCGGGCAAGTGGCCAAACTGGAAGCGCTGGTACGCTGGCAGCATCCTCAACACGGCCTGCTCGGGCCCGACCGTTTTGTCGGCATTGCCGAAGCCAACGGCCTGATCATCGACCTTGATCTGTGGATGCTGCGCCATGCCTGTGCCGACCTGGCCCACTTGCAGCGCCACGGCTACGGCGAGGTCAAGGTCACGGTCAATTGCTCGGCAGTCACCCTCAGCCACGACGAACTGCCTAACGAAGTAGAAAAGGCGCTGTTCCACGCAGGCCTTGCGCCGCGCCACCTGGAGCTGGAAGTGACCGAGAACGCCCTGGTGGGCGATATCCAGCGCACGGTCAGCCTGCTCAAACGCGTCAGGGCTTTGGGGGTGGCACTTTCGATCGATGATTTTGGTACCGGCTATTCGTCACTGGCCTACCTCAAGCGCCTGCCGCTGGATGTGCTGAAGATCGACCGCACCTTTCTGCAGGATGTACCGGGCAGCCAGAAAGACAGGGAAATTGTCCAGGCGATCATCGCCATGGCGCATACCCTGCACCTACGGGTAGTCAGCGAGGGCGTGGAAACCGCCGAACAGCAGGCATTCCTCGAAAGCCATGGCTGCGACTACCTGCAGGGCTACCTGTTGGGGCGCCCCGTACCGCTGCCCGAGTTGCGCCCACTGCTGGAGCGGTTGCAGCGCCAGAACGGCCGGATCACACCTTGTTGCGGTACAGCTCTACCAGGGTCGCCGGATCTTTTTGCAGGTAACCCTGGCTACCGTGCAAGCGCATCAGTTGCGCGGCAAGGCCACTGAGCGGCGTCGCCGAGCCTTGCTCGCGGGAAAACTTGACCGCACCATCTAGGTCCTTGAGCAGCGTGCGTACGTGCCACTTGATTGGCTCGAAGCGGCTCTCGGCCATTTGCGGCGCAAGAATCTGCAATGGTTTGGAATCGGCAAAGCCACCCGCCAGCGCTTCAGCGATCAGCGTCGCGTCCACGCCCGACTGTTCAGCCAATGCCACCACCTCTGCAATTACCAGGGCATTGCACGCTACGATCATCTGGTTGCAAGCCTTGGTCACCTGCCCCGTGCCTACCGCGCCCATATGCGTCACGCGCTGACCAAGCACCTGCAGCACCGGGCGTGCACGCTGCAGATCGGCCGCTTCACCGCCCACCATGATCGCCAGCGTGCCCGCCTCGGCACCGGGGGTACCGCCAGAGACAGGTGCATCCAGCCAGGCCATGCCGCACAGTGCTGCCAGTTCGGCAGCCATTTCACGGGTGGCGGTGGGTTCCAGGCTGGAGAAATCGATCAACAACTGGCCGCTGCGCCCGCCCTGGGCAATGCCTTGCTCGCCGAACACCACTTCACGCACCACCGCCGTGTCGGCGAGGCACAGTAGCACCATGTCGCTGTCACGGCACAATTCGGCCGGGCTGCTGGCCAGGCGCGCGCCAGCAGCGACCAGTGCAACGCACTTGTCCGGGCTGCGGTTCCATACCGTCAGCGGATAACCCGCTGCCAGCAGGCGGCGGCACATGGGCAGGCCCATCAGGCCGATGCCGGCGAATCCAAGCGAAGGTAGTGCAGTGCTCATCGATAAACTCCTGACTGATTCGAACATTTCCCAGGCTGGCGACGGTCCCGGTGGCGCCTGGCAGAACGATGGCCACATTACGCATCCCGTAAACTGTTACCGCCACGCCGAATTGTTACTTCCCTCTACCCGTCTTGATTGCTTTCAAGCACCAAAACGGCGCTGATGCGTATTTTTGCGCACTAAAAAAGATCACGCCTCTTCCTGGCCCTTCACCTGAATCACGATGAACGGTGAAACCACCACCGCCCAGATCTCTGGGTCGCGGCTTTGCAGGTCCAATGCCTGCTCGGCCGACACCGGCCCAACAGTGCCATCACTACGCCACTTGGCGAAGATCTCGCTGCGATTCTCGGCCATCGCCTCGGCAACGGCGATCAGGTCAAGGCTGGGGTCGACCCAAATCAGGTCACCCTTGGCCCAAAAACGCTCCAACGCTTTCCACTCGATGATTGCCGTCTCGCCAAGCAATTTGGCATAGAGGGTGCTTGTTTGATCAGTCATGGGTGGTATCCGCAAAAAATCGGTCAATAAAAAGGCCGGCATTTTTGCAGAAAAACCCGGTTTCAAATATGTAATTTGGTCGATTGGCCCCGAAGTTGTGAGACGGGGTCGCAGATGCAGGCAGTTTGATGGCGCCTTTCTGTATCTTTCTGTCGATCAAGCGACAACGCAGGAAAGACGCACTTTTCGACCGCTTTTCAAGCGCTCGAACAGCGCTCTACACTGTACCGGTACAGTTCCGGGACATGTTCCGGGGGAAGGTGGGCTAGCGCGTTGGCATGGCCACGCCGCAAATCCCGCCCGGTCTGTAGCCCTGGCCGCCAGGACTATAAGAATTACAACAGAATGAGTGGAGCACTATGATCAAGATTTCCAAGCTGTTCGCCGCAATGGTACTGGCCGGGGTAGCCAGCCATTCGTTTGCCGCCGATACCATCAAGATCGGCATCGCCGGTCCCAAGACGGGTCCCGTGACCCAGTACGGCGACATGCAGTTCATCGGCGCCAAGCAAGCCATCAAGGATATCAACGCCGCGGGCGGCGTGGATGGCAAGATGCTCGAAGCCAAGGAATACGACGACGCCTGCGACCCTAAACAGGCCGTGGCAGTCGCCAACAAAGTGGTCAACGACGGCGTCAAGTTCGTAGTCGGCCACCTGTGCTCCAGCTCCACCCAGCCAGCGTCCGACATCTACGAAGACGAAGGCGTGATCATGATCACCCCGGCCGCCACCTCGCCGGAAATCACCGCCCGTGGTTACAAGCTGATCTTCCGCACCATCGGCCTGGACAGCGCCCAGGGCCCGGCCGCCGGCAACTACATCGCCGACCACGTCAAGCCGAAGGTCGTTGCCGTCCTGCACGACAAGCAGCAGTACGGTGAAGGCATCGCCACCGCCGTCAAGCAGACCCTGGAAAGCAAAGGCACCAAGGTTGCCGTGTTCGAAGGCCTGAACGCGGGTGACAAGGACTTCTCCTCGATCATCCAGAAGCTCAAGCAGAACAATGTCGACTTCGTCTACTACGGCGGCTACCACCCAGAGCTGGGTCTGATCCTGCGCCAGGCTCAGGAAAAAGGCCTGAAAGCCAAGTTCATGGGTCCGGAAGGCGTGGGTAACGACTCCATTTCGCAGATCGCCCAGAACGCCTCCGAAGGCCTGCTGGTCACCCTGCCGAAATCGTTCGACGCAGACCCGGCGAACAAGAAGATCGTCGACGCCATCAAGGCTGACGGCAAGGACCCAAGTGGCCCGTTCGTATTCCCTGCCTACTCGGCTGTCGAGCTGATCGCTCAAGGCATCAAGAAAGCCGGTTCCGATGATACCGACAAGGTGGCCGAGGCCATCCACAAAGGCACCTTCAAGACCCCGACCGGCGACCTGTCGTTCGACGACAAAGGCGACCTGAAAGACTTCAAGTTCGTGGTCTACGAATGGCACTTCGGCAAGCCGAAGACCGAAGTCTCCCCTCAGTAACTGCGTGACTAATAGCTGACCTACGAGCCCACTGTGCGAGCAGTGGGCTTCGTTTTATGAGGTTCATGGGCCCGATCCCCGCGATCCGGGGGCAGGTTCACCTGAAAATCTTAAAACCGTCACCCGCGGTTTCCTGGCCGTACCCCTGCCAGTGAAATGCAAATCAGGTTTTTAGGAGCGCTGTAATGCCTGAGATCTACCATTTCTTCCAACAACTGGTTAATGGATTGACCATCGGCAGCACCTATGCCTTGATCGCCATCGGCTACACGATGGTGTACGGCATCATTGGCATGATCAACTTCGCCCACGGCGAGGTGTACATGATCGGTTCCTACGTGGCCTTCATCGCCCTCGCGGGCCTGGCCATGATGGGTATCCATTCGCTGCCGATCCTGATGACCGTCGCCTTCGTCGCGACGATCTTCGTCACCAGTGCCTATGGCTACAGCATCGAACGGGTTGCCTACCGCCCCCTGCGCAACAGCAACCGTCTGATCCCGCTGATTTCTGCCATCGGCATGTCGATCTTCCTGCAGAACACAGTCTTGCTTTCGCAGGACTCCAAGGACAAGTCCATCCCCAACCTGATCCCCGGGAGTTTCTCCTTCGGGCCAGGCGGTGCTGAAGAAGTACTGATCAGCTACATGCAAATCCTGGTGTTCGTCGTCACCCTGGTGGCCATGACCCTGCTCACCCTGTTCATCTCTCGTTCCCGCCTGGGCCGCGCCTGCCGCGCCTGTGCCGAGGACATCAAGATGGCCAACCTGCTGGGCATCAACACCAACAACATCATCGCCCTCACCTTCGTCATCGGTGCCGCCCTGGCTGCCGTGGCGGCCGTGCTGCTGAGCATGCAGTACGGGGTGATCAACCCCAACGCCGGTTTCCTGGTGGGCCTGAAGGCTTTCACCGCGGCGGTGCTGGGCGGCATCGGCAGTATCCCGGGCGCCATGCTCGGCGGGCTGGTGCTGGGTGTGGCCGAAGCGTTCGGTGCCGATATCTTCGGCGACCAGTACAAGGACGTGGTGGCATTCGGCTTGTTGGTTCTTGTCCTGCTATTCCGGCCGACCGGCATCCTGGGCCGCCCGGAGGTTGAAAAAGTATGAACAGAAATCTCAAACAGGCGTTCTTCAGCGCCTTGCTGGTCTGGGCCGTGGCCTTCCCGGTACTGGGCCTGAAACTGAGCATCGACGGCATCAGCCTCGTCGTGCACAGTCAGGGCTCGTTCACCATCAGCATCATCGCCGTGTGTTCCGTGCTGATGTTCCTGCGCGTGCTGTTCGACAAGCAGTGGAGCTCGGTGATGGGCCGCCGATCGGATCGCAAGCTGATCCCCCCGGCAGTCAGCAACTACCTCACCCTGCCCAAGACCCAGCGCTATGTCATCATCGGGTTGATCGTGGTGGCACTGGTATGGCCGTTCTTCGGCTCTCGCGGTGCGGTCGACATCGCCACGCTGATCCTGATCTACGTGTTGCTGGGCCTGGGCCTGAACATCGTGGTCGGCCTGGCGGGCCTGCTCGACCTCGGCTACGTGGGCTTCTATGCCGTCGGTGCCTACAGCTACGCCATGCTCTCGCATTACCTGGGCTGGAGCTTCTGGGTGTGCCTGCCGATTGCCGGCCTGATGGCTGCCACGTTCGGCTTCCTGCTCGGCTTCCCGGTGCTGCGCCTGCGTGGTGACTACCTGGCGATCGTGACCCTCGGTTTCGGTGAGATCATCCGCCTGTTCCTGCGTAACCTCACCGATTGGACCGGCGGCCCCAACGGCATCAGCAACATCCCCAAGCCAGAGTTCTTCGGCCTGACCTTCGAACGCCGTGCGGCCGAGGGCATGCAGACCTTCCACGAGTTCTTCGGGCTGCAATACAACTCGATCAACAAGGTCATCTTCCTGTACCTGGTGGCCCTGCTGCTGGCCCTGCTGGCGTTGTTCGTGATCAACCGCCTGCTGCGCATGCCGATCGGCCGTGCCTGGGAAGCCCTGCGTGAAGACGAGATCGCCTGCCGTGCTCTGGGCCTGAACCCGACCGTGATCAAGCTCTCGGCATTCACCCTGGGTGCCTGCTTCGCCGGTTTCGCCGGCAGCTTCTTCGCCGCGCGCCAAGGCCTGGTGACGCCGGAGTCGTTCACCTTCATCGAGTCGGCGATCATCCTCGCCATCGTCGTGCTGGGTGGCATGGGCTCACAACTGGGCGTGATTCTCGCGGCCATCGTGATGATCCTGCTGCCTGAGCTGATGCGTGAGTTCAGCGAATACCGCATGCTGATGTTCGGTGCGCTGATGGTGTTGATGATGATCTGGCGTCCGCAAGGCCTGCTGCCTATGCAACGTCCACATATGGAGCTGCGTCGATGAGCCGCGAAATTCTGCAAGTCAGCGGCCTGAGCATGCGCTTCGGCGGCTTGTTGGCGGTCAACGGCGTGGCCCTGACCGTCAAGGAAAAACAGGTGGTGGCATTGATCGGCCCGAACGGCGCCGGCAAGACCACCGTGTTCAACTGCCTGACCGGCTTCTACAAGCCCAGCGACGGCACCATCCTGCTCGATGGCCAGCCGATCCAGGGCCTGGCCGGCCACCAGATCGCCCGCAAGGGCGTGGTGCGGACCTTCCAGAACGTGCGCCTGTTCAAGGAAATGACAGCGCTGGAAAACCTGCTGATTGCCCAGCACCGCCACCTCAACACCAACTTCTTCGCCGGCCTGTTCAAGACCCCGAGTTTCCGCCGCAGCGAGAAGGAAGCCTTGGAGCGTGCGCAGTACTGGCTGGAGAAGGTCAACCTGACCGAGTTCGCCAACCGTACCGCGGGCACCCTCGCCTACGGGCAGCAACGCCGCCTGGAAATCGCCCGCTGCATGATGACCCAGCCACGCATCATCATGCTCGATGAACCGGCAGCCGGCCTGAACCCGAAGGAAACCGAAGACCTCAAGGCTCTGATCGCCTACCTGCGTGAGTCGCACAACGTCACCGTGCTGTTGATCGAGCACGACATGAAGCTGGTGATGAGCATTTCCGACCATATCGTGGTGATCAACCAGGGTACCCCCCTGGCCCATGGCACGCCGGAGGAAATCCGCGACAACCCTGACGTGATCAAAGCCTACCTGGGGGAAGCGTAAATGCTGAAGTTCGAAAACGTTTCCACTTTCTACGGCAAGATCCAGGCGCTGCACAGCGTCAACGTGGAGATCAATCAGGGCGAGATCGTCACCCTGATCGGCGCCAACGGTGCCGGCAAGTCGACCTTGCTGATGACCCTGTGCGGTTCGCCGCAGGCGCACAGCGGTAGCATCAAGTACCTGGGTGAAGAGCTGGTCGGCCAGCCGTCCTCGCACATCATGCGCAAAAGTATCGCGGTAGTGCCGGAAGGCCGCCGCGTGTTCGCTCGCCTGACCGTCGAGGAAAACCTGGCCATGGGCGGTTTCTTCACCGACAAGGGCGACTATCAGGAGCAACTGGACAAGGTCCTGCAACTGTTCCCGCGCCTGAAAGAGCGTTACATCCAGCGCGGCGGCACCATGTCCGGTGGCGAGCAGCAGATGCTGGCCATCGGCCGGGCGCTGATGAGCAAGCCCAAGCTGCTGCTGCTCGACGAGCCTTCGCTGGGCCTGGCGCCAATCATCATCCAGCAGATCTTCGACATCATCGAACAGCTGCGCCGCGATGGCGTGACGGTGTTTCTGGTGGAGCAGAACGCCAACCAGGCGCTGAAGATCGCTGACCGGGCGTATGTGCTGGAGAACGGTCGGGTGGTGATGCAGGGCACCGGTGAGGCACTGCTGACCGACCCGAAGGTGCGCGATGCCTACCTCGGGGGTTGAATGAAAAAGGGCCTTCGGGCCCTTTTTTCTGCCCGCAGGACGTGTATCGTGGCCAGCTCTTTGGCAAAGATTCCCCGGAGCCCGCCCATGCGCCTCACCCCTACCCTGCTGCTCAGTGCCCTGCTGCCCCTGTTCGCTGGCTGCCAGTTACTGGCCGAGCAGCCCCGTGACCCGAACATCGGCACCACGCGCATGCAGGGCGAACTGAGCGCCAACGGCGGCCGCCTGTTGTTCAAGCCCTGCAGCGAAGCACGCCGCTTCGTGATCAACGACGTCGCCGGCACCGGCATCCTGCAAGAGTCCGCCAACCTGGCCAAGGACGCCAACGCCAAGTTGTTCGCCGACGTGCGCGGTCGCCTCACTGGCGCCAAGCAGGCCGACAACGACGGCCAGCTGGAAGTCAGCCGCCTGTACCGCCTGGAACCCTCCACCCGCGCTTGCGACGACCCCAACTTCAAGCAGCTGACCCTGCGCGCCAATGGCCATGAACCGGACTGGGACATCAAGGCCAGCGGCAAGGGCATGGTGCTCAACCGCATCGGCAAAGACCCGCTGCCTCTGCCATTCCTCGAAGAAGAAGTGCCCGGCGGCGGCCTGACCCTGACCAGCGAAGCCAACGGCCAGCACGTGGAACTGTGGGTCGCCCCGCAACGCTGCGTCGACAGCGCCACCGGCGCCGTGCGCCACTTGCGCGCCGAACTGCGCATCGACGGCCAGACCCTTCGCGGTTGCGGTTACTACGGTGGTGCGCGCGACAACTGATCGCCGGGCGCTTTAATCCTGCCAGTCGGGGCGGCTAACAGCTTATACTTGGCGGTTTGTGTAAAGCCGCCGGCCGCCCATGGCCGGGATACTGGACCCTGCCATGCTACGAATCACCGAACTGAAGCTGCCCCTGGACCATCCCGACGAAGCGCTGCGCGAAGCCATCGTCCAGCGCCTGGGCATTCGCGACGAGCAACTGCTCAGCTTCAACCTGTTCAAGCGCAGCTACGATGCGCGCAAGAAGAACAGCGAACTGCTGTTCATCTACACCATCGACCTGGAAGCCAGCAACGAAGCCGAGCTGCTCAGCAAGTTCGCCGATGATCGCAACATCGGCCCAGCCCCAGACGTCACCTACAAGTTTGTCGGCCAGGCCCCGGCAGGCCTGCAGGAGCGCCCGATCGTGGTCGGTTTCGGGCCGTGCGGCATCTTTGCCGGTCTGTTGCTGGCACAAATGGGCTTCAAGCCGATCATCCTCGAACGTGGCAAGGAAGTGCGCCAGCGCACCAAGGACACCTGGGGCCTGTGGCGTAAAAGCGTGCTCAACCCCGAGTCCAACGTGCAGTTCGGTGAAGGCGGCGCCGGTACCTTCTCGGACGGCAAGCTGTATAGCCAGATCAAGGACCCGCAACACCACGGCCGCAAAGTGCTGGAAGAATTCGTCAAGGCCGGTGCGCCGGACGAAATCCTGTACATCAACAAGCCGCACATTGGCACCTTCCGCCTCACCGGCATGGTCGAACAGATGCGCCAGGACATGATCGCCCTGGGGGCCGAGGTGCGCTTTCAGGAGAAGGTCACCGACCTGTTGATCGAAGATGGCCAACTGACCGGTGTAGTGCTTGAAAGCGGCGAGCAGTTGCACTCTCGCCATGTGGTATTGGCCCTGGGCCACAGCGCCCGCGACACCTTCCGCATGCTGCACGCCAAAGGTGTCTATATGGAAGCCAAACCCTTCTCGGTGGGCTTCCGTATCGAGCACCCGCAAACGCTGATCGACAAGGCACGCCTGGGCAAGTACGCCGGCCACCCGAAACTGGGTGCCGCCGACTACAAGCTGGTTTACCACGCCAAGAATGGCCGCTCGGTATACAGCTTCTGCATGTGTCCGGGTGGCACCGTGGTCGCGGCCACCAGCGAGCCAGGGCGAGTCGTCACCAACGGCATGAGCCAGTATTCGCGTAATGAGCGCAACGCCAACTCCGGCATCGTCGTCGGCATCGACCCCGAGCGCGACTACCCGGGTGGCCCGTTGGCCGGTATCGAACTGCAGGAGCGCCTGGAGGCACACGCCTATGTGATGGGCGGCAGCAACTACCAGGCTCCGGCACAGCTGGTGGGTGATTTTGTCGCCGGCCGGCCCTCGACCGCACTGGGCAGTGTCGAGCCGTCCTACAAGCCGGGCGTGACCTTGGGTGACCTGGCGCCGAGCCTGCCGGACTTCGCCATCGAGGCGATCCGTGAGGCACTGCCGGCTTTCGACCGGCAGATCAAGGGCTATAACCTGCATGATGCGGTGTTGACCGGTATCGAGACGCGTACCTCGTCGCCACTGCGGATTACCCGGGGTGAGGATTACCAGAGCCTGAACCTCAAAGGGCTGTTCCCGGCGGGTGAAGGGGCCGGGTACGCGGGCGGGATCCTGTCAGCCGGTGTGGATGGCATTCGCATCGCCGAGGCAGTGGCGCGGGATATGCTCGGCCTTTGATGCTTTATCGACTGACAGGGCCTCTTCGCGGGTAAACCCGCCCCTACACGGAACAATGGTCCCCTGTAGGAGCGGGTTTACCCGCGAAAGGGCCCGGTCCGGCATCAGACTATTCCAGCACCTACTCCAGACTACCCTCCCCCATCCTTCCCCAAATCCATCTAGGCTTGCCCCAGGCCTGTCAGTAACAACATATAACAAAAACGAATATGTTTTCTTTTTTAAGGAACATCGTCACAGGCTAGGGTGTACGCCCGTACCCTTCGTAAACTGCTCATGGAGGGCCTACAGCCCGTGCGTAGCCTGTTTGCCCGTTTCTTCCAGCTCGAAGCCGCCAGTGGCCTGCTGCTGATCGCCGCCGCCGTTCTGGCCCTGATCATCAACAACTCGCCACTGTCCTACCTGTACGGCGGCTTGCTCGAGGTACCCGTCGCCATCCAGGTCGGCGCGCTGAACATCGCCAAGCCATTGCTACTGTGGATCAACGACGGCCTGATGGCGCTGTTCTTCCTGCTCATCGGCCTGGAGGTCAAACGCGAGGTGGTCGACGGTCACCTGTCCAAGCCCTCACAAGTGATCCTGCCTGCCACCGCAGCCGTGGGCGGCATGGTGGTGCCAGCGCTGATCTACTGGTTCATCAACCGGGACAACCCTGCGGCCGTGGCCGGCTGGGCGATCCCTACCGCCACCGACATCGCCTTCGCCCTCGGTGTCCTGGCCTTGCTCGGCAAACGCGTACCGGTGTCACTGAAGTTGTTCCTGATGACCCTGGCGATCATCGACGACCTGGGTGCGATCATTGTCATCGCCCTGTTCTACTCCGGCACCCTGTCGAGTGTATCGCTGCTGCTGGCTGCGGCCTGTCTGCTGGTACTGGTGGCGATGAACCGGCTTGGCGTGATCAAGCTTGGCCCCTACATGATCGTTGGCCTGATCCTGTGGGTCTGCGTGCTCAAGAGTGGCGTGCATGCCACCTTGGCCGGTGTCGCCCTGGCCTTTTGCATCCCGCTGCGTACACGCAATGCTGAATCGTCGCCGCTGCTGGCGCTGGAACACGCCCTGCACCCCTGGGTGGCCTATGCCATCCTGCCAATTTTCGCCTTCGCCAATGCCGGCGTTTCGCTGGCAGGCATGACCTTAGACAGCTTCACCCACCCCGTGCCGATGGGCATCACGGTCGGCCTGTTGCTGGGCAAGACCGTGGGGGTTTTCGGCCTGACCTGGGTGGCGGTCAAGCTGCGCCTGGCCGCGCTGCCTGCGGGTGCTGGTTGGGGGCAAATTCTGGGGGTGGCGATACTCTGCGGCATTGGCTTCACCATGAGCCTGTTCGTAGGCTCGCTCGCCTTCGCCCCGGGTAGCAGCGAGTACGCCGGCATGGACCGCATGGGCATTCTTACTGGTTCGTTCTTTGCCGCGGTGATCGGCTACGCCGTCACCGCAATGGCCAGCCGCAAAACCAGCGTTGTCTGACTTGGCTGAGGCATGAAAAAACCCCGACCGGCAGCAGCCATGTCGGGGTTTTGTTTGACTGCGCTACGGTCAGTGCGAAACGCGGCTGGTACCGTCAACTGTCATGATGCGCACGCGTTCGCCAACGCGGAAGACTTCGTTCTCCTGCACGGCCTGTACATAGGCGCGCATGCTGCCATCATCTTCACGAACGGTAATTTCGACACCTTGGGTACGGGTCAGGCCTTCTTCTGCTGCGGAACCCGCCAAGCCACCGGCCACGGCACCGATCACGGCAGCCACGATGCTGCCACGGCCACCGCCCACGGCGCTGCCGGCTACGCCACCCACGATGGCACCGGCACCGCCGCCAATCGGGGTCTTGGTGCCCTCGATCTTGACCGGACGCAGGGATTCGATGGTACCCATACGCACGGTTTGCACGCGGCGGGCTTCGTCACGAGAGTAGCTGTCACCGGTCAGGCTCGAGGCACAGCCCCCCAGCAGCAGCGACATGGTGGTAAAGGTCGCCACCAGCAAAGCGGATTTACGCATGGGTAAAGTCTCCATAAGTCAGGTGCTCATTAGACGCTGCACATTGACGGCTGTCACGGTACAAACGTAATAAAATTGTTTTCATTCAGCCGGGGTACAGCCTGCCGGGCTGTGTCGAAGGCCTTTCAAGTGAGACCAAGAATAGCCATGGATTACTTCATCGTCGTGGTCACCACCGTTACGGGACTGTATTTCCACTGGTGGCTGTATGTGCGCATGCGTCGCTGGATGGACCGCGACCTGGCGTTGTCGCTGGCAGGAGCCGATCCTGAAAAACGCGCGTTCATGCTGGAAAGGTTGGCGCAGGCGCGGCAGGAGAAGGTGGGGCGTAAGCAACTGGCGGGGTGGTTGGCGCGCGAGGCGGCGGGTTATCCGGGGTAGCTTTGATCGATGGCTGGGGCCGCTTGGCGGCCCCGGTTGCTCAGGGCGCCAGCCGCTCTCGCAGCCACTGCCCATCCACCAGTCGGTAGTTCAACCGGTCATGCAGGCGGCTTGCCCGCCCCTGCCAGAACTCGATGCGCTCGGGCAACAAACGGTATCCCCCCCAATGCTCAGGGCAGTGCGGCTGGGTGTCGGAGAAACGCGTTTCGGTGGCCTTTACCAGGCTCTCCAGCTCTTCACGCCCGGCAATCACGCGGCTCTGTGGCGAAGCCCAGGCCCCCAGGCGACTGCCCAGCGGGCGTACCTGATAGTAGGCATCCGACTCCTGCGCCGTGACCTTCTGCACCCGGCCCTCAATGCGCACCTGACGCTCCAGCGCAGGCCAGAAGAAGGTCATTGCCGCAAAGGGGTTGACTTGCAGTTGCTGGCCCTTGGCGCTGTCGTAGTTGGTGAAGAAGGTGAAACCCTGCTCGTCGAGCCCCTTCAACAGCAATACACGGCAATGCGGGCGACCTTCACCGTCCACGGTGGCCAAGGTCATGGCGTTGGCTTCTACCGGTACCTGCTCGGTTTTCACCGCATCGGCGAACCACTGGTGAAACAGGGCGAACGGCTCCCCTGGTGCCTGGGCTTCGGCCAGGCCATCACGGGTGTAGTCGCGGCGCATATCGGCCAGGGATTGGGTCATTACTGCGGTTCCTTGACGATCAGTTGGTCTTCGCAGGGCTGTTGGCAGCTACTTTCTTGTCAACGGCAGCTTTCTTGGCGGCAGGCTTGGCCGGCGCAGCTTTTTTCTTGGCTGCAGTCTTCGCAGGCGTTTTGGCCTTGGCTACAGGTTTCTTCGCCGCAGCCTTGACGGCCGGTTTGCTGCCAGCGGCCTTGGCGGCTGATGCCTTGGCATCCTGCACCGCCACCATCGAGGCCGGGACGGGTGCCGGGGCGGCCTGCTGGTATTTGGCCAGCAGCGCGACCATGGTGTTTTGCGGAGTCAGCAACATCTCCACGCGGCGGTTCAGAGCGCGTCCCTCGGCGCTGTCGTTGGCAGCGCGCGGCATCACCGACCCCATGCCCTTGAGGGTCAGGCGGTCACGCTGCAGGCCGCTGAGGCGGAAGATGGCCGATACCGAAGCGGCGCGCTCCAGGCTGAGCTTCTGGTTGGCAACGGCGGCACCGCTGCTGTCGGCATGGCCCAGTACCAGCACGGCAGTCTTGGGGTCGCCTTCGACCGTCTTGGCAACACGGGTAATCGGGCCCAGGGACATGGGCAGCAACATGTTCGGGCGATCAGGATTGTACGAGCTGTCCACCGGCAGGGTTACCGCCAGCACGTTGTCACGACGCTCCAGCTCCAGCTTGCTGTCCTTGATCGCTTCGCGCAGCTTGGGCTCGTATTCGTCCAGCCAGGCCTGTGTGGCCTTCTGATCGATCTTCGGCACCACCGGCCCCTTGGCTTGCTTGTCGTCACCGCCAAACGGCCACCACCAGCGGCTGGAGCTTTCGGATTTGGCATCGGCTTTGGCCACGTTTTCAGTGACGGCTGACTTCACTTCCTGCTCGGCAACCTTGTCCGAACCGAAAGGCCACCAGCTGGAGCCACCTTCCTTGGAGCCGTCCGGGGAGTGGCTGGCGCAGCCGGTAACGGCGGTCAGGCACAGGGCGAGTGCTAAGGTTTTATGTGAAGACATCAGCGATACACCATGAAATAGAAAGATATTTTGCCTACGAACTTCAGGCGTTGGCATTGAGGATAGTCAAAGGGGTGTGGCAATACCCGCATTACCCGATCAAAGGCAACCGGCAAGGACGCGTACCAGTTTCTGGGCGCGTGGGTCCATCAGCACATAAGGGCCGAGGGTATTGACCACAAAACCGAAGGCCACATCGTACTCCGGGTCGGCAAAACCGACCGAACCACCGGCACCGGGGTGGCCAAAGGCGCGGGCGCCGAGACCAAAGGTGGCATTGGCCACATCGGGCTGGTCGAGCATGCAGCCCAGGCCGAAACGGGTCTGGGTGAGCAAGGTACGATCCTGGCCAAGGCTATGCTCGCGGGTCAGCTCATCGAGCAGTTCGGATTCAAGCAGGCTGCCGTCCAGCAGGCCGGCATAGAACCCCGCCAGGCTGCGTGCGTTGCCATGGCCATTGGCCGCTGGCTGCTGCATGCGCCGCCATTCCGGTTTGTTGGTGCTGGTCAGTATCGCGGGCGGGTTGGTAAAAGCACGGGTCGACAGCGCCTCAGGCTCGCGCATGGTCACCTGCAGCAAGCGTTGCGCTGCACTGTCTCCAACATTGCCCTTGCCGCGGGCGATATGCGCTACACGGTGGAACTCTTCGTCGACCAGGCCAACATGGAAATCCAGCCCCAATGGGCGGGTGGTGCGGGCCACGATCGAGTCGCCAGGGCCACGGCCGTCGGCACGGCGAATCAGCTCGCCGATCAGCCAGCCATAGGTGATGGCGGCATAGCCGTGTTCTGTGCCTGGCGTCCACCACGGTGTCTCGGCTGCCAGGGCATCGACCATGAACTGCCAGTCATACAAGGCTTCAGCCGGCAACAGCTTGCGTATGGCCGGCAAGCCGGCACGGTGGCTGAGTAGCTGACGCAAGGTGATCGACTGCTTACCCGCCTGGGCGAACTCGGGCCAGTAGTTGGCCACCGGGGCATCGAGGGCCAGCTTGCCCTCGCCGACCAGCTGCAGGGCGGTAACGGCCGCGAAGGTTTTGGTGCAGGAGAACAAGTTGGCGATGGTATCGCTGTGCCAGGCCTGCTGGCCGTCCTTGTCGGCACTGCCGGCCCACAGGTCAACAACGGTTTCGCCACCCACCTGGATGCACAGCGCGGCGCCACGCTCCTGGGGATCATCGAACAGCGCGGCAAAAGCTTCGCGCACAGCTTCGAACTTCAGCTCATAGTGACCCTGGATCTGCACCCGCTGCTCTCCGTACGACCATATCCAAAAAGGTGTGCATTGTTTCAGTAGTTGGGTGTTTTGCAAACTGGCTTGGGCCAAGTGGTCGCGACACCAGGCCGCTCTCACTTGAGTTGACTGCATCCACCTGATCTCAGGGGGCCGGTTTTTCCAGCTCGGCACGCAGTTGGTTCATGGTTTGCAGATTGCTTTTGCGCACGGCATCGACAAACCCTGGATAGGGCATATCGGTAATCGCCACCAGGCCGAGGTGGCCGTTCTCACCATCGAGCAGACGACCGCTGGCCGGTTGGTCGAGGTATTGGAACCAGTGCGCGCCAACGATCATCGGCTGCGCCATGGCTGCCTTGAGGAAGTTTGCATAGGCCGGGCCGCGATCCTCTTCCCGCGCCAGCTCCAATGGCCCCGGCCAGAACGGCCCGCGATCACGCGAGCCGAACTGGAACTCGGACACCAGCACCGGCTTGTCCAGCTCTGCCAGGCGGGCAAAGTCGTAGCCGTCCTGTGGCTTGAGGGTATAAAAGTTGAAGCTCAGTACATCGCAGAACTCGGCACAGGCCTTGACCGCCTCCGGTGTACTGACCGCATAGCGGCCCCCCAGGAGCATGTGATTGGGCGCATGCCACTTCAACGAATCGGAAATGGTCTTGAAGTAGGTCTCGGCAAATACCCGCTGGAAATGCTGGTAGTCACGTTCGATTTCCGGGTGCTCCGGGTCAGGCAACGGCGCCTCGAAGCCAGGATCTTCCATGAGTTCCCAGGCGGTCAGTTCGATGCCCCAGGCCTTGGACAACCCTTCCTGGTTGCGATACTTGTCGCGCAACTGCTTGAGGAACGCGCGTTTGGCTGGCACGTCGGTGGTCAGGCGCAAGGTGCCGTAGGCCAGGCCATAACGGCTCTTGGGGTCGCTTCCAGGGGCTGCCCAGGCCAGTTCGTTATCGGCGAAGTAGCCGATGAGCCAAGGGTCGTCACGGTGATCACGCGCGGCGATGGCCACGGCACGCTCGGTGGCCATGGCAAAGCGCGGGTCGAACGGGTCGGGCATGCGGCCCCACCAGTCCATGCCAGTACTGATGCTGGCGTAGTCGCCTACGATCGACAGCGGCAAGGTATACGGCATGCGTCTGGCTTGGCCAAGCGCCGGCTCGCTCCAGTTGCCAACGGTGTTGAACCCCCAGGCCTGAAGGCGATCAAGCGCATGCGCCTGCCAGCGGTCGGCATCCAGCACCGGCGGCGCGCAGTTGGCTGGCTCGCCCTCCACTGCGGGCGGACAGGGTTTGCCATAGGTACGCTGCAGGTTGGCGGCGTAAAAGTCGAACCAGCGCCCCTGCTTGAAATTGCGCCCTTGCGACGAGGCATTGCCATCGTCGTTGTTGCTTTCGCCATAGAACGCGGCCAGTGCATCGCCCTCAGCGGGCAAGGCCTTGAACATGCCTTCGCGCCCGGCGACATACGTACGCCCGCCGTCTGCCGCCACGGCGTTTACCCCCAGGGAATAGAACGGGTGCCCATCCGGCGTTATCAGGTACCAGCGGCCATCACGCTTTTCAGTGCGGAAGAAACCCTTGGCTGCAAAGGCCGGCCCGCCCACCAGGCCACCGTAGGCGTCCAGCTGCTGCTTGCCGCGCTCTGCCAACCAGCCCTTGAGCTGTTGCTGTTCACGGGAATCGGCCGCCTTGAGTTGCTCGTCACTGGATACCTTCTCGGGCCAGTTACCGCGAGTCGACTGGCCATAAACATCAATCAGCTCGTGGTAGGCCGCCCTGTACGCCTGGTCGTCATCCTGGATACCGACACGCTCGATCAGCAGGCTCTGCGCCACCTTGGGGCTGGGGATGCTCAGGCTGACCGAGGTCACCTGCTTGAGGTCGACTCCACCGGCACTGCTGGTCAAAAGAAGGCGCTGGCCACCATGGCTCCAGGGCATCGGCGGGCCGGCGCGCATGCCCTGGTCCAGCGGCGAACTGGCCGTCAGGGGCACCATCACGGTTTGCGCGGGGCCAGCGGGCAGGTCGATACGGCTGGTCAAGGCGCGGCCATCGCTGCTTTGCACTGTGATATCCACGGTCAATGCCCAATCCATGGCACTTTGCAGGCGCAAGGTCAGGAACTGCCCGGCGGACCAGTCCCACACCCCGCTCTGCGGGCTCAGGCGCAGGGTCGGCTGCTGGGCCGGGTTGAACACCACACGCCGCAACACCTCGCCCTCGGCCGTTTGTTCCGCGTTGTACTGCGGCATGCCGGCATCCACCGTCGCCACATTGACCACCGAAGCCGGGCGCACGAAGCTGAACAGCGTTTGCTGCCCGGCCAGCAAGGGCGAACTGCACAACAAGGCGAATACGGCGGGCAGGGTACGGCGGATCATAAGGCTGAGGCTCTCCTTCAGGACCCTGATGGGCCCAAGACGAGTAATGGACAATGCGCCGGCGCAAGTGCTCCGGCGGTCAGGAAATTTCCCGCCGGAACGGCGGCAGCGCATTGAGAATAGCCTTGCCGTAGCGCTGCGTGACCAAGCGCCGGTCAAGCAAGGTGATAACGCCGCGATCCTGCTCGGTACGCAGAAGGCGGCCGCAGGCCTGGATCAGCTTCAACGAGGCGTCAGGTACGGCAATTTCCATGAACGGGTTGCCGCCACGGGCCTCGATCCACTCGGCCAGCGCAGCTTCGACCGGGTCGTCGGGCACAGCAAAGGGAATCTTGGCAATGACGACGTGCTCGCAATACGCACCCGGCAGGTCGACACCTTCGGCAAAGCTGGCCAGGCCGAACAGCACGCTGTGCTGGCCATCGTCGACCCGCGCCTTGTGCTTGTTCAGTGTTTCCTGCTTTGAAAGGTTGCCCTGGATGAGCACCAGCTTGCGCCAGTCACGGTCCAGACCGTCAAACACATCCTGCATCTGCTTGCGTGACGAGAACAACACCAGCGCGCCACGGGCATCTTCGACGATGTTCGGCAGCTCGCGGATGATCGCCGCGGTGTGCGCTGCTGCATCGCGTGGGTCGGCCTGCAGGTCGGGGACCCGCAACAGGCCGGCATCGCCATGCACGAACGGGCTGGGCACCACGCAGGTGACTGCGTCGCGCGGCAACCCCGAACGCATGCGGAAACGGTCGAACTTGCCCAGCGCGGTCAATGTCGCCGAGGTCACCAGCGCGCCGTGGGCGACGCTCCACAGGCTGCGCCGCAGCATGTCGGCGGCGAGGATGGGGCTGGCGTTGACTTCGATGTCGAACAGCGCGCCACTTTCGGCCAAGGTCAGCCAGCGCGCCATGGGCGGGCTGTCTTCCGGGTCTTCGGCGGTAAAGGCCGTCCACAGCTCCCAGTTACCTTGGGCACGGGTGACCAGGCTGCCGAACAGCGGATACCACTCTTCAGCCTGATGGCTGGCGATGCCGATATTGACCTCGCCGTCCATGCCTTCCTTGAGCAGGTCAGCCAGGCGGGTGAACAAATCGTTGAGGCGGGCAAAGCCCTTTTTCAGTTCGATGCCCACTTCACGAATCTGCTCCGGCACCACCCCACCCTCGAAACGGTAACGCGGGCGCTCACGGCCTTCGGTGTCCTCGCTGGGACGGAAGTCAGCCACCTGTTCACAAAGGGTGAACATGAACTGCTGCTGGGTGCGTACTTCTCGCGCCAGCTCCGGCACCTGCTCGATGTACTTGCCCAGGTCGCCGGGCAGCGGATGCTGGGCCAGCAATTTGGTCAGGTTCTTGGCGGTCTGCTCCAGCCAGTCGGCGGTGGAACGCAGCCGCGAATAGTGGGCGAAATGGCCGATGGCCTTGTCTGGCAGATGATGGCCTTCGTCGAACACGTACATGGTATCGCGCGGGTCGGGTAACACCGCACCGCCACCCAGGGCCAGGTCGGCCAGGACCATGTCGTGGTTGGTGACGATCACATCGACCTTGCCCATGCCTTCGCGGGCCTTGTAGAACACGCACTGCTGGAAGTTGGGGCAGTGGCGGCCGGTGCACTGGCTGTGGTCGGTGGTCAGCCGTGCCCAGTCCTGATCTTCCAGGGCCTCTGGCCAGCTGTCACGGTCACCGTCCCAGCGGTTGCCGGCAAGCTTCTCGATCATGCTGTTGAACAGCTTCTGACTGCGCTCGTCGACTTCGATGCGGAAGCCTTCTTCCTCGAACAACTGAGCCGTGGCTGACTGGGCGTGGCCTTCCTGCAACAGGATGTCGAGCTTGGACAGGCACAGATAGCGGCCACGGCCCTTGGCCAAGGCGAAGCTGAAGTTGAGGCCGCTGCTGCGCATCAGGTCGGGCAGGTCCTTGAAGACGATCTGTTCCTGCAGGGCCACGGTGGCCGTGGCGATCACCAGGCGTTTACCGGCAGCCTTGGCCGCCGGGATGGCAGCAAGGCTGTAGGCTACCGTCTTGCCGGTACCGGTGCCCGCTTCCACGGCCACCACGGCAGGCTCGCCAGCGCGGCGGCCTTCATCGTCGCAGGCAATGTCGCCAAGCACCTTGGCCACTTCGGCAATCATCAGGCGCTGGCCATAGCGCGGCTTGAGGCTCTTGGCTTCGAGAAAACGCGAATAGGCGCCCTGGATAGTGGCTTTGAGTTCGTTGCTGATCATGGTCTGCAGGCGCCCGGAGGGCTGGATATATTTTCAGTGTTTCGCATGGGGCGGCTATCATACCCCGCTATTGACCTTTCTGCCGCATGGAGATCCGAATGCTTGCCTTTGCCCTGCCCTACACACTGCATGTTCTGGCCGCGCTCGTATGGGTCGGCGGTATGTTCTTCGCCTGGCTGGTGCTGCGCCCGGCAACGGTTGCAGCCCTTGAAGGGCCTGCCCGCCTGCGCTTGTGGGTGGAAGTTTTCCGACGCTTCTTCGGCTGGGTCTGGCTGGCGGTGGCGATTTTGGCGATAAGTGGTATCGGCATGTTGCACATGCGCTTCAGCGGTTTCGAGACGGCGCCCCGGTACGTGCACGTGATGATCGGTGGCGGGATCGCCATGTTTGCCTTGTTCATGCGCATTCAGGCGTTGCTGCTGCCGGAATTGAAGGTAGCGGTGCAGGCCGAGGACTGGCCGACGGGGGCGGCGGTTCTCGGGCGCATTCGGCGGATGGTGGGGGTCAATCTGCTGCTGGGACTGGCCGTCGTTGCGGTGGCCAGTTCGCGACTGGTGATCTGACAGGCGCTGCGTGCAAACAGCAGTGAAGCAGGTGCCACGATGGATGGCACCGGCGTTACCAGTGTTCGTCGGCATGCCCGCTCCTGCAAGGGATCGCAGCGAGAGACGCTGCAAGATCAGCTCACCCGCGGCGCCTCCCGCGGACGGGGAATGGACATGACATGGAAAATACCCGTCAACAGGATTTGCAAACGGTCGAACCAGCGGTGACTGCGCCCGCGCAGGCTGCGATTGAAAAACAGCACTTCAAGCAGGTGCAGGCCAAACAAGACGATGCCTGCGGCATTGATCAGCAGATTGAAGGGCAAGGGTTGTGGCATCAGCTGATTGAACAGCACCACCCCCCAGAAAGCGACCGTCAGGACCTTGCCCAGGCCCAGGATGAACTTCATACCACGCCCCTATAGATAGTTGTCATGTCGAGGTGGCCTGATCGAGCAAACCGTGCGAGCAGCATTAACGGCAAGGCCAAGACAGGCGCCAGCACCACTCAGTTGAGGTGCAGTTCCACCCGTCGGTTGCGCGCGCGGCCCTCCTCGGTTTCGTTGTCGGTAACCGGCTCGCTTTCCCCACGGCCCTGGCTGGTGACCTTGCCCATCTCCAGGCCCTGGCCGATCAGGTACTCGGCAACGCTGCTGGCGCGGCGTTCGGAAAGTGCCTGGTTGTAGCTGTCGGAGCCCACACTGTCGGTGTGCCCGATCACACGGACCTTGGCCACTGTCGGTGAATTGAGCTTCGCCACCAGGCCTTGCAGGCGTTGCTGGGCCGCCGGCGTCAGCTCGGCGGAGTCGAAGGCGAACATCACCGCGCCGTTGTCATCGAGGGTGATCACCTCTGGCGAGGGTTCGGGTGCACTGGCAGGTGGCGCGGCCGGGTACTGCTTCAGTGGGCAACCCATGTGGTCGACCGCCGTGTTGGCAGGGGTCTCGGGGCAGTGATCGCGCCGGTCGAAAATGCCGTCACCATCTTCGTCACCGTCCTGGGCGTAACAAATCAGCCCGCCGGCGATGGCACCCAGGGCGCCGCCACCGGCAGCCCAGGAAGAACTCTCGATGGCACCAAGGCCACCACCGACCAAGCCGCCCAGCAGGCTACAGATGGGCCAGGTCCTTTGATTGAGGGGCGCGCTGCCATCGCTGTGCGTAGCGCAGCCCGCGAGCAGGCTGGCAGCCACCAACAGCGGCAATGCCGCCTTCGACGTCACACTCATGCTGAATGCTCCTGTGTCATTGGCCACAAACGGCTGGCCGGCATTGAGACGCGCCCGTGCCACTGCTCGAGGCACGGGCGCCCGCCGTCTTAACGCTGGATCTTGATCTCGGTACGACGGTTCATGGCACGCCCTTCGGCCGTGGCGTTGTCTGCCACCGGCTGGGTTTCACCCGCGCCGACCACCGAAACGAAGCTGCTGCGCGGTACGCCGCTCTCGACCAGGTAATCGGTCACCGAATGGGCACGTCGCTCGGACAGTTTCTGGTTGTAGCTGTCGGAACCGACGCTGTCGGTATGGCCGCTGACGCTAAGGCGGGCAGAGGGCGCTTCCTGCTTCAGGCGCGTGGCAATGGTATTGAGGCGCTCTTTGTCACTGGCAGTCAGGCGCGCAGAATCGAACTCGAAGTGCACATCGCGGATGACAATGACTTCTTCCTTCTGCACCACCACTTCTTCGACCACCGCAACCGGCTCAGGCGGGCATCCGTTGGCATCGACCTGCACACCACGCGGGGTGCCAGGGCACTTGTCACGGCTGTCTGGCACGCCGTCGCCATCCTCGTCGCCATCGCCATGGGCCCAGCAATAGCCCGCTGCCAGGCCACCGCCCAGCAACGCACCCCAGCCAGCCCAGCTGGAGCTTTCGATGGCGCCCAGGGCGGCGCCGCCTACACCCCCGACGGCGGCACATTTCGGCCAGTCGGTTTTTTGCAAACCTGCACAACCAGTCAACACACTGGTGAGCAGTACCAGGGGTAACGCTGTGCGTACTATGCTCATTTCATTGCTTCTCCTAGGGGGAATCGGCATAAGGCCGATCTCTGGGAGTAAAGACCGCGCATTCCAACCCTGCCAGCAATAAGCTACGACACGGTCACATGCCTCTTTGCCCGCACGCCGCAGCCCGCTAGTCTTGGATGACTTGAACGAGGAATGGCAATGACCGAAGGTTTCTCCACACGCACCCCGCAACAGGCCCTGGCAGCCCTGCTCGAACGCTTCACTCCACATCGGCTACTGCTGGTAGGTACGCGCTTTCCGGCGCTGGACGCCTTCGCCCAGGCACACCCCCAGGTCACCATCGACACCGCCGCCCCTGGCCCGCTGCCGGCCGATCTGGCCGCCAAGCGCTTTGACCTGGCGGTACTGGTGGACTGCCTGGAACACCTGCCCAAGCGCACCGGCCTGGAGCTGCTCGGCGGCATTCGCAACCTCAATGCCAGCCGGGTTGCAGTGCTGGCCGACTTGGCTGCCTGCGGCTGGCAGGACACCGACTTTTTCGCCCTGGCCATGTCGGCCAGCGAGAAATTCTGCCGTGACCAACAGGTTTTGAGCCTGTTCACCTATGATCTACATGACTATAAGCAGGTCCCGGACTGGCTCAATGCCAGGTTCTGGGCCAACCCTGAAAACTTCGGCAAGTACTGGTGGTGATGATGAGTGTCTCGGTCTGCCCTTGTGGCAGTGGCAACCTGCTTGAAGCCTGCTGCGGGCATTACCATGCCGGTACCCCGGCACCGGATGCCCAGGCCCTGATGCGCTCACGCTACAGTGCCTACGTGCTGGGCCTTATTGACTACCTGGTAGCCACCACCCTACCGGCCCAGCAAGCCGGCCTGGACCGTGCTGCCATGGTCGACTGGAGTGCACAGAGCACCTGGCTGGGCCTGGAGGTGGAAAGCGCAGAAGTGCTGGGCGGCCAACCCGAGCACAGTTTCGTCACCTTCACCGCACGCTGGCACGACCAAGACGGCGATCATCAGCACCGCGAACGCTCGGCGTTCGTCCAGCATGCCGGCCGCTGGTATTTCATCGACCCAATGGTCGGGCTGAAGGCCGGGCGCAACGACCCCTGCCCCTGCGCCAGCGGGCACAAATTCAAGAAATGCTGCGCCAGCTACGTAGGGAGCTGAACATGATCAAGCGCACCCGTCTGCTACTGCTCGGTGCGCTGCTGGCATGGCTGACGGGCTGTGCGAGTTGGGGCGAGGACTGGCGCGAACCCGAAGTGCATCTGGTCGAGGTCGAAACGGTCAAGGCCAGGTTGCTGGAACAGGAGTTCGTGTTGCACCTGCGGGTCGATAACCCCAATGACAGCCGCCTGTTCATTCGCAACGTGTCGTATGCAATACGCCTCAATGACCTGCTACTGGTGCAGGATGAAGCCAGCGTATGGCGCAGCGTGGGCGGGCATGCAGGGCGCACTTTCAAGATCACCGCACGAACCAACCTGTGGCAGCACCTGAAGCCACTGGCCAAGCTGCTCAGAAGCAAGCAGCCCCTGCATTACACCCTGCAGGGCGAACTGGCGACCGGGTTGCTCATCCATCGGGACCTGCACATCTCGCGCAGTGGTGAGATAATCCCCGACGATTACCTACCGGAGTAACCCTGCAATGTCCCAACAACCCCACGTTCATGGCCCTGACTGCAACCATGACCATGATCACCACCACGACCACGGCCATGTACACGGCCCGCACTGCAACCACGGCCACCAGGAGCCGGTACGCAACGCCCTGAAGGACGTTGGCCGTAACGACCCGTGCCCGTGCGGTAGCGAGAAGAAGTACAAGAAGTGCCACGGTGCCTGATCGACTGACGCGATAAAAATCTGAGATGGCACTGTGGGAGCGGGCTTCGCCCGGGAACACGGGCGAAGCCCGTGCCATCCACCGCGTCGCCTGCTTCGCGGGCTTGCCCGCTCCCACAGGTACCGTGCCAGCCTCTGGACCATGGGCCTGACACAGGTGGCTACGCGGCCTTTCGCCGGTTAGCCCCCAACAAATCCTGATACCAGAGGCCGGCATCATAGGCGATGGTCACCAGGGTGGTCTCGACATACCGCGGGTGCTGGGCCATGCGCTGGGCAACCGCCAGGCAGGCAGCGGCTGTATTACCGACGAAAATGCCACTCTGCATGTAGAACCAGCGCTGAGCAGCCAGCATCTCTGCGTGCTGCACCTGGGCCCGCTCGTCCACCAGCGACCAGTCCATGAACGGCGGGCAAACGCCCACGGCCATGCCTTCAAAACGATGATCGGCGAACACGCCAGCCCTCGAATCACAGCCATTGGGGTCGACCAACACCGTCGACACCTCGAAGCCATGGTCTTTCAGCCCCAGGGTGATACCCGTGAAACTGGCGCCAGTACCCGCACAGCCCACGAACAGGATCTGCCGCCCAGCACCGGCGTTGGTCAGTTGCACGGCCAGTTCACTGGCGGTCTGATAACGATGGGCTTCGATGCCCACCGGGTTGTTGAACTGGTCGGTATAGAAGTATGACTTGCCCAGCGCGGCCTGGTTATCCAGGTGATGCATCACCACGTCCTTGGGTGTGGCACCGGCCATCAGCATTTCCTTGCCGATCAGTCGGGCACCGAAACACTCCAGCAGATCCCGCTTGGTCTGACTGAAGCTCAGCCCGACCGCCAGCTCTACGGCGACCTGGTACTTGTGGCAGGCCGCCAGCAAGCCAAAGCCGAAGCTGCCACCGGTTTTTTCGATGACGGTCGTCACCCCGGGAATGATCTCACCCTTGCGCACGGCATGTTCGACGATCCGCCGCGCCGCCCGGTACTTGTGGCTTCCGCCCGGGTTGTTCATTTCCAGCTTGGTGTAGATACGATCGCTGACACTGATGAGCTCGCTCATTTGCGGCTACCTTCCATTGAAGTTTGCAGGCCGACCTTGTTCTGCAGCAGGCCGGCAGTGGCAACCAGCAGCCCCAGGCAGAGGACCATGCAGATGGCGTTGGTACCGTCCCAGCCGACCGAGCTGAGCAACAGCGAAGGGCTGAATGCGCCGAGGGTGGCAAAAATGGCGATGGCCAAGTCGTTCTTGCCCTGCATCTGCATCGCTGCCGGGCTGTTCTGCAGTGACTGGGCCAGCAAGGCACCTCCGCCTACATAAGTGAGGTTCCAGCCCAGCCCGAGGGCAATCAGTGCCAGGGTCATCATGGCGTAGCTGTGCGACCAGATATTCATCGCCGAGCAACCGATCAACAGGGCCAGGCCCGCGCAAATGGTGGTCTTGATACCCAGCCGCTGGATGATGGCGCCGGTGAAGAACGACGGGGCAAACATGGCAATCACATGCCACTGGATCGCCAGGCGGACGTCAGTGAAGTCCTCGTGCATGTGTTTCATGTGCATCGAGGCCTGGATCATCAGCAGGTTCATGATCCCGTAGCCCAGCGCAGCGACAGCCATTGCCACAACCACGCTCGGGCCTGCCGGCTCGGCACGGACACTGGCCGGCTTTGCTGCGCTGTTGACCGCGCTGGCCATACCGGCATCGTTGGGCAGGCAAAGCGCAATCAACAATGAAAGCAACGCCAGGCCGACAAACGCGGCATAACACAGCGAAAACAGTGGGTAGCCACCCACGTCACGCAGCCATTCGGTAAGCGTCGGCCCGACGACAGCCGCGATGACCCCGCCCGCCACGACCAGCGAAAGCGCCTTGGGCTTCAAGGCCTGGGAAAGATTGTCGGTTGCGGCGAACCGGTTGAAGTTGGCGAACGCGATGTACACACCCAATGCAGAGTGGCTGAGGACCAGCGTTGGAAAATGCTGGTGCTCCACCGCCAGAAAGCCGCTGACGCCAGACAGCGCCAGGGGAATCGCGCCCAGCATGAACGCCTTTTTACGGCCGATACGGCTCATCAGCCTGGAGACCGGATAAGTTGCCAGCATCAGGCACAGAAACTGGAACCCGTACGGCACCGTGGACCATGCGGCATCAGGCGCCAGCGCAGCCCCGACAATGGCGGCCATCGTCACCGACATCACGGCAGTCGTCAGGTTGATCGACTGTGCAGTGAAGTACAGGTACGTGCGCCGCGGTAACGTGCTGTTCATAGTGCGTGCTCGTGATAAGTGGACAGGTCGATTTCGGCCTCGGGGAACACGCAGATCAGCCGTTCCTTGCCTTTACCCAGGCGTTTGCGCTTGACGCTAAGGCGCCCGATGCGCCGAGGCGAATCGAGGTGCGTACCACCGCACGGGATTTCGATGCCGTCGTAGGTCCACAAACGCGCGTCTTCCAGGCCTTGAACCGCGTAGTGCTCGATCGGCGCATCGCAGCCAATCAGTTCATTCGCCCGTCGTTCAATTTCAAGCACGTCTTCAGCCGTGAAAGCGTCCTCGACCAGGAAGTCGAAACGTGCCGTGTCCTCCTTGATATGGCAGCCGATAGTCCATTGCTTCAGTTCTTCACGCAGCCCGATGGCGGCGGCATACAGGAAGTGGCTGGCACTGTGAGACAACGTCAGCCGTTCGCGCCGTTCAATATCGATAGTGACGCGGGCCGGCATGCCCACGGTGACTTCATCCAACAGGTGTAAATCATCCGGGTGCAGGCTGTGAATAATAATGCCGCCCAGTTTTCCGCCTTTGAAGCCCTCCAGGCGAATAGGGCTACCGTAGAGTTTTTTAACCCAGACGAATCGCACGGTACCCACCGGTAATTCAATGGTGCCGAAGTCCGCTTCCTGGCCGCCCCCTTCTGGATAGGCCACCGTACTCAGCAACTCGATGCCGTCACTGTGCACCCGCGCTACTTGCGTATTCGCGCCCGCCAGGTACTGGTCTTTGTAATACAGTTTTTCGGTATTTCTTAAAACTTCATAGTTCAGAGCGTTCATGATTCCAATACCACCTGCAATGATGTTTTAACCTGTACCCGGGCAGCGGCCGGGACGTCTTTGGTCACAATGCAGCCCGGCCCGATAAACGCACCGTCACCGACATGAATTGCGCCCAGCACACTGGCGAAAGCGCCGATCTGCACCCGGTTACCCAACGTCGGATGCCTGGGGCTGGAGGGGTTGTCACTGATACCGCGGGCGCCCAGGGTTACGCCGCCAAGCACGTAACAATCGTCACCAATGGTCGACGTTTCACCAATGACGGTGCCCATGCCGTGATCGATGATGAAGCGCGCACCAATGCGGCTGCGGAAATGGATCTCCGCCCCCGAAAGCATTTTTCCGCGCCTGGAGATCATGGCGGCCAGGCATTGACCGCCGGCGCCGTAGGTCGCGGCGCTATTGTTGTAGATCCAATGGGCAAGCCGATAATGCAAAACCGCAGAATAAGAGGTGTAGGTTTTTGCAACGAATACCAGGTCGCGGCCGGCAGCCGGATCTTTCATGGCAAATGCCTGTAAATCGGCATGTGCCTGTTCAGTCACATGTTCTATGACTGTTGTTTCCTTCAGTGCTTCGAACTCGACGATTGAACAACACTCCAATAACGCCGAGGTCACAAGATTCTTTACAACTTTGAATGACTCCAGTTCGTCAGGGACAGGAAGCCTGGCAATGACGGCTGATTGCATGTCCATAGGGTGCATGGGCTTGATATCCAGTTGTCTGGTCTGCACAGACGCTAAAAGTGCCGCCTTTGTTGGCAGCCGAAAGTTCCGACACGGGGATATTGGCATGTGCTGGCCATTTGCAAACGAACAGTCGACAAGCATTTCCGTTAACTGTTAGGCTTTTTTTTCTAACGGTTCGGACCTGCCATGATCCCCTGCAGCCTTCATCACCTTTTGAAACAACGCCTGGATGCAGGCGAGTGGTTGCCTGGGCAACGCATGCCCTCCATCCGCAAGCTGACCGCTGCAGTGGACTTCAGTTACCACGACGTCGTGTCGGCCTATGCCCAGCTGGTCAGCGAAGGGGTGTTGACGGCATCACCCGGGCGAGGCTACTTCGTGGCAAACCGCGCCCGGCAAACCAGCGTGATCCACGAACCCGAATGCATGGCCGGCGACCCGCTGTTCCGGCTGCTGCAGGGCGGCCAGCACTTCACCAAGCTGGGCAGCGGCTGGCTGCCCCCAGCGTGGCGCGACACCGAACTGCTGGCCAAGGCAATTCGTCGCACAGCGCGGCTTGAGCAGAGCTCGCTGGCAGAGTACGGCGACATCCAGGGGTACCTGCCCATGCGCAAACAGCTGTGCGTGCACATGAAACGGCTGACCCGTGTCGAAGCCCGGCCCAACCAGTTGCTGACCACACTGGGTGCCACACAAGGCCTGGACCTGGTTGCACGGTTGCTGATCAAACCAGGCGACCACGTTTTCGTCGACGAGCCGGGCAACGGCAACCTGATCAAGCTGATCCAACTGGCTGGCGGGCACGTCGTGGGCATTCGGCGGACCCAGGACGGGCCGGACGTGGAAGAAATGAGAAGCCACCTGGCCAGGCACAAGGTCAAGGCGTTTTTCTGCAACAGCACCTTCCACAACCCGACCGGCAGCAACATCAGCCCGCACAACGCCTTCAGCGTCCTGCGCCTGGCGGTGGAGCACGAGTTCTTCGTGGTCGAGGACGATGTCTATGGGGACTTCAGCCCTGCTGTGCGTCAGACCTTTGCCGAGCTCGACAACCTTGACCGGGTTATCTACATCGGTAGCTTCTCCAAATGCCTGTCGGCATCGCTGCGCGTGGGGTTCATTGCCTGCTCGCAAGACCTGATCGAACCGCTTACACGTCTTAAACTGCTGACCTGCGTCGCCGTCCCCGCGTTTTGCGAACGCTTCGTCAACACCATATTGTCGGATGGCACGTATGCCCGGCACATGAAAGACGTGCAGCAGCGCCTGATCCGCCAGCAAGTGCAAACCCAACGCTTGCTGCTTGAGCGCGGCTGGCAGTTCGATATTGCGCCGCAAGGGGGTATGTTCCTTTGGGTCTACCACCCGGACCTGCCCGACCTGCAACCTTTCATGCGTAAAATGGAGCAACACAAGATCCTGCTGATGCCCGGCTCTGCATTCGCGGTGAGCCGTGACTACCAACGCTACACGCGCATCAATTGCACGCATTTTTCCGACGCCTTGGCCGAGCACTTCGACGTTGGACCCGGCGCGATCAAATAAACCGACCTGGGACCTTGCATGGCGCCTGCGCGCTTACTACCTTAGCGCCTTTCCAAACCAGCCTCGCCTTGCAGGAGCCCTTGCCATGGCCGCCCCCGCCTTTCCTCCCTTCCGCCTGCGGTTCGCAACCGCTGCCACCCTGCTCGGCATGCTCGGGCTGGCCGGCTGCCAGACGGGCGGCTACCAGGATAGCGTGCCACCGACCAGCGGCGTGCAGCCGCTTAAAGGCCTGGCACAGAATGTTTCGGTACGGCGCAATGCCATGGGCGCGCCGCTGATCGAAAGCAGCAGCTTCCATGATGCGCTGTTCAGCCTGGGCTATGTGCACGCCGGCGACCGCATCGAACAGATGGTCGCCATGCGCCTGCTCGCCCAAGGCCGTCTGGCCGAATTGGCCGGCAGCGAGGCGCTGGATATCGACCGCCTCATGCGCGCCGCCAACCTCAAGCAGAGTGCCGCCCAGCAATACGCCGACGCATCGCCACGCCTCAAGCGCTTCTTCGAAGTGTACGCGCGCGGGGTCAACGCCTACCTGTTCCGCTTCCGCGACAAGCTGCCAGCAGGCCTGGCCAGTAGTGGCTATCGCCCTGAATACTGGAAGCCTGAGGACTCGGCGCTGATCTTCTGCCTGTACGCGTTCAGCCAGTCGGTCAACCTGCAAGAGGAACTCAGCGCCCTGACCCTGGCGCAGAAAGCCGGTAGCGACAAGCTGGCCTGGTTACTGCCCGGGGCCCCCGACGAGCCGTTGGCCGAAATGGAAGTGGACAAGCTCAAGGGCCTGAACCTGGCCAGCCAGTTGCCGGGGCTGCCAGCCCTGGCAGCTGCCAGCCAGAAGCTCGCCGACCTGGACCTGCTCGGTAGCCCGGGGTCGGCCAACCTGGCCCTGGGCCCGCAGCGCAGCCGCAGCGGCAAGAGCCTGCTGGCCAGCGACAGCCGCGCCGCCTGGGCCTTGAGCCCGGTACAAATCAATACCAGCAAGTACCAGGTTGCCGGCCTGTCCTTGCCGGGGCTGCCGATCGTGCTGGCCGGCTACAATGGCAAGCTGGCCTGGAGCAGCAGCGCGGTCATGGCCGACAATCAGGACCTGTTCCTCGAGCAGCTGCGCCGCCAAGGCAATCAGCTGAGCTACCTGGCCGATGGTAAATGGCTGCCGGCCCGCGCCCGTAGCGAAACCTACTTTGTACGTGGCCAGCGACCCGTGCGCGAAGTGATGTACGACACCCGCCACGGCACCCTGCTGGCCCAGCCAGAAAACGCCAGCCTGGGCCTGGCGCTGAACCTGCCACAGTTCAAAGGTGATCGCAGCCTGGATGCCCTGTTCGACCTGACGCGGGCCAAGAACGTAGAGCGGGCCTTCGACAGCACACGTGAAGTGACGGCTGCTGCCGTCAACTTCGTTTTCGCCGAGCCTGAGCATATCGGCTGGCAAGTCAGTGGCCGCTACCCCAATCGCCGCGAAGGCCAGGGCCTGCTGCCCTCGCCGGGCTGGGACGGGCGTTACGACTGGGACGGCTATGCCGACCCGATGCTGCACCCGTACGACCAGGACCCACCCGCGGGCTGGATCGGCCACGCCAACCAGCGCAGCCTGCCGCGCGGCTATGGCATGCAGCTGTCCAGCACCTGGTACTACCCCGAGCGTGCCGAACGCCTGGCACAGCTGGCCGGCAACGGTCGCCACGACAGTCGCAGCCTGATGGCCCTGCAGAACGACCAGGTGACCTTGCTGGCCAACAAGCTCAAGCAGATGTTCGACGCCCCCGGCATGGCCCAGCCACTGAAGCAGGCGATCGACGCCCTCCCGGCCGGGCAGCGCGAAAAGGCCCGCGACACGCTGGCCCGGCTCAAGGCCTTCGATGGCCGCCTGAGCCCGGTGTCGGCAGATGCCGCGCTGTACGAGTTGTTCTTGCAGGAGGTCGCTCGCCAGACCTTCCTCGATGACCTGGGCCCGGCGTCCGGCCCGGCCTGGCAGGCATTCGTCAGCAATGCACGTTTGTCGTTCTCGGCGCAGGCCGATCATCTGCTGGGCCGCGATGACAGCCCCTTCTGGGATGACCGCAACACGCCGCAAAAAGAAGACAAGCCCGCCATCCTCGCCCGCAGCCTGGCGGGCGCAATGGAGGGCGGTATCGCACAGCTGGGTGCCGACCGACGCAGCTGGCAGTGGGGCAAGCTGCACCAGTACCGCTGGCCGGCACCGGCCTACCATGGCCTGGGTGATGCGATCAGCCGTTCGCCGCTTGCCGCAGGCGGCGACTTCACTACCCTGGCCCTCACACCATTCGCCTGGGGCGGCGACTTCGACACGCGTCTGCCAGCCTCGGCACGGATGATCGTCGACTTCGGCCAGGCCGAGCCGTTGCAGATACTGACCAGCAGCGGCCAGTCCGGCAACCCGGCCAGCGCGCATTACCGCGATGGGCTGGATGCCTGGTTCAAAGGGCGCTTCATGAGCCTGCCACTGCAACAGCAGAACTTCAGCAGGGCATATGGCAACCAGCGGCTTACGTTGGTGCCGGGGCGGTAAGGGCGTTCTTCAGGGGCGCATGAGGGGGCTTGATTAACTTTTTCAGCAGCTCCCTCCCAAATCCATCCGAACTAACGTCCAGCACCATGCCTCTTAACGGGTAACCCCAGAACCAGTGCCCGTGCCATGGACCTCGTCATCGCCCGCCCCGAAGGCCTGTACTGCCCACCCGGAGATTTCTACATCGACCCCTGGCGGCCCGTGGACCGGGCTGTCATTACCCATGGCCACGGCGACCACGCACGCACCGGCAATGGCCATTATCTGACCGCCAGCCCTGGTGCTGGCATTCTTCGCAGCCGCCTGGGCCAGGACATCAATCTGCAGACCCTGCCCTACGGTGAGCGCCTGCTGCACCACGGCGTGACGTTGAGCCTGCACCCGGCCGGGCACGTGCTGGGTTCGGCACAGGTGCGCCTGGAGTACCGAGGTGAAGTCTGGGTTGCATCCGGTGACTACAAGGTAGAACCCGATGGCACCTGTACGCCCTTCGAACCGGTGGCGTGCCACACCTTCATCACCGAATCGACCTTCGGCCTGCCGATCTACCGCTGGCCAAGCCAAAGCGAGATCTTCGCCAGCATCAATGCCTGGTGGCGGGCCAACCGTGAACAGGGCAAGGCCAGCGTGCTGTTCTGCTATGCCTTCGGAAAGGCCCAGCGGATTCTGCATGGGCTGGATGCCAGCATCGGCCCGATCCTCGTGCATGGCGCCATGGAGCCGCTCAACCGGGTGTACCGGGATGCCGGCATCCACCTGCCGGAAACCCGCTACGCAGGCGATATTCCGCGCAACGATCCACTGCTGCGCCAGGCACTGGTCCTGGCGCCCCCGTCAGCCGGCGGGAGTAGCTGGATGCGCCGTTTTGGCGATTACAGTGATGCCTTCGCCAGCGGCTGGATGCTGCTACGCGGCGCCCGCCGGCGGCGCGGCGTGGACCGGGGCTTTGTGCTGTCCGACCACGCCGACTGGCCTGGCCTGCTCTGGGCCATTGGCCAGACCGGTGCCCAACGGGTGATGGTCACCCACGGCTCGGTCGAGGTACTGGTGCGCTACCTCACCGAACAAGGCCTGGATGCCCGCGCCTTTGTCACCGAGTATGGCGACGAAGACGATGTGCCCAACACCGCCCCCTCGCCATGAAAGCCTTCGCTACGCTGTTCCTGCGCCTGGACGCGACCACCTCCAGCAATGCCAAGCTCGAGGCACTGCGGGACTATTTCGACATGGCGCCTGCCGACGATGCTGCCTGGGCGGTGTATTTCCTGGCCGGCGGGCGCCCACGCCAGCTGGTGCCCACCCGCCTCCTACGTGAACTGGCAACGACGCTGGCTGGCCTGCCGGACTGGCTTTTTGAAGAAAGCTATCAGGCCGTGGGCGACCTGGCCGAGACCATTTCGCTGCTGCTGCCGCTGCACGCCGATGGCAACGAGGAAGGCCTGGCCACCTGGGTGGAACAGCATTTGCTGCCCCTGCGCGGGTTGGCGCCTGAGCAAGTCCGCCAGCGCCTGCCGCTGCTCTGGGCCCGGTTGGACCGCGCCAGCCTGATGCTATGCCTGAAGTTGATCACTGGCAGCTTTCGCGTGGGCGTGTCAAAGCTGTTGGTCACCCGCGCCCTGGCGCAACTGGCCGGGCTGGACGCCAAACGCGTGGCCCAGCGCCTGGTCGGCTACACCGATATAGGCCATCGCCCGACTGCAGCCAGTTACCAGAGGCTGATCGCCCCAGAGTCCGCCGATGAACACAACCAGCGTGGCGGCCAGCCCTACCCTTTCTTCCTGGCCCATCCGCTGCAAGTGTCCAGCGATCAATTCGATACCCTGCTCGGGCCACCAAGCGATTGGCAAATCGAATGGAAGTGGGACGGCATTCGGGCGCAAGTGGTGAAGCGCGATGGCCAGCTGTGGGTGTGGTCACGCGGCGAAGAACTGGTTACCGAGCGTTTCCCCGAACTGCACGGCCTGGCACAGACGTTGCCCGATGGCGTGGTGCTCGATGGCGAGATCCTGGTCTGGAAACCTGGTGAAACCGAGGCGGAACTGGCCGTGCAGCCTTTTGCCTTGCTGCAACAGCGTATCGGTCGCAAAACGCTGGGCAAAAAACTGCTGAACGATGCGCCGGTGGTGCTGCAGGCCTACGACCTGCTGGAGTGGCAGGGCGAGGACTGGCGCAGCCGACCGCAACACGAACGCCGAAGCCAGCTGGAACACCTGGTGGATGAACACCCACTTGCCCCCGTGCTGTTGTCGCCTCTGCTGCAAGGCCCGGACTGGGCCGACCTTGCCCGCCAGCGCGAACAGTCACGCAGCCTGGGCGTGGAAGGGCTGATGCTGAAGCAGCGCGAGGCCCTGTACGGCGTGGGGCGCACCAAGGACATGGGCATCTGGTGGAAGTGGAAGATCGACCCTTTCAGCGTCGATGCAGTGCTGATCTATGCCCAACGCGGCCACGGCCGCAGGGCCAGTCTGTACAGCGACTACACCTTTGCCGTATGGGATGCACCGGCAGGTACCCCTGGTCGGGCGTTGGTGCCCTTTGCCAAGGCCTATTCAGGGCTCAGTGACGAAGAAATGCGCAAGGTCGACGCCATCATCCGCAAGACCACGGTGGAAACGTTCGGGCCGGTGCGCAGTGTGACCCCAACGTTGGTGTTCGAGCTGGGCTTCGAAGGCATCGCCCTGTCCCGGCGCCACAAAAGCGGTATTGCCGTGCGCTTTCCGCGCATGCTGCGCTGGCGGCTGGACAAGCCGGTGGAAGAAGCAGATGACCTGGCCACCCTGCAGGCGCTACTGGCCTGAAAAAGTTTGCGGTGCCTGACTGCTGCAGGATGAGGCGCATTCGCTGAAACTATGCTTCTATTTTTGAGCCGACCCGTGTCGCAGACCGTTTTCGCCACGCAGCCAGGACCAACATGCACCATTCAACCCATGACCTGCTCTCCCCCGTACCGGGGATCACCCGCCAACTGCACAGCTTCCACTTCGGCCCCCGCAGTGGTGGCAAAGTCTATATCCAGGCCTCGCTGCACGCCGACGAACTGCCGGGCATGCTGGTAGCCTGGCACCTCAAGCGCCGCCTGGCCGAACTGGAACAGCAAGGCCGACTGCAGCGCGAGATCATTCTGGTGCCGGTGGCCAACCCGGTGGGCCTGGAGCAAGTGCTGCTGGATGCGCCATTGGGGCGTTTTGAACTGCAAAGCGGCGAGAACTTCAATCGCAACTTCGTCGACCTGTCGGACAGCATCGGCGACCTGATCGAAGAACACCTCACCCAGGACCCGACGCACAACCTTGCACTGATCCGCGAATACCTGCGCCGCGGCCTGGATGCACACCCGGCCCGCACCCCCTTGCAGGCCCAGCGCCTGATACTGCAGCGCCTGGCCTGCGATGCCGATATGGTGCTGGACCTGCACTGCGACTTCGAAGCAGTCGAGCACCTGTACACCACCCCCGATGCCTGGCCCCAGATCGAACCCTTGGCCCGTTACCTGGGCGCCCAGGCCAGCCTGCTGGCAACTGACTCGGGCGGGCAGTCGTTCGATGAATGTTTCAGCCTGGTCTGGTGGCAATTGCAGCAGCGTTTCGGCAAACGCTTCCCGATTCCGCTGGGCTGCTGCTCGGTCACCGTCGAGCTGCGTGGCCAGGCGGATGTCAGCCATGATCTGGCCAGCAAGGACTGCCAGGCGATCCTCGACTTCCTGACCTACGCAGGTGTCATCGAAGGCACCAGTGCCGCCCTGCCCGCGCTGTTACGCCACGCCACGCCGTTGGCCGCGGTGGAACCCGTGGCAACGCCACTGGGTGGGTTGCTGGTTTACCACGCCAAACCGGGCCAGCACCTGGAGGCCGGCCAACTGATTGCCGAAGTCATCGACCCACTCAGTGACCGAGTCACCGCCCTGCGCAACAGCCAGCCGGGCCTGCTGTATGCGCGTAGCGTACGGCGCATGGCCACGGCTGGCATGGTCATCGCCCATGTGGCCGGCGAACAGGTATGCCGCAGCGGCTACCTGTTGGCCAATTGATCCGGTAAAACCATTGCAGCCGGCAAGTGGTCTGTAGAAGCACAGCCTTCGGAGGGCCATCTGCCTCATGCCTGCTGCTACCGACCTCGCCAATGCCTGGTTTGCCAAGCGCGGCTGGAAGCCCTTCGCCTTCCAGCGGCGCGTATGGGCTGCCGTCGAACGGGGCGAGTCCGGTTTGCTGCATGCCAGTACCGGTGCCGGCAAGACCTACGCGGTCTGGCTCGCTGCGCTGCGTGCGTTCAAGCCCAGGCCCCAGGGCCGCCACTTGGCCCCCATACAGGTGGTGTGGGTGACGCCCATGCGTGCCCTGGCCGCCGACACCGCACGTGCGTTGCAAGCGCCGCTTGATGAGCTCCAACTGCCTTGGAGCGTAGGGGTGCGCAGCGGCGACACCAACAGTGCCGAGCGCGCCCGACAGGCACGGCGGCTACCCAGTGTGCTGATCACCACCCCCGAAAGCCTGACCCTGCTGCTGACCCGGGCACAGGCACATGAGGATTTCGCCACGCTGCAACTGGTGGTGGTGGATGAATGGCACGAGCTGCTTGGCAACAAGCGCGGGGTACAACTGCAGCTGGCCTTGGCGCGCCTGCGGCATTGGCACCCAGGCCTACCGACCTGGGGCTTGTCGGCAACGCTCGGCAACCTGCAACACGCACGGGATGTCTTGCTGCCCCAAGGCGGCCTGCTGGTACAAGGCCGGCAAGACAAGGCACTGCAAGTCGACACCCTGCTGCCAGCAGCGATCGAGCGCTTCCCTTGGGCTGGACACATGGGCCTGAAGATGCTCGACCAGGTCAGTCATGAGATCGACGCCAGTGCCAGTAGCCTGGTGTTCACCAACACCCGTGCCCAGGCAGAAATCTGGTATCAGGCCCTGCTTGAGGCCCGCCCGGACTGGGCCGGGCTGATCGCCCTGCACCACGCATCGCTGGCCCGTGATACCCGCGACTGGGTCGAGCGCAGCCTCAAGCAAGGCAGCCTCAAGGCGGTGATCTGCACGTCCAGCCTGGACCTGGGCGTGGACTTTCTGCCCGTGGAACGGGTGCTGCAAATCGGCTCGGCCAAGGGCATCGCCCGCCTGATGCAGCGGGCGGGTCGCTCAGGACACGCGCCTGGGCGGCGCTCCAGGGTCACCCTGGTGCCCACCCATAGCCTGGAACTGGTGGAGGCGGCGGCGGCCCGGCAGGCGCTGATAGCCGGCCACATCGAAGCCCGCTTTTCACCGCGCCTGTGCATGGACGTGCTGGTACAGCATCTGGTCAGCATGGCCTTGGGCAGCGGCTTTCGCCCGGAGCAACTGCTCGCCGAAGTGCGCAGCACCTGGGCCTTTCGCCAGTTGCGCGACAGCCAATGGCAATGGGCGCTGGACTTCGTCTGCCACGGCGGCAGCTCACTGACCGCCTATCCGGACTACCAGCGCGTCGAGCGCCAGGCCGACGGTGTTTATCGGGTTACCAGCGAACGCCTGGCGCGGCGCCACCGCATGGGCATCGGCACTATCGTCAGCGATGCCAACCTGCAACTGAAATACTGGAGCAAGGGCGGCGGCGGGAAAACGCTGGGCAGTGTTGAAGAAGCGTTCATCGCCCGCCTGCGCCCCGGCGATACGCTGGTATTTGCCGGGCGGGTACTGGAGCTGGTACGCGTGGAAAACATGACGGCCTATGTGCGTCGCAGCACGGCGCGAAAGGCTGCGGTAGCGCGCTGGAACGGCGGGCGCATGCCGCTCTCGAGCGAACTGGCCGAGGCGCTGGTCGAGCAGCTCGACGCTGCAGCCCATGAACGCTTTGACGGGCCGGAAATGCGGGCAGTACGCCCGCTGCTTGCGCTTCAGGCGCAGTGGTCAGCCTTACCCACCACAGGCACGCTGCTGGCCGAAACCTTCAAGTCACGCCAGGGCTGGCACCTGTTCCTGTATCCCTTTGCCGGGCGCATGGCCAACCTGGGCTTGGCCAATCTGATTGCCTGGCGGGTCAGCCGCGCACAACCGCTGTCGGTGTCGATTGCTGTCAATGACTACGGATTCGAACTCCTCAGCCCTGCCCAGGTGGACTGGGCCAGGCACTTGCCACAAGCGCTCGGCACCGCGGACCTGCTGGAAGATGTGCTGGCCAGCCTGAATGCCGGGGAAATGGCACTGCGGCGCTTTCGCGAAATTGCCCAGATTGCCGGGCTGGTGTTTGGTGGCTATCCCGCCGCGCAGAAGAGCACGCGGCAAATCCAGGCCTCCAGCGGGCTGTTCTATGAGGTGTTTCGCAAGCACGACGCGGGGAATTTGCTGCTTGGCCAGGCGCGGGATGAAGTTTTGAGCGAAGAGCTGGAAATCGAACGGTTGCATCGGCAACTGCTGAAAATGAGTGATTTGCAACTTGACCTGCGGGCTTTGAAGCGGCCAGGGCCCCTGGCGTTTGCCTTGTTGGTGGAAGGCATGCGCGAGACATTGAGCACCGAGAAGCTGGCAGACCGCATTGCGCGGATGGTAGCGGAACTGGAACAAGCGGCGGACGCGGGATGAATTACCAACCCATCGAACACTGGGGGCAGGCGCTCTGGCTGCTTGCCGACAAAGCCATCTACTGGCCCGCCCGTCGCGCCTTGCTGGTGGCCGACGTGCACATCGGAAAGGCCGCCAGCTACCGCGCCCTGCATCAACCGGTGCCACGTGGAACGACTGAGGCGACACTCGCCAGGCTCGATCGCCTGCTGGCCGCACATGACTGTGAGCAACTGATCATCCTGGGCGACTTTCTGCATGCCCGCACGGCCCGTGCACCGGCAACGCTGGCCAAGGTGGATGATTGGCGCAAGCGGCACAAAAATCTGAAAGTGGTGCTCATACGCGGCAATCATGATCGCAACGCCGGCGATCCACCTGCCTCGCTCGATATTCAGGTCGTGGACGAGCCTTGGGTTCTGGAGCCCTTTGCCCTGCAGCACGAGCCGCAGCCCCACCACACACACCCGGTACTGGCGGGCCACGTACACCCCGTCTTCGTCCTGCGCGGCAAGGCCCGTCAGCGCTTGCGCCTGCCTTGCTTCGTGATCGATGAGCAAGTCAGCCTGCTACCTGCATTCGGTGAGTTCACCGGGGGGTGGGAAATCACCCCCGCCAGCGCCAGCCGGCTGTACCTGGCTGGCGCTGAACGCGTCTGGCCGCTTTAGCGACGCTCAGGCCACAGGGGCGGGAGGCGGCTCGTCCGGCAAGGTCGGCTCACCCGGCTCCATGGGAGGCGTCTCACCGGGTTCCGGCGGTTGCGGGGTATCGGGGTCAGGCTGATGGGGCACGCCCCCCGCCTGCATGGGCAGCGGGTGCGCCAGCAGTGACCAGGGCAACAACCCTACGTGATTGGGCTGCAGGCCTGCCAGCTTGGCACTGATTGCGGGATGGAGTTTCATTGGCTGCTCCTGACGAAAGCCGATGTACATCATGCACACCGGCGTTACTTCGTTGGAGTGCCAAAGGCGCGGGTAATTCCCCGCGCTTGTCGGCTCAGGTACGTGGCAGGGTGACGCCGCGCTGGCCCTGGTATTTGCCGCCACGGTCCTTGTACGACACTTCGCACTCTTCGTCGGACTGCAAGAACAGCATCTGCGCCACGCCTTCGTTGGCGTAGATCTTCGCCGGCAGCGTGGTGGTGTTGGAAAACTCCAACGTCACGTGGCCTTCCCACTCAGGCTCGAGCGGCGTGACGTTGACGATGATGCCGCAACGGGCGTAGGTGCTCTTGCCCAGGCAAATGGTCAGCACGTCACGGGGAATGCGGAAATATTCGACAGTGCGCGCCAGGGCGAAAGAGTTTGGCGGGATGATGCACACGTCGCTCTTGATATCGACGAAGCTGCCAGCATCGAAATTTTTCGGGTCGACGGTGGCCGAGTTGATGTTGGTGAACACCTTGAATTCGTCGGCGCAGCGTACGTCGTACCCATAGCTGGAGACGCCGAAGGAGATCACGCGGTTGTCCTGCTCGCCGCGCACCTGGCGCTCGACGAACGGCTCGATCATGCCGTGTTCCTGCGCCATGCGGCGAATCCACTTGTCCGATTTGATGCTCATGGCGGGGTGTCCTGAAGAGTTGCGAGGTGAAAATCGTGACGCGCATATTACCGGTCCCGGCGCCCAGGTTAAAGTTCCATCCCTCATCCCGCGCCGGGTGGGGGCTGCAGCCGCCGCCGATCCGAATTTGCCTAAAGCGTCTTCTGACCATTGGCAGGTTGCGGAAAGTGGGGTAAGGTGTTGCCACTGTGCTGCACGTGACACCGAGAATCTCTAGTTTGATGCACGATCCTGATCGGCCCATCGCTGAATTTTCTGCTCTCTTTGCGCTCAGTCCCGGGCAGGGTTTTTCCTGACCGTTATCAAATTGTCCAAGGAGACAGAAAAATGTCCAACCGTCAATCCGGTGTTGTTAAGTGGTTCAACGATGAGAAAGGCTACGGCTTCATCACCCCTCAGTCGGGCGACGACCTGTTCGTGCACTTCAAAGCCATCCAAGCTGACGGCTTCAAAACCCTGAAAGAAGGCCAGGCTGTTACTTTCGTCGCTACCCGCGGCCAGAAAGGCATGCAGGCTGAAGAAGTTCAGATCGCCTAAGTCGATCTAGCTTCCTAGCTTTCAAAAAAACCCGCCTTCTGGCGGGTTTTTTTATGCCTGTCTGAAGGCCATGCATTGAAAGTGTGTGGAGCCTTGTGTCGCGAAAGGGCCGCAAAGCGGCCCCAGCAATCTATGCATTATGCCGAGATCCTGGGGCCGCTGCGCGGCCCTTTCGCGACGCCAGGCCGCTCCCACAGGGATCGCGCCAGCTTTTAGAAATTGAGCAAGACAGTTGCCCCCACAGGGAATGCGTCAGTCTTCGCTGATGGTAATGCTGGGCATTGCCGGCGCCGCAGCTTCCTGCAGCACGATCCGCGCGCCTACCTGGCGGGCCAGCTCCTGGTAAACCATGGCAATCTGGCTTTCCGGCTCGGCGATCGCCGTCGGCTTGCCGCTGTCGGCCTGCTCACGTATCAGCATCGACAACGGCAGCGACGCCAGCAGGTCGACGCCATACTGGCTGGCCAGCTTCTCGCCGCCACCTTCACCGAACAGGTGTTCGGCATGGCCGCAATTCGAGCAGATATGCACGGCCATGTTCTCGACCACGCCCAGCACCGGAATGTTGACCTTGCGGAACATTTCCACGCCCTTCTTGGCATCCAGCAGCGCCAGGTCCTGCGGCGTGGTGACGATCACCGAACCGACCACCGGTACTTTTTGTGCCAGGGTCAGCTGGATGTCACCGGTACCCGGTGGCATATCGATCACCAGGTAATCCAGGTCATCCCAAGCGGTCTGGGTGACTAGCTGCAGCAGCGCGCCAGACACCATCGGGCCACGCCATACCATCGGCGTGTTGTCGTCGGTGAGGAAGGCCATGGACATGACTTCCACGCCGTGGGCCTTGATCGGCACGAACCACTTCTGCTCGCGAATCTGTGGACGGGTACCCTCGGCGATGCCGAACATCACCCCCTGACTGGGACCGTAGATGTCGGCATCGAGAATACCTACCCGTGCGCCTTCGCGTGCAAGGGCCAAGGCCAGGTTGGCAGCGGTGGTCGACTTGCCCACACCGCCCTTGCCCGAGGCCACGGCGATGATGTTCTTGACGCTGGCCATGGCTGGCACCTGGGCCTGGGCCTTGTGCGCAGCCACCACGCAATCGATCGAAACCTGGGCGCCAGTGACCCCCTCGAGGCTACCAATGGCGGTCTGCAGCACCTGGGCCCAGCCGTTCTTGAACAGCCCTGCGGCATAACCCAACTGCAACTGCACGCTGACCTGCCCGCCCTGGATATCGATGGCGCGCACGCAGCCGGCGCTGACCGGGTCCTGGTTCAGGTAGGGGTCGGTGTACTGGCGAAGCACGCCTTCAACGGCGGCACGGGTGACGGCACTCATGGAGACTCCCATTGGCAAACTGAATGTAAAACAGCCGCCTATCCTAACCCGTCAATCGTCAGCAGATGCGCTTGCGGGGTGAAATATCTTCGCCAGCCCTTTATAGTGGCCGATCACCCTCATTTTTACCCCGTAGCCAGATAAGTAGCCGAGCCACCATGTCCGAGCCACGCCAGATTCTCGTCACCAGCGCCCTGCCCTATGCCAATGGATCGATCCATCTCGGCCATATGCTGGAGTACATCCAGACGGACATGTGGGTGCGCTTCCAGAAGCTGCGCGGCAACCAATGCATCTATGTCTGCGCCGACGACGCCCACGGTTCGGCCATCATGCTGCGCGCCGAAAAGGAAGGTATCACCCCGGAACAGCTGATCGCCAACGTCCAGGCCGAGCACAGCAGCGATTTCGCCGACTTCCTGGTGGACTTCGACAATTTCCACTCCACCCACAGCGAAGAGAACCGCGAGCTGTCGAGCCTGATCTACTCGCGCCTGCGCGAAGCCGGGCACATCGCCACCCGGTCGGTGACCCAGTACTTCGACCCGGAAAAAGGCATGTTCCTCGCCGACCGCTTCATCAAGGGCACCTGCCCGAAGTGCGCGGCCGAAGACCAGTACGGCGACAACTGCGAAAAATGCGGTGCCACCTACGCACCCACCGAGCTGAAGAACCCCAAGTCAGCGATCTCCGGTGCCACCCCGGTATTGCGTGACTCCCAGCATTTCTTCTTCAAGCTGCCAGACTTCCAGGCCATGCTGCAGCAGTGGACCCGAAGCGGCACCCTGCAGGACGCGGTAGCCAACAAGCTGGCGGAATGGCTGGACTCCGGCCTGCAGGAGTGGGATATCTCCCGCGACGCGCCATACTTCGGCTTCGAGATCCCGGGTGAGCCTGGCAAATACTTCTACGTATGGCTGGATGCACCAATCGGCTACATGGCCAGCTTCAAGAACCTCTGCGCGCGCCGCCCGGAGCTGGACTTCGACGCCTTCTGGAACGAAGGCTCCAAGGCCGAGCTGTACCACTTCATCGGCAAGGACATCGTCAACTTCCACGCCCTGTTCTGGCCAGCCATGCTCGAAGGCGCCGGCTTCCGCAAGCCGACCGCGGTCAATGTGCACGGCTACCTGACGGTCAACGGCGCCAAGATGTCCAAGTCACGCGGCACCTTCATCAAGGCCCGCACCTACCTGGACCACCTGCAGCCGGAATACCTGCGTTACTACTATGCGGCCAAGCTGGGCCGTGGCGTCGACGACCTGGACCTGAACCTGGAAGACTTCGTACAGAAGGTCAACTCCGACCTGGTCGGCAAGGTCGTCAACATTGCCAGCCGCTGCGCCGGTTTCATCCACAAGGGCAACGAAGGTGTGATGGTAAGCGGTGATGCCGCGCCTGAGCTGACCGAAGCCTTCCTGGCTGCCGCACCTTCCATCGCCGAAGCCTATGAGGCCCGTGATTTTGGCCGCGCCATGCGCGAAATCATGGCACTGGCCGACCGCGCCAACGCCTGGATCGCCGACAAGGCACCGTGGTCACTGGCCAAACAGGAAGGCAAGCAGGATGAAGTCCAGGCCATCTGCGCCCAAGGCATCAACCTGTTCCGCCAGCTGGTGATCTTCCTCAAACCGGTACTGCCGGTGCTGGCCGCTGACGCCGAGGCTTTCCTCAACGTGGCCCCGCTGACCTGGAACGACCACCTGACACGCCTGGAAAACCACCCGCTTAACCCGTTCAAGGCCCTGATGAGCCGTATCGAACCGGCCAAGGTCGAAGCCATGGTCGCTGCCAGCAAGGAAGACCTGCTGGCTGCCGAAGCCAAGGCCCCGGCGGGCAATGGCGAACTGGCCAAGGACCCGCTATCGGCAGAGATCGAGTTCGATACCTTCGCTGCCGTCGACCTGCGTGTGGCGCTGATCGTCAAGGCTGAAGCCGTGGCGGGTGCCGACAAGTTGCTGCAACTGACCCTGGACATTGGTGACGAGCGACGCAACGTGTTCTCCGGCATCAAGTCGGCCTACCCAGACCCGTCCAAGCTGGAAGGCCGCCTGACCATGATGGTAGCCAACCTCAAACCCCGGAAGATGCGCTTTGGCGTGTCCGAAGGCATGGTCATGGCTGCCGGCCCTGGCGGTGAAGAAATCTACCTGCTGAGCCCGGACAGCGGCGCCAAGCCAGGCCAGCGCATCAAGTAACCGCCCTGCGGGCCATTGTGGGAGCGGCCTGCCCGCTCCCACAATTACGCAGGCCCCTTCATGTCAAACCCGGACAATCGCCCCGATTCCCGGCTATCGTCATCTCATGAATGACTACATCCTGGTCCTGATCAGCGCCGCACTGATCAATCACCTGTGCCTGCTTCGACAGCCACTCTCCGGGCTGCAACTGCAGGTGCACGGCCTGGCCTGCGCCCTGTGCATCGCCCTGGGCGTAATTGGCGCGCAGTTGCTGGTGCACGCGGTACTTGCCCCGTTGCACATCCACGATCTTGCCCTTTTTGTGCTATTGCCCTGGCTGGCTTTGCTCGCCTGGGGCCTGCCCTGGCTTTTGGCCAAGTGGCGCCCGGCCTGGCCTGTAGTGGGGCTGCCAGCGCTGCTGTTAAGCAATGCAGCAGCGCTGGGGCTGGCGCTGCAGCAGACAAGCGACAACAGCACCTGGCCAACCATGCTGCTCCAAGGCTTGCTGACGGGTGGCGGCTTCTGGCTGGCGCTGATGGTGTTCGCCGACCTGCGCCAGCGCAGCGCCCACGCCGATATCCCCAACGTACTGCGCGGCCTGCCCATCGAATTGATCGGTGCCGGGGTGATGGCCATGGCATTTTCCGGTTTCAACGGAATGTTTGGCCAATGAGCAGTCCCGATCCGCGCCTACGCACCAGCATGGGCCTGGTCTTGCTAGCCTGCACGCCTGGACTGCTGGCGCTGTTGTGGCTGCATGGCTGGGGCATGATGCTGAACCTGTTGCTGTGCGCCAGTGCCGCGCTGCTGTGCGAGGCATTGCTGCTGGCACTGCGCAGCCAATCACTGAGCCAGGCGCTAAACGACGGCAGCGCACTGGTGACGGCCGTGCTGCTGGCGGCCGCCCTGCCCACCTTGGCGCCATGGTGGCTGCCGGTCATCGCGGCAAGTGTCGCGATCGGTATCGGCAAGCAGGCCTACGGTGGGGTCGGACGAAATCTGTTCAATCCAGCCATGGTGGGCTATGCCTTCGTGCTGCTCAGCTTCCCGTTGCAGATGAACCATTGGCCTGGGCAGGCCCCAAGCCTGCTCGACAGCGTGCAGCAGGTGTTCGCTGGGGGCGAACAGATCGATGCCTGGGCCCGGCCGACATTGCTCGACGGCTTGCGCCACAACCGCAGCCTGACCATCGACGAGCTGTTTGCCAGCCATCCGGGCTTTGGCAACATTGGCGGGGCAGGCAGCGAATGGGTCAACCTGGCATTCCTGCTTGGCGGCCTGTTCTTGCTGCAGCGCAAGGTGATCAGTTGGCATGCACCGGCAGGTTTGCTGGCAGGGCTATTGGTATTCAGCCTGTTGGGCTGGAACGGTTCGGGGTCGGACTCCAATGGCTCGCCTTTGCTGCACCTGTTTTCCGGCTCGACCATGCTGGCAGCATTCTTCATTGCGACCGAGCCAGTATCCGGCCCCCGAGACGACTGGGCCAAACTGTGCTTCGGCGTAGGAACAGGGGTGCTCATCTACCTGATTCGTACGTGGGGCAGCTATCCGGATGGCACCGCGTTCGCCGTCCTGCTGATGAACCTTTTCGCACCGGCACTCGAGCGCATGGCTGCGCAGCGTCAGCAGGCAGCCCGATGAAGCGCGGGGTTCGGAATGTGGGCCTGTTGCTGCTGACGGGAGTATTGGCAGTGTCCGCCACCCTGGCCTGGCGGCAGTGGACCGGTCCGGCCATCGCCGGCGCTGAAAAGCAGCTGCAAAGCCGCCTGCGACTGGCCGTGCTGCCCGACGGTAGCTATGACAACCAGCCCCTGGAAAGCCCACTGCCAAGGCCCGCCGCACAGAGGCCCAACAGCCGTATCCTGGCAGCTTACCGTGCCACTGTGGCAGGTAAGCCAAGCGCCATTATCCTGATAACACAGGCCCAGGGGTATGCCGGGCCGATCGTGCTGAGCGTCGCCATCACCACGGACGGCCGGCTGATCGGCAGCCAGGTTGTCGAACAACAGGAAAGCCCCGGGCTGGGCGATCGCCTGGGGGATCCGCGATTGCACTGGCTGAGTCAGTTCAACAACCGCGATCAGGGCGATCACTGGGCGCTGAAGCGGGACCAGGGTGACTTTGACCAATTGGCCGGCGCAACCGTGACCTCGCGCGCGGTGATCGCCGCATTGCAGGATGCGCTGAGCTATTTCGACGAGCAGCGTAGTGTATTGCTGGAGGGCGCCACCCATGAATAGGTTCTGCCTGCTGGCCATGAGCCTGGCGCCACTGCTGGGTGCCACCCGAACGCTGGCTGAAGGCGCGGCCATCGGCCTGTGCGCAGTACTGATGGGGTGCCTGCACCAACTGTTGCTGGCGCCACTGCGTAAACACATGGCCAGCTGGGCCTATGTAATGGCTAGCCTGCTGCTGCTGGCTGCGTTGGCCAGTTGCCTGCAGTTGGCCATGCGGGCCTGGCTGCTACCACTGGCCATTGCTTTGGGCCACTATCCCGCATTGTTGTGCCTGCAATGCCTGGCCAGTGACCACCTGTTGCCTGACCAACACCGCTGGCGCCTGCTCGCAAGGCACCTCGGCGCTGTCTTTGCCATTTGCCTGCTGCTGGGCGCCAGTCGCCAATGGCTGGCTGACCATGCCGAGCTGCACCTGGCCAGCCTCGCCCCCGGTGCGCTACTGCTGCTGGGTCTGCTGTTGGCCTTGTACAATCGCCTGCTTCCGGGCCCAGCCCACCCACATTGTCAAGGAAAGCCCTGATTTCATGAATGCCGCCAAACGCCTGGAGATTTTTCGCAGGCTGCACGAAGACAACCCCGACCCCAAGACCGAACTGGCCTACACGACCCCGTTTGAACTGCTGGTCGCCGTGACACTGTCCGCGCAATCCACCGACGTCGGCGTCAACAAGGCCACTGCCCGCCTGTTCCCCGTCGCCAACACCCCCGAGGCCATCCATGCCCTGGGCGTTGAAGGCCTCAGCGAATACATCAAGACCATCGGGCTTTACAACAGCAAGGCCAAGAATGTCATAGAAACGTGCCGGCTGCTGATCGAGCGCCACGACAGCCAGGTACCGCAAACCCGCGAAGCGTTGGAGGCGCTACCCGGTGTCGGCCGAAAAACCGCCAATGTGGTGCTTAACACGGCGTTTCGCCAACCGGCCATGGCCGTGGATACCCATATCTTCCGGGTGAGTAACCGAACGGGCATCGCGCCAGGCAAAACGGTGCTGGAAGTGGAAAAGAAACTGGTCAAGTTTGTACCCAAGGACTATCTGCTCGACGCCCACCACTGGCTGATCCTGCACGGGCGCTACGTATGCCAGGCGCGCAAGCCAAGGTGCGGAAGCTGCAGGATCGAAGATTTGTGCGAGTACAAGCACAAAACCTCCGACGATTGAGCCGATAGCCAAAAACCACTCACATCGATTGAAAAAATCTTTTTTACCAGCGTCTGCTTTCTGGTTATAAGGACGGCCAATGGCCCCTTGGCTTGGAGCGACTCATGAGTACCGATAAAGACGACCTGTCGATCGATGATGATTTTGTTGCCGCAGACGACGACGCGGAGCCACAGGTTGAAATCGCAAAGACCAACCTGAGCAAACGCCGCACCATCGACAACATGCTGGAAGAACGGCGCCTGCAAAAGCAGTTGGCCGATTTCGATTACGACCTGTAGTGCGGGTCCCGTAGTCATGGCCCCATAGCCTTGGCAAAGCCTCCGTCTGGAGGCTTCAAGGCTTGGCGATCAGTTCAGACCTTGCCGTTGCGCCAGCTCGATCAGGTCAACCAGCGACCGTGCATTGAGCTTGAGCAAGAGCCGCGACTTGTAGGTACTGACCGTCTTGTTGCTGAGGTACATGCTGTCGGCAATCTCCTTGTTCGAACGCCCTCGCGCCAGTTGTTGCAGCACCGTCATTTCTCGCGCAGAAAGGCGATTCACCATATCCGTCTCGCTGCCCGCCCCCCTGCCACGTGACGCATGCAAGGCCTGGTTGGGGAAGTAGCTGTAACCCGACAACACAGCCTTGATAGCGCTGAGCAGTTCGGTAAGCTCCTGTTGCTTGCACACGTAACCCGCCGCCCCTGCCTGCATGCAGCGCATCGAAAAGTTGCCGGGGGCCTGTGACGTCAGCACCAGTACTTTGCTACCCGGGCTGAACGTCGCCATGCGGGCGATCACCTCCAGGCCATCCAGTTTCGGGATACCGATATCCAGCACCACGATATCCGGCAGGTGTTGCCGTGTCAGCTGCAACGCAGCCACCCCATTGTCAGTCTCCGCCACAACGTCATACCCATGCCGCTCCATCAGCATGCGTACGGCCAGGCGTATGACCGGATGATCATCCACGATAAGCACTTTATTCATGCGATATCCATACATTGTTGTTGCTTTGGCACGCCAAGATAACCGACAGGACGCTTGCTGGCGCGGCGATTTACCAGCGAAAGCCATGGACAGACAAAGCCTACAGAACTTACAGAAACTTCCTACACACAATGACTATGGTTGTAACAAACAAATTACTTATTACCGAAAGAAACGGTACCACCCACTGACATAAACGTACCAGTTGAAGACTGATCTTCAGCAAAGGAAAACTTCCGACTCAAGCACGTCGAAAAAGCAACACAACGAGGTTCTCTGACGATCATTCCTCCCCCGGGAAACAATCCAGCCTTTAGTTGAGTACAGCAGTAAGGTAAAGATGGACAAAACCGCTGGAGACGGCCTATATGACCCAAGCACAACCTGTCGCCCCGCTGACGATCATTGCCATCTTCGCGGGGATCATCGAAGCCTCCGCCCTTGCCACACTGCCATTTCTCGGCGAGTCCAGCCAAAAGCTCTACACCTGGTTCCTGGTAGGCTTTCCATTCTTTCTGACGGCACTGTTCTTTCTGACGCTCAACTTCAATTACAAGTCGTTCTACAACCCGCTACCCGACAGCACAGCACAGCCCAACACGCCAGCACTGAACAGTGTGGTCACACCCGCTATTTCCAATGATGCCCAAGAGGCGGTACAGGGCGAGCCTGTCACATTCATGTTCTCTGGCCCCGACGCCTATCGCATGATGGAGCAACAACTCTTGCACGCACTTGCCCAACCGCCCGAGCCAACACGAGTCTGGCGCTTTTGTAATCTGGACAGACGTCAATGTGCGCAGCTTTCGATCAGCACACTTGAGGGCGATGATGTGAGCCATCGAAGTTGAACGACCCGCCTTTGCGCGGGCATAAAAAAACCCCGGACTGAGCCGGGGTTTTCGCACACGGCAGCAATCAGAGCAGCGAACGGCCCTTGTTGGCGGCAATGCGCATACGCAGTGCGTTGAGCTTGATGAAGCCCGCAGCATCTGCCTGGTTGTACGCACCACCATCTTCTTCAAAGGTGGCGATGTTGGCATCGAACAGCGAATCGTCCGACTTGCGGCCAACCACGGTCACATTGCCCTTGTACAGTTTCAGGCGCACCACACCATTCACGTTGACCTGCGAAGCATCGATCATCTGTTGCAGCATCAGACGTTCCGGGCTCCACCAGTAGCCGGTGTAGATCAGGCTGGCATACTTTGGCATCAGCTCATCTTTCAGGTGAGCGACTTCGCGGTCCAGGGTGATCGACTCGATGGCACGGTGTGCCTTGAGCATGATGGTACCGCCAGGCGTTTCGTAGCAACCGCGCGACTTCATGCCGACGTAACGGTTTTCGACGATGTCCAGACGGCCGATGCCGTTGGCACCACCGATACGGTTCAGGTCTGCCAGGACGGTGGCCGGGGATTTCTCGACGCCGTCGATGGCAACGATGTCACCATTGCGGTAGGTCAGTTCGATGTAGGTAGCCTGATCCGGGGCGTTCTCAGGCGAGACACTCCAGCGCCACATGTCTTCTTCGTGCTCGGTCCAGGTATCTTCCAGGACACCGCCTTCATAGGAGATGTGCAGCAGGTTGGCGTCCATCGAGTACGGCGACTTCTTCTTGCCGTGGCGCTCGATCGGGATGCCGTGCTTCTCGGCGTAGTCCATCAGCTTTTCGCGGGACAGCAGGTCCCACTCGCGCCATGGGGCGATGACCTTGACGCCTGGCTTCAGGGCATAAGCACCGAGCTCGAAGCGCACCTGGTCGTTACCCTTGCCGGTGGCGCCATGGGAAATGGCGTCAGCGCCGGTTTCGTTGGCGATTTCGATCAGACGCTTGGCGATCAGCGGACGGGCGATGGAAGTACCCAGCAGGTACTCGCCTTCGTAGACGGTGTTGGCGCGGAACATCGGGAACACGAAATCACGCACGAATTCTTCGCGCAGGTCGTCGATGTAGATCTCTTTAACGCCCATTGCCTGGGCCTTGGCACGGGCCGGTTCGACCTCTTCGCCCTGCCCCAAGTCAGCGGTGAAGGTCACCACTTCGCAGTTGTAGGTATCCTGCAGCCACTTGAGAATCACCGAAGTATCAAGGCCGCCGGAATACGCCAGTACGACCTTTTTTACGTCCGCCATGCCATCACTCCACGGGGTTGTACGGAAAGGGACCGATTCTACCGGCGTTGCGGATAAATTTACAGTGGGACGACAGCTTCTGACGACAAAGCGACAGGAACTTTCGTAGGGGCGACGGGCGGTCGGTTGCAGGATGTGGCATGAGGACCATGGAGGGGCGTCGAGCCGCAGCGTGCATGCCTTGAGGAGTTCAGCGCCTGTGAGATCGAGCGCCGCCAGGTGTCCGCCTCGACACATTCTGCGCCTGTGAGACCGAGCGCCGCCAGGTGTCCGCCTTGATGCGAGCCCATGACATGCACCGACCAGATCTCAGGGCGCCTTCGCCCCCGGGACGCCCGAGGCAGGTGCAGCAGCCGGACCCGCTGGAACAGGCCCTGATACCGGTGCAACACCCGGCGCCGCTTGCTCAACCGGCTTTTCCACCGGTTTCTCAACCACCGCCAGCCTATCAAGCTCGATATTCACCCGCCGATTACGCGCTCGATTCGACGCACTGTTGTTCTTCGCGAGCGGATAACGCTCGCCATGGAAGCGCACAGTGATCTGCTCGTCCGGCACACCATTAGCCTTGAAATAATCGGCCACGGCCAATGCGCGGCGGCGTGACAGGTCGCGGTTGGCCAGGCGGTTGCCACTGTTGTCGGAATGCCCATTGAGCTCGACATGGTTCACCGTCGGGTCGGCTTTCATGTAATCGAGGATCACGTCCAGCCGCGCCTTGGCTGCTGCATCCAGCTCGATACCGCCCCCGGGAAAACCCACCTGGGTCTGGCGCACCTGGTCGTAGTTCATCGGCAACAGTTTGCCAGCACAGACCTGATAGTCATTGTAGGCTTTGGCGAAGCTGACCGGCAGCACTCGCACCTCCATCGGCCTGCCTGCCTCACCGGTGTAGTTGCGCACGACGGTGCTACGCCCGTCGAGCAATCCGTTGATCAGCCGGCTGGCCTGCCCTTGGGAGGAGCTGAACAGCACACCACTGCGGGCCATACGCACATTGCCCAGGTTGATATCGCCACGCCCTGGTTGCCACGGCGCTGCCGCGGCCAACAGGCTGGCGGTGCCTGCACCCAGTACGTTGCTGTCCGACCGCAGCTGGAACACCGGCTGCTCGCCTGCCCGACGCACGAACGTACCGCTGCCGAAACCTTCGATCGGCTGGCTCAGACGGCACTCGAACTGGTCACCCTCGACCTTCCAGGCAATGTTCTCCATGCGCGTCTGGAAAGTCAGTGCGCCGGCCGGCAGGCTGGCGAACAGGGTCAACAGGGCTAGGTAACGCTGGCGCACGGGCGGCTCCACAAATTCTGACGGCTTACCTGCAGGCTATCGGACGCTGTCCTGAAAACTTGATAGCCGTGCTCGCCCCGGGGTTTTCCGGTAGGATTGGGGCTTGAGTTCGACCCGCCTGGAATCCCCAATGTCCGATCGCCTGACCCTCCTGCGCCCCGACGACTGGCACATCCATCTGCGCGATGGTGCCGTCCTGCCCCACACCGTTGGCGACGTGGCGCGTACCTTCGCCCGTGCCATCATCATGCCCAACCTGAATCCTCCGGTGCGTAATGCCGAGCAGGCTGGTGCCTACCGTGAGCGCATTCTGGCTGCCCGCCCGGCCGGCAGTCGCTTCGAGCCGCTGATGGTGCTGTACCTCACCGACCGCACCAGCCCCGAGGACATCCGCGCGGCCAAGGCCAGCGGTTTCGTGTACGCCGCCAAAATGTACCCGGCCGGCGCCACCACCAACTCCGATTCGGGCGTGACCAGCATCGACAACATCTTCCCGGCCATAGAGGCGCTGGCGGAAGTTGGCATGCCGCTGTTGGTGCATGGCGAAGTGACCCGCAGCGAGATCGACGTGTTCGACCGCGAGAAGCGCTTCATCGACGAGCACATGCGCCGTGTGGTCGAGCGCTTCCCGACGCTGAAAGTGGTGTTCGAACACATCACCACCAGCGACGCCGCGCAGTTCGTCACCGAGGCCCCGGCCAACGTGGGTGCGACCATCACCGCCCAGCACCTGCTGTACAACCGCAACCACATGCTGGTTGGCGGCATTCGCCCGCACTTCTACTGCCTGCCGATCCTCAAGCGCAACACCCACCAGGTGGCCTTGCTGGATGCAGCCACCAGCGGCAATCCGAAGTTCTTCCTCGGCACCGACTCGGCACCTCATGCCCGTCACGCCAAGGAAGCAGCCTGCGGTTGCGCGGGTTGCTACACCGCTTATGCGGCCATCGAGATGTACGCCGAAGCGTTCGAGCAGCGTAACGCGCTGGACAAGCTGGAAGGCTTCGCCAGCCTGCACGGCCCGGCCTTCTATGGCCTGCCGGCGAACACCGAAACCATTACCCTGGTCCGCGAAGAATGGACCGCTCCGGAAAGCCTGCCATTTGGCGAGCAAACCGTAGTCCCGCTGCGCGCTGGCGAAAAACTGCGCTGGCGCCTGCTGGAGAAAAACGCGTGAGCGAAGACCTTTACGAAGACGACCTGGACACCCAAGGCAGCAGCGGTCCTCGCCACCCGATGGCCGAGCGCTTCCGCGGCTATCTGCCGGTCGTGGTGGATGTTGAAACCGGTGGTTTCAACAGCGCTACCGATGCATTGCTGGAAATTGCCGCCGTCACCATCGGCATGGACGAGAAAGGCTTCCTGTTCCCCGAACACACCTACTTCCACCGAGTGGAGCCGTTCGAGGGCGCCAACATCGAGCCGGCCGCGCTTGAGTTCACCGGGATCAAGCTGGACCACCCGCTGCGCATGGCGGTCAGCGAGGAAAGCGCGATGACCGACATCTTCCGTGGCGTGCGCAAGGCACTCAAGGCCAACGGCTGCAAGCGGGCGATTCTGGTCGGCCACAACAGCAGTTTCGACCTGGGTTTCCTCAATGCAGCAGTGGCGCGCAATGACCTGAAGCGCAATCCGTTCCACCCGTTCTCCAGCTTCGACACCGCCACCCTGGCGGGCCTGGCGTATGGCCAGACCGTGCTGGCGCGGGCCTGCCAGAGCGCTGACATCGACTTCGACGGGCGTGAGGCGCACTCGGCACGTTATGACACCGAGAAAACCGCTGAGCTGTTCTGCGGCATCGTCAACCGCTGGAAAGAAATGGGCGGCTGGCGCGATTTCAACGATTGACCTGCCAAAGGCATTCGCGGGCACGCCCGCTTCCACAGGTTCACCTTTGCCTTCAGGCATGCAGAGAATCGGTGGGAGCGGGCGCGCCCGCGAAGAGGCCGGCACAGGAAGGCATAAAAAAACCGGCCACGAAGGCCGGTTTTTTCATGCACGCAGCAATTACAGCTTGCCAGCGTTCTCGCTCAGGTAGGCAGCAACGCCTTCAGGCGAAGCGTTCATGCCCTTGTCGCCTTTTTTCCAGTTGGCAGGGCAGACTTCGCCGTGCTCTTCGTGGAACTGCAGAGCGTCAACCAGACGCAGCAGCTCGTCCATGTTACGGCCCAGTGGCAGGTCGTTGACGATCTGCGAACGGACAACACCGTTGGTATCGATCAGGAAGGCACCACGGAAGGCCACGCCGCCTTCGGACTCAACGTCGTAGGCTTTGCAGATTTCGTGGGTCATGTCGGCAGCCAGGGTGTACTTCACCTGACCGATGCCGCCGTTGTTGACCGGGGTGTTACGCCAGGCGTTGTGGGTGAAGTGCGAGTCGATCGATACACCGATCACTTCCACGTTGCGCGCCTGGAAGTCAGGGATGCGGTTGTCCAGGGCGATCAGCTCGGACGGGCAGACGAAGGTGAAGTCCAGCGGGTAGAAGAACACCAGGCCGTACTTGCCCTTGATGGCCGAGGCCAGGTTGAAGCTATCGACGATCTCGCCATTGCCCAGCACGGCCGGAACGGTGAAATCGGGGGCTTTCTTACCAACGAGTACGCTCATTGTAATCTCCTGATGAGGGTGAAAAACCGTTTGCCGGGCCAGACGGGCTTGCCCGACATCCAACAAAGGCCGACCATCATACACGGCTTCTCATGACAGGCCGACTCCGTCGACAAAGCGACCACCGGTCACTCAAGCACAGCCCTCTCAGAAAGATCTTTGACAAGCATTCTCATTACCATTAAGCTCCAACCCATCGACCCAACAAGCGATGGTCAGCCCTTATGTATGTGTGTCTTTGTGTCGGCGTTACCGACGGACAGATCCGCGATGCGATCTATGAAGGATGCTGCAGTTACAAGGAAGTGCGAGCCGCCACCAATGTCGCCAGCCAGTGTGGGAAATGCGCCTGCGTGGCCAAGCAAGTGGTCCGCGAGACCCTGACCGAGCTTCAGGTCAGTCAGGCAGCCCTGCCCTACCCCGTCGAATTTACCGCTGCCTGAACGCAGAATTTCAAGAACCGGACCTGGTGTCCGGTTTTTTTATGCCCGAAATTCAACAAGTTAGCGTTGCAACGCGGTTCACAAACATTCTTATTCCTATTAATTTTCACTTATTATTCAAGAACTTAGGTTTGACACACCTAAGTATCGGGCTCAAACTTCAGTGGATTGACACACTTCTACAGGGCAGGAACCCGACATGAAAGGCGACGTAAGCGTCATCCAGCATCTCAACAAGATCCTCGGAAACGAGCTGGTCGCGATCAACCAGTACTTCCTGCACGCACGCATGTACGAAGATTGGGGGCTGAACAAACTCGGCAAGCATGAGTACAAAGAATCCATCGATGAAATGAAGCACGCTGACAAGCTGATCAAGCGTATTTTGTTCCTCGAGGGTATTCCTAACGTTCAGGACCTGGGCAAACTGCTGATCGGCGAGCACACCAAGGAAATGCTCGAGTGCGACCTGAAGATTGAACAGCAAGGCCTGGTCGACCTGAAGGCCGCCATCGCCCACTGTGAAACCGCTGGCGACTTCGGCTCGCGTGACGTGCTCGAAGATATCCTCGAGTCCGAGGAAGAACACATCGACTGGCTGGAAACCCAACTGGGGCTGATCGACAAGATCGGTATCGAGAACTACCTGCAGTCGCAGATGGGCGAAGAGTAAATATTCGCCCCATGAAAAAACCCGCGATCAGCGGGTTTTTTCATGCTTGCCGGAAGATCAGGCTTCAGAAGCCTTGGCCTTGGCAGCCGCTTCCTTGATCAGGGTTTGCAGCTCACCCTTCTCGAACATTTCCAGCATGATGTCGCTGCCGCCAACCAGCTCACCGGCTACCCACAGTTGCGGGAAGGTCGGCCAGTTGGCGTATTTTGGCAGGTTGGCGCGAATTTCCGGGTTCTGCAGGATGTCGACGTAGGCGAACTTTTCGCCACAACCCATCACGGCCTGCGATGCACGCGCAGAGAAGCCGCACTGCGGAGCATTCGGCGAGCCTTTCATGTAAAGCAGAATGGTGTTGTTGGCAATCTGCTCTTTGATCGTTTCGATGATATCCATGTAGCACCTCGGCTGAACTATCCGACACAGTCGTCGGCACGGTGTCGCATTGTATCGGAAAGCCGAGCGCAGTGCTCGGCCTTGCCGTTCCTCAAGCGGCCTCGACCTGCACGGGTACGCCATTGAGTGCAGCGTTTCCGGAAACCTGGTCCCGAAAGCGCTCATCGGTCAGGTCATTGGCACTCACGCCGGGTTGCGCCTGGGCGATCTGCATGTGCACGCCCTGACGACCATGACCATAACCATGGGGCAAGCTGACCACACCGGGCATCATGTCCTCGCAGGCCTGCACCTCGACCTCCAGTGAGCCGGTACGCGAACGTATGCGCACGCGCTGGCCATCCTGCAGTTGCCGCTGCTGCAAGTCTTGCGGGTGCATCAACAACTGATGCCGTGGCTTGCCTTTCACCAGGCGATGGAAGTTGTGCATCCACGAGTTGTTGCTGCGCACATGGCGGCGCCCGATCAGCAGCAGTTCGCCCGGCACCGGGGGCGTCATTTGCGCCAGGCGGTGCAGGTCGTCCAGTAAAACCTGGGGGGCGGCTTCGACAGCCTTGCTGGCAGTCGCCAGGCGCCCAGCGAGGTTGCTGCGTAACGGCCCCAGGTCAAGCCCGTGCGGGTGATCGTCCAGGGTTGCCAGGGAGAGCCGCCAAGGCGTAGCTTCACCATAGCGCCCTTTGCGCAGGGCTTGATCAATCATCTGCGCAGGCGACCAGGTCTGCTTCAACTCCAACTCGGCACGCTTGGCAAAAGCCTGGGCCAGGCCGACGAAGATTTCCCAGTCATGCAATGCCCCCTCCGGCTTGGGCAGGATTGCCCGGTTGAAGCGCGTGACATTGCGCACTGCCAGCAGGTTGAAGGTGCTGTCGTAATGGTCGTTCTCCAGCGCTGAGGTGGAGGGCAGGATCAGGTCGGCATGGCGGGTGGTTTCGTTGATGTAGAGGTCGATACTGAGCATGAACTCCAACCCCTCCAGCGCCGTATCCAGCTGGCGGCCGTTAGGCGTGGACAACACAGGGTTGCCGGCAACTGTCACCAGGGCGCGCACCTGCCCTTCGCCCAGTGTTTGCATTTCCTCGGCCAGGGCAGCCACCGGCAGCTCGCCGCCGTACTCGGGCAAGCCCGACACACGGCTCTGCCAGGCGTTGAAGTGGCCGCCCGAGGTGGTTGCCACCAGGTCGACGGCAGGCTCCGTGCACAACGCGCCGCCTGTACGGTCGAGGTTGCCGGTCACCAGGTTCACAAGCTGCACCAGCCAGTGGCAAAGGGTACCGAATGCCTGGGTCGAGACACCCATGCGGCCGTAGCACACGGCCTGCCCGGCAGCGGCGAAGTCGCGTGCCAGCTGGCGAATATCCGCTGCAGCAATACCACATTGGGCGCTAACGGCCTCGGCACTGAACGGCGCAATGGCCTCGCGCACCTGCTGCAGGCCGCTAACCGGCAAGTGCGAGCCCCGTGCCAGGCCTTCTTCGAACAATGTGTTGAGCAAGCCGCACAACAGGGCTGCATCACCACCAGGGCGTATGAACAAATGGCTGTCAGCCATTGCAGCCGTTTCGCTACGCCGCGGGTCAACCACCACCAGGCGCCCACCACGCGCCCGCAGGGCCTTCAGGCGCTTCTCCACGTCTGGAACGGTCATGATGCTGCCGTTGGAGGCCAGCGGGTTGCCGCCAAGAATCAGCATGAACTCCGTGTGATCGATATCCGGAATCGGCAGCAGCAGCCCATGCCCATACATCAAGTGGCTGACCAGGTGTTGGGGCAACTGGTCCACGGACGTGGCAGAGAAACGGTTACGGGTCTTGAGCAGGCCCAGGAAATAGTTGCTGTGGGTCATCAAGCCGTAATTGTGCACACTCGGGTTGCCTTGGTAGACCGCCACGGCATTGCGCCCATGGGCTTGCTGGACCGCCCACAATTTTTCGGCAGCCAGTGCGAAAGCCTCATCCCAGCCAATGGCCTGCCATTGCTCACCGACTCGCTTGTGGGGCTGGCGCAGGCGATCCGGGTCGTTCTGGATGTCCTGCAACGCCACGGCCTTGGGGCAGACATGGCCACGGCTGAACGGGTCCTGGGGGTCGCCCTTGATCGAGCTGATCAGGGCCCGCCCGTCCTCCTCATGACTGACTTCGATGTTGAGCCCGCAGATCGCTTCGCACAGGTGACAGGCACGGTGATGCAGGGTCTTGGTCATGGCCGCCTCTGCCTTGTTGTTGTCGAACAGTGACTATGCGCCTGACCCCGCCCCGCGGCCAGTGCGCTTCGCCGCGTGAATCCACCGACATCAGGCGCACGATTCACGACAGCCATTTGCCAAATTGCCAGCAAGCCGTGTACAACCGTCTGTAGCAAATAAAGAACAGCACGGGCCAACGGGTAAAGACACCCTTTGCAATACCCTTTGCAATCACGCCGCTTTCCCCCCTTGGCTTCAGGCGACATTTACTTATAGTATTGCGCCTTTCCCTATTTCGTCCGCCCCGTGCGGCTTACGCCGCAGGTCACCCCCGTTGTCAAAAAAACCATACGGTCGACCTGCATACCGTTGCAGATAAGGTAGTCACTCATGAGCGCTAGGCACTTTCTCTCCCTGCTGGACTTCACCACCGACGAATTGCTCGGGGTGATCCGCCGCGGCATCGAGCTGAAGGACCTGCGTAAGCGAGGCGTGCTGTTCGAACCGCTGAAGAACCGTGTACTGGGCATGATCTTCGAAAAGTCCTCGACCCGTACCCGTGTGTCGTTCGAGGCCGGCATGATCCAGCTCGGTGGCCAGGCCATCTTCCTGTCGCCCCGCGACACCCAGCTGGGCCGCGGCGAGCCGATTGGTGACAGCGCCATTGTGCTGTCGAGCATGGTTGATGCGGTGATGATCCGTACCCACGCCCACAGCACCCTGACCGAGTTCGCCGCCAAGTCGCGCGTACCCGTGATCAACGGCCTGTCCGACGAATCGCACCCGTGCCAACTGCTGGCCGACATGCAGACCTTCGTTGAACACCGCGGCTCGATTCAGGGCAAGACCGTGACCTGGATCGGCGATGGCTTCAACATGTGCAACTCCTATATCGAAGCCGCCAGGCAGTTCGATTTCCAGCTGCGCATCGCCTGCCCCGAAGGCTATGAGCCGGATCAACGCTTCATGGCACTGGGCGGTGACCGCGTGCAGATCATCCGGGATGCCAGGGAAGCTGTGCGTGATGCACACCTGGTGGTCACCGATGTCTGGACTTCCATGGGTCAGGAGGAGGAAACTGCACGGCGCCTGGCGCATTTCGCGCCTTACCAGGTCACCCGCGAACTGCTCGACCTGGCTGCACCCGATGTCCTCTTCATGCACTGCCTGCCCGCCCATCGTGGCGAGGAAATCAGCCAGGACCTGCTCGACGACCCACGTTCGGTCGCCTGGGACGAGGCTGAAAACCGCCTGCATGCACAGAAGGCGCTTCTCGAATTCCTTGTAGAACCGGCTTACCACCACGCATGAGTCAACCCCTACTGCTCAACCTGCGCAACCTCGCCTGCGGCTATGGCGACCAGCGCATCGTCCAGAACCTCAACCTGCACCTGAACGCAGGCGACATCGGTTGCCTGCTGGGTTCATCCGGTTGTGGCAAGACCACCACCCTGCGCGCCATCGCCGGTTTCGAGCCGGTGCACGAAGGTGAAATCCACCTGGCTGGTGAGGTCATTTCCCGGGCTGGCTTCACCCTGGCCCCTGAAAAGCGCCGCATCGGCATGGTATTTCAGGACTACGCGCTGTTCCCGCACCTGACCGTGGCGCAGAACATTGCCTTTGGTATCGCCAAACACCCACGCCAGGCCGCCGTCATCGAAGAGATGCTGGAGCTGGTCAAACTCGGCGGGCTGGGCGGACGTTACCCGCATGAGCTGTCTGGCGGCCAGCAGCAACGTGTCGCCCTGGCCCGGGCGCTGGCGCCCGAGCCGCAGCTGCTGCTGCTTGACGAGCCGTTCTCCAACCTCGACGTGGAGCTGCGCCGGCGCCTGAGCCATGAGGTTCGCGACATTCTCAAAAGCCGCGGTACCAGCGCCATTCTGGTCACCCATGACCAGGAAGAAGCCTTTGCCGTCAGCGACCAGGTTGGCGTCTTCAAGGAAGGCCGCCTGGAACAGTGGGATACGCCCTATAACCTTTACCACGAACCGCAGACGCCATTCGTGGCGAGTTTCATCGGCCAGGGATACTTCATCCGTGGGCAAATGAGCAGCCACGAGGCAGTCAATACCGAAGTGGGTGAGCTGCGCGGTAACCGCGCCTACATCATGGCGCCGGGCAGTTCGGTGGATGTACTGCTGCGCCCGGATGATATCGTGCATGCACCTGGCAGCGCGCTCCTGGCGAACATCGTGGGCAAGAGTTTCCTTGGGGCATCCACGCTCTACCGCCTGCAGTTGCCCACCGGCAGCCAGCTGGAAGCGATCTTCCCTAGCCATAACGACCACGCGATCGGTGAGAATGTGGAGATTGCAGTGAAGGCCGATCACCTCGTGCTATTCCCGGTACCGGGTAGCGTTGCAGCACAGTTGCCACGCCAGGAGAATGGCGTGCGTCGATACAGTTCGGCGACTTGACTTCAGCGCCAGGGGGCCGCTTGGCGGCCCCCTGTTCTCAGCCTCGACCAATCCCGGCAAACGTGCCCTGCGTATACTCCGCCAGCACCGCCGCTGCCAGCTCCACTTCCAGGCCACGCCTGCCGGCGCTGACATGGATAGTTGCAAAATTCTGCGCCGAGTCATCAATAAAGGTCCGCAGGCGCTTCTTCTGCCCCAGCGGGCTGATGCCGCCCACCAGGTAACCGGTCGCCCGCTGCGCCGCCGCCGGGTCGGCCATCTCGCACTTCTTCACCCCAGCAGCATGGGCCAGGGCCTTAAGGTCCAAGGTCCCCACCACGGGCACCACCGCTACCAGCAATTCCCCTTTCTCGCTGCTTGCCAGCAACGTCTTGAACACCTGTTGCGGGTCGAGCCCGAGCTTTTCTGCCGCCTCCAGGCCATACGACGCCGACTTCGGGTCATGTTCATAACTGTGCACACGATGCTCGGCACGGTGCTTCTTCAACAGGTCTAGGGCGGGGGTCATGCAAGGGCTCCAGTCAGGGACGACTCGGCGGCTACTTTAGGACAATTCCCACATCCCAGCCACCGCACCGCAATCGAGCGCGTCTAGTACAGGGATCAGCAGCTGATTCTAGCGACCTTATCGTGACTGACCGTTCACTTTCGACCTTTGACATCAGCGTTTCTTGTCTATATTTTTTCGTTTCTGAATAAACGATGCCCTTTTAAGGTGCATTTCCTACATCACCCGGGGTCAATGGGGATAGACACCGGGTTTTGCTGTCGAGCGCCACGCGCCTCACAACAAAAAAAACGAGGTCATACATGACGACTGCTCTGCGCCAACCCACACTGTCCAGCCAATGCCTGGCCGAGTTTCTCGGCACCGCCCTGCTCATCTTCTTCGGTACCGGCTGCGTCGCCGCGCTCAAGGTTGCCGGGGCCAGCTTCGGGCTTTGGGAAATCAGTATCATCTGGGGCGTGGGCGTCAGCATGGCCATCTACCTCACCGCCGGTATTTCCGGTGCGCACCTGAACCCAGCCGTGAGTATCGCTCTCACACTGTTCGCAGGGTTCGACAAGCGCAAGCTGCCCTTCTACATGCTGGCCCAGGTATGCGGCGCATTCTGTGGCGCAGCACTGGTCTACACGTTGTACAGCAACCTGTTCTTCGATTTCGAACAAACCCACGCCATGCTGCGCGGTAGCGAAGGCAGCCTTGAGCTGGCCTCGGTGTTCTCCACCTATCCACACCCGTCGCTGTCTACCAGCCAGGCGTTTCTGGTCGAAGTGGTGATCACTGCCATTCTGATGGCCGTGATCATGGCCCTGACCGACGACAACAACGGCCTGCCGCGCGGCGCCATGGCCCCGCTGTTGATCGGCCTGCTGATTGCAGTGATTGGCAGCGCCATGGGCCCATTGACTGGCTTTGCGATGAACCCGGCCCGCGATTTTGGGCCAAAACTCATGACCTTCCTGGCCGGTTGGGGCGAAATCGCCTTCACTGGCGGGCGGGATATTCCCTATTTCCTGGTTCCGGTATTTGCACCGATCCTTGGCGCCTGCTTGGGTGCAGCGAGCTACCGCGGCCTGATTGCACGCAACCTGCCAATGGCGCCCGCCGCGACCCCTGAGACAAATGACATTCGCCAGGGCGATACTCAAGCCAATTGATGCCACCATCACGCACAGCCCTGACCCCCTATTCTTGCAAGGCCTACGACCATGACAGACACCCAGGATAAGAACTACATCATCGCCCTGGACCAGGGTACCACCAGTTCGCGGGCGATCATTTTCGACCGTGACGCCAATGTTGTGGGTACCTCCCAGCGCGAGTTCGCACAGCATTACCCGCAGGCGGGCTGGGTCGAGCATGACCCGATGGAGATTTTCGCCACACAAAGCGCGACCATGGTCGAGGCCCTGGCCCAGGCGGGTATCAGCCACGCCCAGGTTGCCGCGCTGGGCATTACCAACCAGCGCGAAACCACTGTGGTGTGGGACAAGGAAACCGGGCGCCCGGTATACAACGCCATTGTCTGGCAGTGCCGCCGCAGCACCGAGATCTGTGCTCAGCTCAAGCGTGACGGCCATGAAAACTACATTCGTGAAACCACCGGCCTGGTCACCGACCCGTATTTCTCCGGCACCAAGCTGAAGTGGATCCTCGACAATGTCGACGGCGCCCGTGAGCGCGCCGAGCGTGGCGAACTGCTGTTCGGCACCATCGACACCTGGCTGATCTGGAAATTTACCGGCGGCAAGGTGCACGTCACCGACTACACCAACGCCTCGCGCACACTGATGTTCAACATCCACAGCCTGCAGTGGGACGACAAGCTGCTGGAAATCCTGGGCATCCCGCGGCAAATGTTGCCTGAGGTGCGCCCATCCTCGGAAGTGTACGGCCACACCAAGAGCGGCATAGCCATCGCCGGTATCGCCGGCGACCAGCAATCGGCACTGTTCGGCCAGATGTGCGTGGAGCCGGGCCAAGCCAAGAATACCTACGGCACCGGCTGCTTCCTGTTGATGAACACGGGCGACCAGGCGGTGAAGTCGTCCCACGGCCTGCTCACGACCATTGCCTGCGGCCCGCGTGGAGAGGTGGCCTATGCACTGGAAGGCGCGGTATTCAATGGTGGCTCTACCGTGCAATGGCTGCGTGACGAACTGAAGATCGTCAACGACGCCCTGGATACCGAGTATTTCGCCAGCAAGGTCAAGGACAGCAATGGCGTTTACCTGGTGCCCGCCTTTACCGGCCTGGGTGCCCCGTACTGGGACCCGTATGCCCGTGGTGCGTTGTTCGGCCTGACACGTGGCGTGAAGGTGGACCACATCATCCGCGCCGCACTGGAGTCCATCGCCTACCAGACCCGCGATGTCCTCGACGCCATGCAGCAGGACTGTGGCCAGCGCTTGTCCGAACTGCGCGTGGACGGTGGTGCCGTGGCCAACAATTTCCTCATGCAGTTCCAGGCCGACATCCTCGGCACCTGCGTGGAGCGGCCGCAGATGCGCGAAACCACGGCGCTGGGCGCCGCCTATCTGGCAGGCCTGGCCTGTGGCTTCTGGAGTGGCCTGGACGAGCTGCGCGACAAGGCGATCATCGAGCGTGAGTTCAGCCCGCAACTGGACGAAACGCAGAAAGAAAAGCTGTATGCCGGCTGGAAGAAGGCGGTCGAGCGTACCCGTGACTGGGAAGATCACGAGGCATGATAGCTGTTGGGGCCGCCATGCGGCCCCAATCGTCTATTGGCCGTCATCCCCTTCCTACGGCATCATTGCAGAATTTGTCCGGCAGCCCCAAAGGACCGCCCATGAATCTGCCCCCCCGCCAACAACAAATCCTCGAACTGGTACGCGAACGCGGCTATGTCAGTATCGAGGAAATGGCGCAGCTGTTCGTTGTCACTCCCCAGACCATCCGACGCGACATCAACCAGCTTGCCGAGCTCAACCTGCTGCGCCGTTACCACGGCGGCGCGGCTTACGACTCGAGCATCGAGAACACCGCCTACGCCATGCGTGCAGACCAGATGCGTGACGAAAAGCAGCGCATTGCCGACGCCGTAGCCCGGCAGATTCCCGACCATGCGTCGCTGTTCATCAACATCGGCACCACCACCGAATCGATCGCACGGGCGCTGCTCAACCACAACCACCTGAAAGTCATCACCAACAACTTGCACGTGGCGGCGATCCTGGCCGCCAAGGACGATTTCGAAGTGCTGGTGGCGGGTGGCACGGTACGCCGTGATGGTGGTGTGGTCGGCCAGGCCAGTGTCGATTTCATCAACCAGTTCAAGGTCGACTTCGCCCTGGTGGGCATCAGCGGTATCGACGAGGATGGCAGCCTGCTCGATTTCGACTATCAGGAAGTGCGGGTGTCGCAAGCCATCATCGCCAATGCCCGGCAAGTGATCCTCGCGGCCGATTCCAGCAAGTTCGGGCGCAATGCCATGGTGCGCCTGGGCTCGATCGACCTGGTCGACTGCCTGGTGACCGACCAGACACCGACCCCAACCCTTACCCAATTGTTGAACCAGAACAAGATCAGGCTTGAGGTGGTTTGAGGGCTGGTGGGTGCATGCCGCCAGATTTTTGGTGTCTGCGTGAGCAAGCGCCCCCTCACCCAAGCGGTACCCGCTAAATTTTCGTAAATGTTCACTTCATTGTCATTTGATCAGTTTTTTCTATAGAGACTGACTGGCGACCGGCTTTCTGTTGCGCTAATATTTTCGCAAACGAACATCAATGTTCATATTCGATGTGAACAGCCCCAGGAGGCCTTGCCCGTGTCCCAGCCAGTTTCGTCCCAGCTCCCAACAGCCGACTGCTATGACCTTGCCGTGATCGGCGGTGGCATCAATGGCGTGGGCATCGCTGCCGACGCCGCTGGTCGCGGCTTGAAGGTCTTCCTTTGCGAAAAAGACGACTTGGCCCAACACACGTCGTCAGCCAGCAGCAAACTGATTCACGGTGGCCTGCGCTACCTGGAGCACTACGAATTTCGTCTTGTACGCGAGGCCTTGGCTGAACGCGAAGTGCTGCTGGCCAAGGCGCCGCACATCGTAAAGCCGATGCGCTTCGTGCTGCCGCACCGCCCGCACCTGCGCCCTGCATGGATGATCCGCGCCGGCCTGTTCCTCTACGACCACCTGGGCAAGCGCAAGCGCCTGGGCGCCTCGCGTAGCCTGCGCTTCGGTCCGGGCTACCCGCTGAAGCCGGCAATCACCCGCGGCTTCGAATACGCCGACTGCGCTGTCGATGACGCCCGCCTGGTAGTACTCAACGCCATGGCGGCCCGTGAGCTTGGCGCACATATCCACACCCGCACCCGCTGCTTGCGCGCCGAGCGTGTAGAGGGCTTGTGGCAGGTAGAACTGCAGCACGCCGACGGCAGCCTCCAGACGATCCATGCCCGCGCGCTGGTCAACGCCGCGGGCCCGTGGGTGGCCAGCTTCATCAAGGACGACCTCAAGCTCGATGCGCCTTACGGCATCCGCCTGATCCAGGGCAGCCACATTATCGTGCCGCGCCTGTATGAAGGTGAACATGCCTACATTCTGCAGAATGAAGACCAGCGCATTGTCTTCTGCATCCCGTACCTGGACCGCTTTACCCTGATCGGCACCACTGATCGGGAATACAGCGGCGACCCGGCCGCGGTCGCCATTACCGAGCAGGAAACACATTACCTGTTGAAGGTCGTCAACGAGCACTTCAATCATCAACTGAGCCAAGCCGACATCCTGCATACCTACTCCGGCGTTCGGCCGCTGTGCAACGACGAGTCGGACAACCCTTCGGCGGTGACCCGGGACTACACACTCGCCCTTTCGGCAGAGGCCGGCCAGGCACCGCTGCTGTCGGTATTCGGCGGCAAGCTCACCACCTACCGCAAACTGGCCGAATCGGCCATGGCTGAACTCAAGCCCTTCTTCACCCAGATGCGCGCCCCCTGGACCGCCAGTGCGCCACTGCCGGGCGCAGAGGGCATGACAACGGTACAGGCGCTGATCGATGCCGTACTGGCACGTTGCGGCTGGTTGCCTGTCGACCTGGCCAAACGCTGGGTGCTCACCTATGGTAGCCGTGTGTGGCGACTGCTCGATGGCGTTCACGGCCCCGAAGACCTCGGGCAGGCTATCGGTGCCGGGCTGTTCACCCGCGAGGTGGACTACCTGCTGGAAGAGGAATGGGCAGAGCAAACCGCTGACATTATCTGGCGTCGCACCAAGCTGGGCCTGTCGCTGACCGCGCAGGAGCAGATGGCCCTGGAGGCGTATCTGCAGCAAGCCCGCAAGGTGCGCGCGAATAGCCGCGCAGCCTGATACCGACGGTGAAGCCTTTTTGATTCGTCAAGGGGGCGTATTAGCCCAGCGCTCATAGGCTTCACGCGCCAAACGCGCCAGCAATGCCCGCTCGCTGCGATCGTAATCAGTCTTCAGTGCTTCACAGCGTTGCAGAAACTCGCTTTCGTTGATCACTTGCTCATCTACCTGAGCCTGTAGGGCCTCCATGCGCTGGTGCAGTGGTTGCACCAGCTCTTCAAATCGCTGGGCATGAAAGTCCCGCGCGTATCGCTCCCAGAAAGGCCGCTGTGCCAACGAGGCAATCAGAGCATCCGCCGACTCGTGCTGCAAGACCGTGTCCTGGGCCCGCAGCAGATCACTGGTGGTTACGTTCGCAAAACTCGGGAAATGCATTTCGTCGATCTCGACAGGCAAGCCCAACGGACGCGCAAGCCGCTGCCTGTAGAAGAGCCTGGTCTCAATTTCATCGATAATAGGGGCGTGCTCGGCATGCAAGCGTTGCACGTGCAGGGTAGCGAGGCGGTCGACCTCGTCCAGCCTGAACAAGCTACGCCCCAAGTTCAGCAACCGGGCTTCCATCTGGTTGCCATGGGCATCTTCGACGGCACGCAGTACCAAAACCCCAAGTTCCATCTGCTCCAGCAGCATCAGCAACCGGTCTACACAGCGGCGTTGGCCAGATGCCTCGATAAACAACTGTTGACGCAACTGCTCGTGCTGTTCGCATGCTTCCAGAATCCGCCAGATACGACTGCGGTAATGCCCAGGGTGCTCATTGAAGTCCGCGGTAATGACGAAGTCCGCGAGAAAGCTGAACAATCCGTCCGATTGCGGCTCCTCCCGTAGCGCTGTCCATATCGCCTGCTGGCGATCACGCTCAGCTCCGGATGTACTGCTGGCCCAACGACTTAACAGATCGCTGTCAATTGCACGATGGCGTGCGGATGCTGATCCCCACTGCCCCGGCGTCACTCCTCGCGCCTCGTCGAGCAACAATGCGTCAGCTTCGCTCAGTGGATTGTCATGCAAGGACAACTGGCGCACCTGCAAGCGCAACCGGTGCAAATCTCGGCGCAGCGTGCGGATGTTGTTGTCACGCAAGTCAACGTGGGCACGAAACGAAATGCGCTCAGGCAACGCCTCCAGAGCCGCAGAGCGCAGGTTGACTTCACGCAGATTGCCCAGGCCTGTCAATACCGGCGCCCTTCCCAACGGGTTGTCGTTGAGGTCCAGGCGCTGCAGCGCCCTCGCCCCGGCAAGACGCAACTCACCGGCCTCATCCATCACTATCCTGTTGTTGCCCAGATGAAGCTGCCGCAGGCGGGGCAACCGTTCAATGCCCTGAGGAATCGCAGTCAGGCGATTATCGGACAGGTCGAGTTCCACCAGATTGGGAAAACGCCGCAGGAAGTCCCAACTGATTTCACCAAGGCGCAGGTCTCTGAGGATCAGCCGTTGCACGTGATCAAAGCTTACCCCCTCAGGTAAATCGGGCAGGCTACCGACACGCTCGCCGTTGATAATCAACGCGTAATCCCCGGCCTGGTCGGTGATCTTACGCCGCCAACTGCGCCGTATAGCTCTAGCGACCTGACGGCGGCGTAGCGCATCGAGCGGATTACTGGCGTCCCGGCGCCACTGGCGCAGGCTCAGACGCATACGCGCCAGCTGATCCGTGAGCTGGCTGTAATGCTCCCACAACCCTACTCGCCGCTCCATGAGGTCGAGCAGATAGGCTTGGACTTCCCCGTCAGTCATTGTCGGAAACACTTGGTGAATACCACGACCTATGGCACGTCGGCTGCTCTCACCTCGCCCACTCAAGACATAACCAATACGCCCATCCCCCAAACGGGTCGGGGGTCGCAGGCCAACGCCCAGACGGGGCATGCCACAGAGCTCCGCCGCTTGGGTACGATCACCGGCAGCGGCCTCGATCAACAACGAGCCCAGGGCGCCTGGACTGACAGCAGCATCGCCGAGATCGGCAGTCTGCGTCTCGTCCAACGCAGACAGCAGTGCCGCCAGGTAGGGGCCGGATGTGCCTTGACCGGCGTAGCGGTAGCCGTCGCCGCGGCGCACGATACACCGTACATCCTCTGCAGACTCGGCGCCGATACCGGCCAGATATCGGCCACCCGGGCTACCTTCGCGCAGTTCGATGCGTAGGGTGTCCGGCCATTTCAGCTGACGCTTGAGCAAGCCCAAAGCCAGGCGTTCGGTGTCGGGATTGACGCAACGCGGCAGACGTAAACCGGCGCACGCCCTGTCCAGACGGCTTTCTCTCAGTGACCATCGTGCGCGCTCGGCCACTGCCAAAGGGATCCTCTGTGCGGTGCTGAGTGTATCGAGTTGCGCAGCGGTGCATTGCTGAAGCACTTCACGCGTGCAGCGGGCCGACAGGCCTGGGTAAGCGCGCTGCACTATCCGCTCGAGGCCATTGGGCAGCACTTGCCGAGCAGCAACGTGCTGCGCCAATTGCGGCGCGCTGAAATCCGGATGTAATTCATGGGCCTGGTAAAGCTCCAGGGCATCCAGCAACCGTGCAGGTGCGCCCATGTGCTCCACGTGCAAACGGCGAACCTGTGCTTCACTCAGCCCTGTCACCTGCAGCAGGTAATCACAAGCCTGCGCCGGTAGCTCTGCCAGCGGTGTACTCAAGCGGCGGACCAGATTGGCCCGCCCTTCCCAGCTCTGGGGAGCTTCGAGTTCATGACGCCAGCCGCCGGCTCCGTTCGGTTCGATCACCGGCCGGTAGGCACTGGGACGGCGAGGGTGCAGGATCCTGGAGCGGCCATCGTGCGGATCCTCCATCACCCTGTAACCCCTCTCATCAAGGTGCCAGAGCCATTCCTGCGCGCCGACGCCACGCAATGGTTGGGCATCGTAACCTGACAGATCCGTGGCCATGAGCTTGACCTTGCCAGCAGCGTGGCACACCGGAGCCAAGTCATCCACGAAGGCCACACGCTCCAGGGCGCGCTGGGCGATGTGGCTGCCGGCGGCGATCATCCCGCCTACCACAACGTTTTCGGCAACGTTGAACAGGTGGTTCAACGCCCCTTCGCGATCCCCGATGCGCCAATCTTGGTACCCTTCATACACTTCATCAGCCAGCTGTACCGCATTGGCCACCAGCAACACTTCACCCAGCACTGGCACGAAGAACCCCGCCACGTTCAGCAAGTCCATACCCAGTTCTTTGTAGCCCCGCATGCGCGCTTCGCGGTCTTCATCATCCTCGACATCGGTGGGCACGGCGAGCACTTTGGCGTCGTCCCTGACCTTGGCGATGAATTGCCGGCGCAGGTGTGCGAACGGCGCATCAGTGATCTTTGCAGAACGAGCGTCAAGTTCAACCCCCGCCGCCTGCGCCTGTGCGACCCGTTCGTTCAATACGCGATAGAAATTGACCCGCTCTCGCTCGGTAATGAAGCGTGCGAAAAAGCGCCGATATGCCGGCTTCCGAAAACGTTTTCCGAGGTAGGTGTCGAGTGCGTCCCAGCTGACGTGTTGGGAGACAGGCTCAAGTGGGTCACCGGGTATCCAAAGCACCACCGACTCTACTGCGCCATCCGCCGAAGGGCGTACTTCCAGCGTCAGTACACCTTGAATGGGGCGGCCCAGCAGGTACAGCTGTCGGGGTACAACAGTGCCAACCAGCACAGGCACCACCGGTTTTTCGGCGATAAGCGGCAACAGCAACCAATACGTGCGCTCGTCAATTTCGCCTTTGAACGCAGCGATCCGCATCGCCACCTCGAAATTGGCCCTGAAACTCCCCTCGAACTGCCCGTGCAAGCGAGCGATGGCCTGGCCCGGCTCATCCTGGGGGCCATCCTCAGGCTGCAGGTGGTGGGTGAGCAACGCCTGATACTTACCACCGGCATCTATTTCACGACACGCCGAGGCAAACGCATGGAAGCTCATTGGCAGGCGTTTGCCGTCGCCATCGACGAGTTCACCCTTGAGCATGTGCCCGGGGCGCGTTTCCTTGCGATGATAATTATGCAGCGCCGCCGCCAGCAGAGATCGCCCGGAGCGGCGAACATAGGTTGGCCGCAGCAGAACAGGCGAAGCGCTGGGCAGCAACAACCGCTGCGAGACCCGTACACTCCAACCCGTCACGTCCGGGTTGCTGATGCCGCTCTTGCGCAGTTTCGTTTTGAGCAACGTTGCTGCGTAGGCCTGCAAAGAAGGGATGGCCTGGAGGATCGGGCCAAGCCGCGCATTGCAGTGCGCCTGGCGACTCAGGGCATTACGTAACGCATCGAGCCTTTCCGGTTGGGCGTGGTCGACTAGCCATCCAGGCAAATTCTGGGCGATCAGGCTATCGATGGAATCGTTCGGGAGCAGGTGCGGTGACATCTGTGGAACTCTCCAGGCAAAGAGCAAAGCTCACTACGTCTGAGCCCTTGCCGCGCACTGCATAGTTACCGCAAGCGATACCGGGATAGGTGGCTGCCCATGCGTTCGGATAACCGAACGAGCAATCGCTGTTTATTCGGCCTGGCGAACCCTGGAGAGATGTCGAGACTGTCAAGCACGAGCAATACCAGTGGTTTAAGGTCGACAGCAGGGCTTGGCACGAGTCATGCTCTACACTTGGTAGCCGAATGCACCCGCTTCTTGCTGTATTCGTTGAACGAAGAGTCCGCCAACGGCTCCATAAAAAAAACAAACACGTCGAGGAAAATTTGATGCGTATCGTTCGTCAATTGCTGGGCGCAGCCATCGCGGCTGCAGTCATCGCTTCGCCGGCCATGGCCGAGGAGCTCACCGGCACCCTGAAGAAGATCAAGGAATCGGGCACCATCACCCTGGGGCACCGCGACTCCTCCATTCCATTTTCCTACCTGGCCGGCAAATCCGAGCCCGTCGGTTACTCGCATGACATCCAGCTGGCCGTCGTCGACGCGCTGAAAAAGCAACTGGGCACGGACATCAAGGTCCGTTACAACCTGGTCACCTCGCAAACCCGTATTCCGCTGGTGCAGAACGGCACCGTCGACCTGGAGTGCGGCTCCACCACCAACAACGTCGAGCGCCAGCAACAGGTTGGCTTCTCGGTCGGCATCTTCGAAGTCGGTACCCGCCTGTTGACCAAGGTCAAGGACGGTCAGCCGGCATACAAAGACTTCCCGGACCTGGCCGGCAAGAACGTGGTGACCACCGCCGGCACCACCTCCGAGCGCATCCTCAAGGCGATGAACGCTGACAAGCAGATGAAGATGAACGTGATTTCCGCCAAGGACCACGGTGAAGCCTTCAACATGCTCGAAAGCGGCCGCGCTGTGGCCTTCATGATGGACGACGCCCTGCTCGCCGGTGAAATGGCCAAGGCGCGCAAGCCAGCGGACTGGGTCATCACCGGTACCCCTCAGTCGTACGAAATCTACGGCTGCATGGTGCGCAAGGATGACGCTGCGTTCAAGAAAGCGGTCGACGACGCCATCGTTGCCTACTTCAAGTCGGGCGAAGTCAACAAAAGTTACGACAAGTGGTTCCAGCAGCCGATTCCACCAAAAGGCCTGAACCTCCAGTTCCCGATGAGCGACGAGTTGAAGAAACTGATCGCCGAGCCGACCGACAAGGCTGCGGACGAGAAGAAGTCCTGATCCTCAGCAAATAGTGGCCTGGTGCTCACAAGCACGAATCAATTCTGCAGGCCACTCATTAGTGTCTAACCTTTCATCCGAGGGCGCCAAGCGCCCCCGGATGCTCGAAGGTGCCCGTGAAACAACCGTCTGAGGGGAAATCCCGATGAATTACAACTGGGACTGGGGCGTGTTCTTCAAGTCCACCGGCGTGGGCAGCGAAACCTATCTGGACTGGTACATCACCGGCCTGGGCTGGACCATCGCCATCGCCATCACCGCCTGGATCATCGCGCTGCTGCTGGGGTCGCTCCTCGGTGTCATGCGTACCGTACCGAACCGCCTGGTATCGGGTATCGCCACCGCCTACGTGGAACTGTTCCGCAACGTGCCACTGCTGGTGCAACTGTTCATCTGGTACTTCCTGGTACCGGACCTGCTGCCAGAAGGCTTGCAGGAATGGTTCAAGCAGGACCTCAACCCGACCACTTCGGCGCTGATCAGCGTGGTCATCTGCCTGGGCCTGTTCACCGCCGCGCGCGTCTGTGAGCAAGTGCGTACCGGTATCCAGGCGCTGCCCAAAGGCCAGGAAGCTGCCGCTCGCGCCATGGGCTTCAGCCTCCCGCAGATCTACAACAATGTGCTGCTGCCGCAGGCCTACCGGATCATCATTCCGCCGCTCACCTCCGAGTTCCTCAACGTATTCAAGAACTCCTCGGTGGCGTCGCTGATTGGCCTGATGGAGCTGCTCGCGCAGACCAAACAGACCGCAGAGTTTTCCGCCAACCTGTTCGAGGCGTTCACCCTGGCCACGCTGATCTACTTCACCCTGAACATGGGCCTGATGCTGCTCATGCGCATGGTCGAGAAGAAAGTCGCCGTGCCTGGCCTGATTTCCGTGGGGGGCAAGTAAATGGAAATGGATTTCAGCGAAATCATCCCCGCCCTGCCTGCCCTCTGGGAGGGCATGGTCATGACCCTCAAACTGATGGTCATGGGCGTCATCGGCGGTATCGTGCTGGGCACCATCCTGGCCCTGATGCGCCTGTCGTCGAGCAAACTGCTGTCGAACGTGGCCGGCGCCTACGTCAACTACTTCCGCTCGATCCCGCTGCTGCTGGTGATCACCTGGTTCTACCTGGCGGTACCGTTCGTGCTGCGCTGGATCACCGGCGAAGATACCCCGGTGGGTGCCTTCACCTCCTGCGTGGTCGCCTTCATGATGTTCGAGGCCGCGTATTTCTGCGAAATCGTACGCGCCGGTGTGCAGTCGATCTCCAAGGGCCAGATGGGCGCCGCACAAGCGCTGGGCATGAACTACGCGCAGACCATGCGCCTGATCATCCTGCCCCAGGCCTTCCGCAAGATGACCCCGCTGCTGCTGCAGCAGAGCATCATCCTGTTCCAGGACACCTCGCTGGTGTACACCGTGGGCCTGGTCGACTTCCTCAACTCGGCACGCTCCAACGGCGACATCATCGGGCGCTCCCATGAGTTCCTGATCTTCGCCGGCGTCGTCTACTTCCTCATCAGCTTCTCCGCTTCGTGGCTGGTCAAGCGCCTGCAAAAAAGGATCACCGTATGATTTCCATCAAGAACGTCAACAAGTGGTACGGCGACTTCCAGGTACTGACCGACTGCAGCACCGAGGTCAAGAAAGGTGAGGTAGTGGTGGTCTGTGGCCCGTCGGGCTCGGGCAAGTCCACCCTGATCAAGTGCGTCAACGCGCTGGAGCCGTTCCAGAAGGGCGACATCGTGGTCGATGGCACTTCGATTGCCGACCCTAAGACCAACCTGCCCAAGCTGCGCTCGCGGGTGGGCATGGTGTTCCAGCACTTCGAGCTGTTCCCGCACCTGACCATCACCGAGAACCTGACCATTGCCCAGCGCAAGGTGCTGGGCCGCAGCGAGGCGGAAGCCACCAAGAAGGGCCTGGCGCTGCTCGAGCGTGTAGGCCTCAGTGCCCATGCCAAGAAACACCCCGGCCAGCTCTCCGGTGGCCAGCAGCAGCGCGTGGCAATCGCCCGCGCCTTGGCGATGGACCCGATCGTCATGCTGTTCGACGAACCCACCTCCGCACTGGACCCGGAAATGGTCAGCGAGGTACTGGACGTGATGGTGCAACTGGCCCACGAAGGCATGACCATGATGTGCGTAACCCACGAGATGGGCTTTGCCCGCAAAGTCGCCAACCGGGTCATCTTCATGGACAAGGGCAGCATCATCGAAGACTGCACCAAGGAAGCGTTCTTCGGTGACCAGAGCGCCCGCGACCAGCGCACCCAGCACTTCCTCAGCAAGATCCTGCAGCACTGACCCGGCCACAGCTTCCGCTGCCAGGGACCCACCAGGCAGCGGAAGCTGGTCGTAACAAGGCCACTGTGATGAAATGCGATCCCTCGCTACTTCGCCCTGCCAAGCCTGCCGTGAATTCCCGCCTGATCCGTCAATTGCTGTTACCACCACTGATCATCCTGCTGATGGTCGGCCTGGGAATGGCTGGCTACCTGATCAGCGAGAGCAATGGTATCCGCACCCTCAGCGAAAACGGCGAACGCCAGCTGGAGCTGCATGCACGCACGGTCGAAAGCGAAATCAGCAAGTACACCTACCTGCCGAGCCTGCTGGAGCTGGAAGACAGCGTCTCGCACCTGCTCACCGACCCGGACGGCGCCTCACGCCAGACGGTCAACGAATACCTTGAAGGCCTGAACCGTCGCAGTCGCAGTCGAGCCATCTTCGTCCTGGACACCAATGGCCGGGTACAGGCCACCAGCAACTGGCGCGATGCCGACTCGTTCCTGGGTGAAGACCTGTCGTTCCGCGCCTACTTCCAGACTGCCGTGCGCGGCGAGCCCGGGCGTTTCTACGGCATCGGCAGTACCACTGGCGAGGCTGGCTATTACCTGGCCCATGGCCTTGAAGAGCACGGTAAGATCATAGGCGTTGCGGTGATCAAGGTGCGCCTGGACACCCTCGAGGAGCGCTGGCAGCGTGCCCGCCTGGAGGCGTTCGTCAGCGACGAGAATGGCATCATCATTCTCTCCAGCGACCCGGCCCGGCGCCTTAAGTCGGTGCGCCCGTTGACCCCGCAAATCAAGGAGCGCCTGGCGCGAAGCCTGCAGTACTACTGGTGGCCGCTGAACGAATTGCAGCCCCTGGCCCGGGAAACCCTGGCCGATGGTGTGGAAAAACTGACCTTCCCGGCCAACACCGAAACCGCTCATGGCAAACCGCACGAAGTGGCCTACCTGGCGCAAACCAGGCGCCTGGTCGACACACCCTGGCATTTCACCCTGCTGACCCCACTGCAGGACCTGCGTCGCGAATCCATGGTGCAGGGCATTCTGGTGGGCGTGGCCTTTGCCTTGCTGGCGATCCTCGGCATTGCCTGGAACGAGCGGCGCAAAGTGATCGCCACCCGCCTGGCGGCCCGCGAAGCCCTTGAAGAGGCCAACAGCCAGCTGGAGCGACGGATTGCCGAACGCACCGCCGACCTGCGCGCCAGCAACGAACGCCTCAAGGGCCAGATTCGCGAGCGCCGGCATGCCGAGCAGACTTTGCGCCACGCCCAGGATGAGCTGGTGCAAGCAGGTAAGCTGGCCGCCATCGGGCAAATGTCTACCAGCATTGCCCACGAGCTGAACCAACCCTTGGCTGCGCTGCGCACCTTGTCTGGCAATACGGTGCGCTTCCTTGAGCGCGGGGCGCTGGAAACTGCCAGCACCAACCTGCGCACCATGAATGACCTGATCGACCGCATGGGCCGCATCACCGCCAGCCTGCGCTCGTTCGCCCGGCGCGGCGATGACAGCGGCCAGGCTTCACTGGCCAAGGCAGTAGAGGCCACCCTGCAGGTGCTGGCCAACCGCATCAGTGCCTGTCATTTGCAATTGCACCACCAGTTCGAGGACCAGCAACTGGCCATCGACCAGACCCGCCTGGAGCAGATTCTGGTCAACCTGATCGGGAATGCCCTTGACGCCATGGCCGCGCAACCGCAGCCTGAGCTATGGCTGGAAGGCGAGTTGCAGGGTGACAAGTACCGTTTGCAGGTGCGCGACAATGGCCACGGTATCGACCCCGAAGCGCGCAAGCACCTGTTCGAACCCTTCTTTACCACCAAACCGGGCGAGCATGGCCTGGGCCTGGGCCTGACCCTGTCGGCGAGCCTTGCCGCCGCCGCCAAGGGAAGCCTAAACGTCGAGCATCCCGTCACCGGCGGCACGGCCTTTGTCCTGGCCCTGCCTCTGGTTTCACCCCCTAGCGAATCGGCAGAGCATCCATGAACCAAGCGCCTCTTACCGTCCTGATCGTCGAAGACGACCCGCATGTGCTGCTCGGCTGCCAGCAGGCGCTGGCCCTGGAGGATATCGCCTGCGAGGGCGTAGGCAGCGCCGAACAGGCGCTGGAACGCATCGGCGACGATTTCGCCGGCATTGTCGTCAGCGATATCCGCTTGCCGGGTATTGATGGCCTGGAGCTGCTCAATCGCCTCAAGGCCCGTGACCGCAGCCTGCCGGTGGTACTGATCACTGGCCATGGCGATATCGACATGGCCGTTGGCGCCATGCGTAACGGCGCCTACGACTTCATGGAAAAACCGTTCTCCCCCGAGCGCCTGGTCGATGTGGTACGCCGCGCGCTGGAACAGCGCGGGCTGTCACGCGAAGTGGTGGCCCTGCGCCGCCAGCTGGCCGAACAGAGCAGCCTGGAGGGACGCATCATTGGTCGCTCACCGGCCATGGAGCACTTGCGCGAACTGATCGCCAACGTCGCCGACACCTCAGCCAACGTGCTGATCGAAGGCGAGACCGGCACCGGCAAAGAGCTGGTCGCACGGTGCCTGCACGACTTCAGCCGACGCCAGAGCCACCCGTTCGTGGCGCTGAACTGTGGCGGCCTGCCGGAAAACCTGTTTGAAAGCGAGATATTCGGCCACGAAGCCAACGCCTTCACCGGTGCCGGCAAACGCCGCATCGGCAAGATCGAACACGCCAATGGCGGCACGCTGTTCCTCGATGAAGTGGAGAGCATGCCGATCAACCTGCAGATCAAGCTGCTGCGTGTGCTGCAGGAGCGCACCTTGGAGCGATTGGGCTCGAACCAGAGCATCCCGGTGGATTGCCGGGTGATCGCCGCGACAAAGGCCGACCTCGATGCCTTGGGCCAGAGCGGCCAGTTCCGCAGCGACCTGTATTACCGGCTGAACGTGGTCACCCTGGAGCTGCCGCCGCTGCGTGAGCGCCGTGAAGACATCCTGCAGTTGTTCGAACATTTTCTGCAGCAGTCGGCCCTGCGCTTCGACCGCGAAACACCGACACTGGACAGCCAGACCCTGTCGCGCCTGATGGCCCATGACTGGCCGGGTAACGTGCGCGAGTTGCGTAACGTGGCCGAGCGCTATGCCCTCGGCCTGCCAGCGTTCAAGAAAGGCCCCAGCGGTGGTGCCAACCAAGGCCTGCTTTTTGCCGAGGCGGTGGAAGCATTCGAACGCAACCTGCTCACTGATGCCCTGCAACGCACGGGTGGCAACCTGAGCCAGGCCAGCCAGGAGCTGGGCATGGCCAAGACCACGCTGTTCGACAAAGTGAAAAAATACGGCCTCGCCTGACTCGAACCCAAACTGGAAAACAACGTGGACCTGGTATTCAAAGCGGCCCTGGGCGCAGGCGTGGTGCTGTTGCTGGCGGTGCTGTCGAAAACGCGCAACTACTACATCGCAGGACTGGTGCCGCTGTTCCCCACCTTTGCCCTGATTGCGCACTACATCGTCGGCAAGGGGCGCAGCATTGCCGACCTGAAGACCACCATCCTGTTTGGCATGTGGTCGATCATTCCGTATTTCGTGTACCTGGCAACCCTGTATGTACTGGTCGACCGCTTGCGCCTCGAGCCTTCGATGGCGCTGGCCACGCTGGCCTGGCTGATCGCCGCGACTGTGCTGGTGACTGTGTGGGTGCGGATGCACTGATCGAAATCGGCACTGGCTGCTTCGCGGGCTCGCCCGCTCCCATAGGGTCTCCACAATGTCTGAGATCGGTGCAGCACCTGTGGGAGCGAGCAAGCCCGCGAAGCAGCCTGCGCGGATTCAGAGCCCTGCGATGTGCGTGACCGCTTGCCTATGCGCCTGCAAATAAGGCAACACCGCCCCCAGTAACGGCGCCTTGAACGGCTCCTGAAAACGGTGCGCCAACCCCGGGATCAAGCGTAACTGGCTGCCCTGGATATGCGCCGCCAGGTGCACGCCATGCATGACCGGCAATAACGGATCAGCCGTGCCGTGTACCACCAGGGTCGGCACTCGCAACTGGTTGAGCAACTCGACGCGGCTCGGCTCGGCCAGTATCGCCATGATCTGGCGCTTGGCCCCGTCAGGGTTGAACGCCCGGTCGTAGGCCTGCGCCGCCTGGTGCAGCAACACTTCGCGGTCGTCCCGTACCTCAGGGCTGCCCAAGGCCGCCAGCAGGTCGGCCTGCTGCTCGATTGCCACTTCTCGGTTCGGTGCGCTGCGCCGGGCCAGCAACTGCACCAGCGCCGGGTCCGGCGCCGGCAGCCCCGCCGCCCCTGAACTGGACATGACCAGCGTCAGGCTGCGCACTCGCTCGGGCGCCATCGCCGCCAGGTGCTGCGCAATCATGCCGCCCATGCTTACCCCCAATACATGAAACTGGCGCACGCCCAACGCGTCCATCAGGCGCAAGCCGTCATCGGCCATATCAGTCAGCGTATAGGGCGCCGACACGTGCAGGCCCAACTTGTAACGCAACAGTTCGAGCGTCAGGTTGGCGTGCGGTGGCATCTGGTTCCAGCGTGACAGGCCGACATCGCGGTTGTCATAGCGGATCACCCGAAAACCTTGGCGGCACAATGCCTCGACCACATCATCTGGCCAATGAATCAGCTGCCCGCCCAAGCCCATGACCAGCAGCAAGGCCGGGTCGCGTGGCGCACCCACGCTTTGGTATACCAGGCTGACGGCACCAAGTTCGGCACGTTGCACCGGCACCCGGGCGTCACAGTGCTGTTCGGCGAAACTCGCCGGTGCGCTGAACAGAAAGAAAAGAAAAAACCAAAAAGCCCGCATGAAAGAAACACCAGAATGCAGATCCCCAGTAGAGCGCGAGTCTGATGAATTCTGTTCGGGCGCGCTGCCACAGTTCGGTGACAGTTTCATGACTCCCGCCAGGCGGTGCGACGATCGCCCAGTCGACAGATGCCGCATCATGAGAGAAACTCAATTCATTCCCTGTTTCTTCAATTCCACACCCCGGAGTCATCTGTGCTGGAGATCCGTCACCTGAAAACCCTTCATGCCTTGCGCGAAGCCGACAGCCTGGTGGAGGCCGCCGAACGCCTGCACCTGACCCAGTCGGCGTTGTCGCACCAGTTCAAGGAGCTTGAAGAGCGCCTGGGCCTCCCGATTTTCGTGCGCAAGACCAAGCCGATCCGCTTCACCAGCGCCGGGCTGCGTCTGCTGCAACTGGCTGATGCCACCCTGCCGTTGCTGCGCAGTGCCGAACGTGACATCGCACGTCTGGCCGGAGGCACTGCCGGACGCCTGCACATGGCTATCGAATGCCACAGTTGCTTCCAGTGGCTGATGCCGACCATCGACCAGTTCCGTGATGCCTGGCCGGAAGTGGAACTGGACCTGGCCTCGGGCTTTGCCTTCGCCCCGCTGCCAGCCCTGGCCCGCGGCGACCTTGACCTGGTGGTGACCTCCGACCCGGTAGACCTGGCAGGCATCACTTATGTGCCGCTGTTCACCTACGAGGCGATGCTGGCAGTGGCCAACCAGCACCCGCTGGCCAGCAAGCCTTACATCGTGCCGCAAGACTTGCTCGACCAGACGCTGATCACCTACCCGGTGGAGCGCGATCGCCTGGACATCTTCACGCGCTTCCTGGAGCCGGCCGACATCGAGCCAGCCGCCGTGCGTACCTCAGAGCTGACGGTGATGATGATGCAGCTGGTGGCCAGTGGCCGTGGCGTATGCGGCATGCCGCATTGGGCACTGCACGAGTACAGCTCGCGCGGCTATGTGAAGGGCAAACGCCTGGGCGAGAAAGGCCTGTTTGCCACGCTTTATGCCGCCGTACGCACCGACATGCTCGATGCCCCGTACATGCGCGATTTTTTGCTGACGGCCAAGGACACCTCGTTCGCCACTCTCGACGGTGTCAGCGCGGTGCGTTGAGCGCCTGGCGATACAGCGGCAGGATCAGGTCGCGGGTCAGGGGAGCCAGTCGCATGCCGGGCACCTGATCTGCAGCCAGCCAGACCACCTCCTCGATCTCTGCGGCCGGCACCACGGCAGCGGCGCTGTCGACACGGAACAATTCAGCTTGCACTTCGAAGCCTGGTTCGTTGGCGGCGGGGGCACTGAACTGGCCCAGGTGCATGGCCTGAGCCGGGTCGATGCGCAGGCCCAGTTCCTCCTGCAACTCGCGCACCAGCGCCTGCACCGGCGTTTCACCGGCATCGATCTTGCCGCCTGGCTGCATGAAAGCCTCGGTGCCACGCTTGCGCACCAGCAGCGTGCGGCCCTGAGGGTCGATCAGCAGGGCGGCGGCGATGCGGATGATGTTGGGCATGAAGTGGGCTCGCTGAATAAAATGACCCGCGAGGATCCCATGGGGTCATTGGCCTGACAAGGCCGGTCATTCCTGTATCGGCCTGGCAGACGAGCGGCCCCTTGCCAACCTGTTGCACACCCTCCATAAACAACACATGAACCTGCCCGCCAAACACCACCCAGTGCTCGAGCTGTTCCACCCTGCCGTCAGCACCTGGTTCCGCCGCCACTTCGCCACGGTCACCGATGCCCAGGCTCAGGCCTGGCCGTTGATCCACGCCGGGCAATCCATGCTGCTGGCCGCGCCAACCGGCTCAGGCAAGACCCTGAGCGCTTTTCTGGCCGTGCTTGATGAGCTGCTGCGTGAAGGCATGAAGCACCAGGGCGAACTGCCCGCACGGACCCTGGTGATCTACGTTTCACCTCTGAAGGCCCTGTCCAATGACATTCGTCTGAACCTGCAGGCCCCGCTCGAAGGCATCAGCCAAGCCATTGCAGAGCAAGGCCTGAACGCCCCACGCATCACCACGGCGGTACGCACCGGCGATACTCCGCAGAAGGAACGCGCCGCCATGCGCAAGCTGGCCCCGCACATTCTGGTGACAACCCCCGAATCGCTTTATGTGCTGATGGGCTCGGCTTCTGGCCGTGAAGGCCTGGCCCATGTGCACACGGTAATCGTCGACGAAATCCATGCCTTGGCCGGTAACAAGCGTGGCGCCCATCTGGCCCTGACCTTGGAGCGCCTGCAAGCCTTGTGCAAAAAGCCACTGCGGCGGATCGGCCTGTCCGCTACACAACGCCCGGTCGAACGGGTGGCACAGTTTCTGATGGGTAGCGGGCGCCCCTGCGCCATTGTCGATATCGGCCATGCCCGCAAGCGTGACTTGGCCATCGAAGTGCCGCCGGTACCGCTGGGGGCGGTGATGGCCACCGATGTCTGGGGCCTGGTGTATGACCGCTTGGCCACCCTTGCCCGTGAGCACCGCACAACGCTGGTATTCGTCAACACCCGGCGCCTGGCCGAACGTATCACCCGCCACCTCAGCGACCGGCTGGGCAAGGAGGCGGTTGCCGCACACCATGGCAGCCTGTCCAAAGCGCTGCGCCTGGATGCGGAGCAGCGGCTCAAGAGCGGCCAGCTCCAGGTGCTGGTCGCGACCGCATCGCTGGAGCTTGGCATTGATATCGGCGATATCGACCTGGTCTGCCAGATAGCTTCGCCGGGCTCGATTGCCGCCTTCCTGCAACGGGTTGGCCGCGCTGGACACCAGGTCGATGGTGTGCCGAAGGGGCGCCTGTTCCCCACTTCACGCGATGACCTGATCGAATGCGTTGCCTTGCTTGACTGCGTTCGACAGGGCGAACTGGACGCACTGCACATCCCCCGGGCACCGCTGGATGTGCTGGCCCAGCAGATCGTCGCAGAAGCCAGCAACCAGGCCTGGCACGAACAGGATCTGCTGGATTGCCTGCGCCAGGCCACACCTTACGCCGAGCTTGACCAGCACCATTACCAGGCCCTGCTGCGCATGCTCGCCGAGGGCTACAACGGCCGCCAGGGTGTGCGCAGTGCCTACTTGCACCGTGACGCAGTGAGCGGCACGCTGCGTGGCCGACGTGGCAGCCAACTGACCGCGCTGACCAGCGGCGGCACCATCCCCGACAACGCCGACTACGCCGTGTTGCTGGAACCGCAGGCGCTGAACATCGGCAGCGTCAATGAAGACTTTGCCGTGGAAAGCATTGCCGGCGATATTTTCCAGCTGGGCAACGCCTCCTATCGCATTCTGCGCGTCGAGCCGGGCCGGGTGCGGGTAGAGGATGCTCATGGCCTGCCACCGACCATTCCGTTCTGGCTGGGTGAAGCGCCGGGGCGCAGTGACGAGCTGTCTGCCGCCGTGGCCCGGCTGCAGGCGCGAATCGACCAGCAACTGGCGCAGGCAGGCGGCGACACGGTGGAGGTACTGGCCTGGTTGCAGGCGACCTTCGAACTGGACGAAGCTTGTGCGGGCCAGTTGCTCGACTACCTGGCCCGCACCCGTGAAGTGCTTGGCGCCCTGCCCTCGCAGGATACGCTGGTGATGGAACGTTTTTTCGATGAGTCCGGCGGGACCCAACTGATCATTCATTCACCCTACGGTAGCCGCATCAACCGCGCCTGGGGCCTGGCCCTGCGCAAGCGCTTCTGCCGCACCTTCAACTTCGAATTGCAGGCTGCCGCCAGCGAGGACGCCATCGTGCTGTCACTGTCGACCAGCCACAGTTTCGAGCTGGACGAAGTGTGGCGTTACCTGAACAGCCGCAGCGCCGAGCCGATTCTCATCCAGGCCCTGCTCGATGCACCGCTGTTTGGCGTGCGCTGGCGCTGGAATGCAGGCGTGGCCATGGCACTGCCGCGCTTTGTGGGCGGACGCAAGGTGGCGCCACAAATCCAGCGCATGAAGAGTGAGGACCTGGTTGCCGCCGTGTTCCCCGACCAGATCGCCTGCCTGGAGAACATCGTCGGCGAGCGGCAGATTCCCGACCACCCGCTGGTCGAGCAAACCCTCGACGACTGCCTGCACGAGGCGATGGACAGCGAAGGCTGGCTGGCCCTGCTGCGGCGCATGGAAAGCGGTGCAGTGCGCTTGCTGTGCCGGGACTTGCCCGCCCCCTCGCCGCTGGCATCAGCGATTCTCAACGCCCGGCCTTATGCCTTTCTGGACGATGCGCCACTGGAAGAACGACGTACCCAGGCGGTACTCAACCGGCGCTGGAACGACGTGCACAGTAGCGACGACCTGGGCGCGCTGGACGCTGATGCCATTGCTGCCGTCGCGGCCGAGGCCTGGCCACAGCCGACCAATCCCGACGAAATGCACGAAGCATTGATGAGCCTGGGTGCCATCGCTCAGGTCGAGATAGATGCCAACCCCTGCTGGGATTTGCTGCTAAGGCAGCTGGCCAAGGCCGGGCGTGCCTTGCGCCTGCCCGATGACAAGCTGTGGTTGGCCCGCGAACGCCTGAACCTGCTGCTGGCACTGTACCCCACAGCGCACAGGGAGCCAGCGCTCGAACGGCTCGCTGGCTTCGACCAGCCCATCGAGCCCGACAACGCACTGAGCGAACTGCTGCGCGCGCGCCTGAGCGGCCATGGCCCACAGACCCTGGCGCAAATCGCTGCACCATTGGGCAAACCGGTAACCGATATCGAGCAGGCTCTGGCCCGCCTGGAAGCCGAAGGCTATGTGCTGCGCGGGCATTTCAGCCCAGGTGCAACTGACCTGCAATGGTGCGAACGCCACTTGCTGGCACGCATCCACCGCTACACGGTCAAACGCCTGCGCCGCGAGATCGAACCGGTCAGCCTGCAAGACTTCATGCGCTTTCTGTTCGATTGGCAGCACCTGGCGCCAGACGAGCGCCTGCGTGGTCCGCAGGCGGTGGCCGAAGTGCTGGGCCAGTTACAAGGGTTCCCCAGCGCCGCAGCGGCCTGGGAGGCGGAACTGCTGCCGGCGCGTATCAAAGACTACAGTCCGCACTGGCTCGACGAAGCCTGCCGAAGCGGCCAGTTTGCCTGGAGCCGGCTGGCGGCAACAGTAGCGAGCAGCACGTTGACCAGTACCCCACTGGTGTTGCTGCCGCGGGACCAGTTGAACACGTGGCGCAGCCTGGCGCCCGCACCTGCTGTCGACGCCCTTGGCCTACGTGCGCAACGTGTGCACGAAGCGCTGAAAACCCAGGGTGCGCTGTTCTTCGATGAACTGGCACATGAGGCACACCTGCTGCCCAGTGAACTGGAGACTGCACTACAGGAGCTGGTGGGCTCGGGCCTGGCCGGGGCGGACAGTTTCACTGGCTTGCGCAGCCTGATCACGCCTGCAACCAAGCGCAGCTCACGTAACAGCCGCCGAGGCCACCCGCCGCTTTCCAGCAGCATGGCGCATGCCGGACGTTGGGCCCTGCTGCGCCGCAGCGATGCGCCACCGGATCACGACCAGCGCCTGGAGCACATTGCCCGCACGCTGCTGCGCCGCTATGGCGTGATCTGCTGGCGGCTGTTGGCGCGCGAGAGTGATGTACTGCCGCCCTGGCGTGAGCTGCTGCGCTGCTATCACCGATTGGAAGCGCGTGGCGAGATCCGGGGCGGGCGCTTCATTGCCGGGCTGGCCGGTGAACAGTTCGCCTTGCCTGAGGCGGTAGTATTGCTGCGGCAAGTGAGACGACGTGAACCGGACGGAACGCTACAGGTGGTGAGCGCCGGTGACCCGCTGAATCTGATCGGCTCGTTGCTGCCCGGGGCAAAAGTGCCGGCAGTGATTGGCAACCGGCTTCTGTATCGCGACGGGATACCGGTGGCGGTGCGGATGGCCGGGCGTTACGCGTATCTGGTCGAGGCGTCCGCACAGGAGCAGGAAAGCTGGCGGCAAAAACTGCTGCGCGCCCCCCTGTAGGAGCGGGTTTACCCGCGAATACGGTGGCGGCGGCAACGCTGACCGGCGGGTAGAAATTGGCCAGCAGGCCCGGCCCTTTCGCGGGTAAACCCGCTCCTACACGACGGCCTGCGCCCAATCATCAATGTGTGCCCACCACCGATCTGCGCTGCGCCCAGGCAATTTGGCTCGGGTCGAGAATGATTTTCGCTACCCCGATTTTATTTTGCAGGGCCCGGCAACTTGGCTATGGTCGGGGTTTGCCCCCAGGCCCTGAGCCTGACCGCGCCATCGCAAGGACCCTGTATGAGCCTGTCACTTCTCAGTCGCTATGCCTTCTTCGCCGCCTGTGTGCTGTTCACCCTGGCGAGCCTCCCCTTCAGCCACCACGAATGGCTGTGGCCGTTCACCCTGTCCACAGGCATTCTCAGCCTGGTCGGCCTGTTCGACCTGCTGCAGCAGCGCCACGCCGTCCGCCGCAACTACCCGGTTCTTGGCAACATCCGCTATCTGGTCGAGGCCATTCGTCCGGAAATCCGCCAGTACCTGCTGGAGTCCGACAGCGATGCCCTGCCCTTCTCCCGCGCCCAGCGCTCGCTGGTGTATGCCCGGGCGAAGAACGAAGCCTCGGACAAACCTTTCGGCACCCTGATCGACGTATATGAATCCGGTTTCGAGTTCATCGGCCACTCCATGCGCCCGGCACCGCTGGCCGACCCGGCCAGCTTCCGCGTCATCGTCGGTGGGCCGCAGTGCAGCCAGCCGTATTCCGCGTCGATCTTCAACATTTCGGCCATGAGTTTCGGCTCACTCAGCGCCAATGCCATCCGTGCGCTCAACCAGGGCGCCAAACTGGGCAATTTCCACCATGACACCGGCGAGGGCAGCATCAGCCCCTACCATCGCGAGCACGGTGGTGACCTGGTGTGGGAACTGGGCAGCGGCTACTTCGGGTGTCGCACGCCAGATGGGCGCTTCGATCCCGAACGCTTTGCCGCCCAGGCGCGCAGCCCTCAGGTGCGCATGATCGAGATCAAGATGAGCCAGGGCGCCAAGCCCGGCCATGGCGGCATATTGCCCAAACACAAGGTCACCCAGGAAATTGCCGAAACCCGTGGCGTGCTGATGGGCGAGGATTGCATCTCACCGTCGCGCCACAGCGCCTTCTCGACACCGATCGAAATGATGCAGTTCATCGCCCAGTTGCGTGAGCTGTCCGGTGGCAAGCCAGTGGGGTTCAAGTTCTGCCTGGGCCACCCGTGGGAATTCATGGGCATCGCCAAGGCCATGCTGGAAACCGGCATCCTGCCCGACTTCATCGTCGTCGATGGCAAGGAAGGCGGCACCGGCGCAGCGCCCGTGGAGTTCACCGACCATATCGGCGTGCCACTGCGTGAAGGCCTGCTGTTCGTGCACAACACCCTGGTCGGCTTGAACCTGCGCGACAAGATCAAGCTGGGCGCCAGCGGCAAGATTGTCAGCGCCTTCGACATCGCCAGCGTGCTGGCCATTGGCGCCGACTGGGCCAACTCGGCACGCGGCTTCATGTTCGCCATCGGCTGCATCCAGTCGCAAAGCTGCCACACCAACAAGTGCCCGACCGGCGTGGCCACGCAAGATCCGCTGCGCCAGCGCGCGCTGGTGGTGCCCGACAAAGCCCAGCGGGTGCTGAACTTCCATCACAACACGTTGCGTGCCTTGGCAGAAATGCTGGCGGCGGCAGGCCTGGAGCATCCGGCACAACTGGAGGCCAAGCACCTGGTGCGGCGCATTTCGGCCACCGAAATCAAGCTGTTCTCGCAGATGCATGTGTTCTTGAAGCCAGGTGAGCTGCTGACCGGCGAGGTGAACGGGCAGTTCTATTCGCGGATGTGGCAACTGGCCCGGGCGGACAGTTTCGAGCCGCACAGCGAAGTGGCGGCCTGAGAGAACGCTGGGGCCGCAAAGCGGCCCCACGTCAGGTCAGGAGGCTGTACTCGTCACACCTTGTGCGTCTTTCGGCGCCAGGCGGAACGTGTAATACAGCACTGTCAGCAACACCAGGAACGCCGGGCCGATGTACAGGGCCACACGCGTATCCTCGAAGTACGCCATCAGCCCCACCACCAGCACCAGGAAGGCCAGTGCCAGATACGAGCTCAGCGGCCACAGCCACATGCGGTACTTCAGTGCCTTGCGCTCGGCAGTGGTAAGGCCGGCACGGAACTTCAACTGCGCCAGCAAGATCATCACCCAGGTCCAGATCGCACCGAAGGTGGCGATCGAGGTCACCCAGACGAAGACTTTTTCTGGCACCAGGTAGTTGGCCAGCACGCCCAGCAGCAACGCGCCGATCGACAGCAGCAGCGCATTGCGTGGCACGCCGTTCTTCGAGGTGCGGGCGAAGGCCGCCGGGGCCTGGCCGTTCTGTGCCAGGCTATAGAGCATGCGCCCGGTGCTGAAGATGCCGCCGTTGCACGACGAAAGCGCCGCGGTGATGACCACGAAGTTGATGATGCCGGCGGCGGTCTTGATGCCGAGGCGCTCGAAGGTCATGACGAACGGGCTGCCCTGGCTACCGATTTCGTTCCACGGGTAAATCGACAGGATCACGAACAACGCGCCGACGTAGAACAGCAGGATGCGCCAGAACACCGAGCCGATGGCCTGGGGAATGGTCTTTTGCGGGTTGCGTGCTTCACCGGCGGTGAGGCCGATCATTTCCACGCCCAGGTAAGCGAACATCACCATCTGCAGCGACATCAGCACGCCGGTCACACCATTGGGCATGAAGCCGCCGTTGCTCCACAGGTTGGAGATCCCCACTGCCACACCGTCATTGCCAAAGCCGAAGGCAATGATGCCGATGCCGCCAAGCACCATGGCGATGATGGTGACGATCTTGATCAGCGCGAACCAGAACTCGAATTCACCAAAAGCCTTCACCGCCACCAGGTTGACCGCGCCCATGCTGCCCAGCGCCGCCAGGGCCCAGATCCAGCGCGGAACGTCGGGGAACCAGATGCCCATGTAGATGGCCACTGCCGTGATTTCGGCAACACAGGTCACCAGCCACAGGAACCAGTAGTTCCAGCCGGTCAGGAAGCCCGCCAATGGGCCGAGGTAATCCTGGGCATAACGGCTGAACGAGCCGGCGACAGGGTTGTGCACGGCCATTTCACCAAGGGCGCGCATGATCACCAGGATGGCCAGGCCGCCGATGATGTAGGACAACATGATGGCCGGACCGGCCATTTCGATCGCCTTGGCCGAACCGAGGAAAAGACCGACACCGATACAGGCGCCCAGCGCCATCAGGCGGATGTGCCGTTCGCCCAGTTCACGCTTGAGCGGGCCGCCTTCAGTGGCCTGGCCGTGGGCAGAGTGGTTGCCGACTGGCATAGCAATACAACCTCATTTTGTTATTGGATTTGACCTTCGTGCAGCCGCGACCATGCCGATAGGCGTGGCGTTGGCTTGCCAGGCTGGCCTTGTGGGCCGGCCCATGTGCCGGACTAGAGCGCCCGGCAGGGCGAAGGGGGCGAGCAGTATAGGAAGACCGTTGTAGGTGTTTTCACTGTATATGTGCTGAAATTTGGCTAGAACTCTGGGGCCTCAACGTGCCCCACGAATCGCCAAGGCACCATAGCAACATCGTCCGTTGAAGGAACCCACACCAAAGCCGCATAGCCCCACATGACTTTTTCCTTCTTCTTACAAATTTTTCACCCTATCCACTCAACGTCTAAGCTTCAGACAAGCAAGACGAAAATACTTGGCCGGATAGAAGATTATGGGCGCACTGTGGCAATCGGAACCAAGCAGAACGGAAGCACCCGAGATACCTCCGGCCGAGACGCCACAACCCAAGTCCCCCCGTCAGCGTCGGTTATGGTGGCGGCTGATCATCCTCATCCTGCTGGTGGCACTGGTAGCCATCGGTGTTGCCGCGTATGACGAATTCCGTACCTCCGAACTGCAATCGCGCGAGTTCAGCAAACTGGCCAGTACACTGACCTATTCGCTGCAACCCGGTCCCAGCGATGCCATCATCTACCCCGGTGACGGGCCGTTCGACAAACGCCTGGGCTATAGCGCACTGGGTGAATTCCTGCCACGCCTGCTCAAGCGCGACTACCTCATCAGCGAACAGGTGAAGTTCTCACCCGCATTGATGAACTACGTCGAACATGGGCTGTTCGCTCCCTATATAGAGAAGATCCAGGCCGGCCTGTCGATCACCGACTGCCGCGGCGACACGCTGTACCAGTACAACTACCCCCAGCACCTGTACCCGGACTTTGCAGCGATCCCTCCAGTGATGGTCAACAGCTTGCTGTTCATCGAAAACCGCGACCTGCTGGATACCAAGGACCCACGTAACAACCCGGCAGTGGACTGGCCACGCTTTGCCAAGGCCGCCTACAGCCAGGTCGCCAAGTACCTGGCCCTGCCCGGCCAGTCTGCCGGCGGCAGCACCCTGGCCACACAACTGGAGAAATATCGCCACTCACCCGACGGCCTGACGGTGTCGGGCGCGGAGAAGATCCGGCAGATGATTTCTGCCAGCGTGCGTGCCTACCAGGGCGGCCCCGACACCACCGAGGCACGCCAGCGCATCGTGCGCGACTACCTCAACAGCGTACCGCTGTCGGCCGTGCCTGGGCATGGTGAGGTACATGGCATGGCCGAGGGCCTGCGGGTGTGGTACGGCGCCGACTTCGACCAGGTCAACCAGGCCCTGAACGCCACCGCCACCGACCCCGAGAGCATGGCTGCGCGTGGCCTGGCTATGCGCCAGGTGCTGTCGCTGATGATTGCCCAGCGCCGCCCCTCGCATTACTTGTCCAAGGGCCGGGTCGAGCTGGCCGAACTCACCGACTCGCACATTCGCGTGCTTGCCGCCAACAGGGTCATCGAGCAGCCATTGGCCGATGCCGCGCTGGCCAGCAAGGCGGTGTACCGTGACTGGGTAGCGCAGCCGACCATCGTACCGATCATCACCAACAAGGGCATCAGCCTGGCGCGCAACCGCCTGTCGGCCATGCTCAACCGCCCGCTGTACGACCTCGACCGCCTCGACGTGTCAGCCACCAGTACCTTGCAGGCCGACCTGCAGTTACAGGTCAGCCAGTACCTGAAAAACCTTGCCGACCCGGAGTTTGCCGCACAGATCGGCCTGATCGGCGAGCGGCTGCTCACCGCCAAGACCACCGACCAGGTGAACTACAGCTTCACCTTGTTCGAGCGCACCGCCGATGGCTCGCGGGTACGGGTGCAGACCGACAGCACCAACCAGCCCTTCGACATCAATGAAGGCAGCAAGCTGGAGCTGGGCTCAACCGCCAAGCTGCGGGTACTGACCACCTACCTGGAAATTATCGCCGAGCTGCACGACAAGTACGCTGGCAAACCTGCCGCCGAGCTGAAGAAGGTCGAAGTGGCCGAACTCGACCGCATCACGCAATGGTCGCTGGAATGGCTGGCGCAGAACAGCAAAAACCAGAGCCTGGACGCCATGCTCGACGCCGCCCTGGAGCGCAAGTACTCGGCCAACACCGGCGAAGCGTTTTTCACCGGTGGCGGGATGCATGTGTTCAACAACTTCCGCAAGGAAGACAACAACCGCAACCCGACACTCAAGGATGCACTGCGCGAGTCGATCAACCTGCCGTTCATCCGCCTGATGCGCGACCTGGTGCGCTACGTGACTTACCAGCAGCCGTACAATCGCGTGCCGCTGCTCAAGGACGATGCCGACCCGCGCCGCCAGGAGTACCTTGCGCGCTTTGCCGACAAGGAAGGCACCAACTACCTGATGCGCTTCTGGAAGAAGTACCAGCGCAAAACCTCGCAACAACGCCTGGACACCTTCCTCGACAGCATGCGCGTGACCCCACAGCGGTTGGCGGCGGTACACCGCTACCTGTTCCCCGAGGCAAGCCAGGAAACCTTCAACGCGTTCGTGCGTGCCCACCTCAAGGGTGACAAGGTCGTGCTGGGCAAACTGACCGATGGCCGTCTGTCCGAGATGTACGTAGCTTACGGCCCCGGCAAGTACGACCTGCCTGACCAGGGTTACATCGCCAAGGTCCACCCGCTGGACCTGTGGCTGCTTGGCTATCTGCTGAAGAACCCAAGCTCGACACTGACCGAGATGATCAACGCCAGTCGTTTCGAACGCCAGGAGGTATACGGCTGGCTGTTCAAGAGCCGCCACCAGGGCGCTCGTGACAGCCGCATCCGCACCATGGTCGAAATCGAAGCCTTCCTCGATATCCACCAACGCTGGAAACGCGTGGGCTATCCATTCGACCACCTGGTGCCCTCATTGGCCACCGCCATCGGCAGCTCCGGCGACCGCCCCGCTGCCCTCTCCGAACTGGTCGGGATCATCCAGAACGACGGTGTTCGCCTGCCTACCCTGCGCATCGACACCCTGCACTTTGCAGCCAATACACCCTACGAGACCAAGTTGATCACAGACCCTGACCGGGGCGTGCGAATTCTGCCAGTCGAAGTGGCGCGTGCCCTCAAAGGCGCCATGTCGCAAGTGGTCGATGCAGGTACCGCGCGGCGTATTTCCGGCAGTTTCAAGCTGCAGGACGGCACGCCGCTGGTGATGGGCGGCAAGACCGGTACCGGCGACAACCGAATCGAGAGTTTCGGCGCCGGCGGCCGGCTGATCGGCTCGCGCTCGCTGAACCGCACCGCCACCTTCGTGTTCTTCCTTGGCGACAACCATTTCGGCACGCTGACCGCCTTCGTGCCGGGTCGCACGGCAGAAGCGTTCAAATTTACCTCGGCGCTGCCGGTGCAGGTGCTCAAGGGCATGGCACCGATCCTCATGCCTTACCTGCAGCCGGGCAATCCGAATGAGTGCAAGCCGCCACAGGTTGCCCTGCACACACCGCCACCGGCAGGGAACACATCGACGCAGTAGATGATAATCATCAGCATGGAAGGGCTTGTCTTTAGATATATCTTGAGTAATATCTTACGATATATCGCAAACGACGGAGCCCTATCCTTATGCGCGAACATCCCTCTCATGATCCCTTCGAGCGGCGCCCCGCCCGTGGCGAGCGCGGCCCGCGTGTTTTCGCCCCGGGTGACCTCAAGCTGCTGATGCTGGACTTGCTGGCCGAGCAACCCGGCCACGGTTACGACCTGATCCGCCAGATCGAAAATCTGTTCGACGGCAGCTACAGCCCAAGCCCAGGGGTGATCTACCCCACACTGAACTTCCTTGAAGAGGCCGAACTGATCAGCGGCCAGGTACAAGGCAGCAAACGCTTGTATGCCATCACCGATGCCGGCCGCAGCGCCTTGGCGGATCAGGCAGTGGCCCTGGATGGCGTGCGCATGCGCATCGAGGTCAGCAAACGCGCCCTGCGCGGCCACGACCGCCCACCAGAGATTCATGAAGCGGTCGGCAACCTGCGCCATGCACTGCACATGCACAGCGGCCGCTGGACAGTGGAAGAAATCGAACGGGTCCGTGACCTGCTCAACCATACCGCCAAGGCCATCGCCTCCGGGCCCACCGAACCTTTCAGGGAGACGCCCCATGAGTGACACCATTCACCGCGTAAACCACGAGATCCGCCAGCGCCGTCTGCAGGTGCTGCGGGTCACCGAGCTGACCCCGCGCATGCGCCGGATCACCCTGGGGGGTGCCGAGCTGCAAGGCTTTACCAGCATGGGCAGCGACGACCATATCAAGCTGCTGTTCGCCGAAACGCCGGAGCAACGACAGGCCATCGAGGCCCGTAATCTGGGCAAGGACGGTGGCGCGCGGCCCACCATGCGCGAGTACACACCACGGCGCATCGACCTGGTGGCACATGAGCTGGACATCGACTTCGTGCTGCACGGCGACGGCCCTGCCTCTACCTGGGCCGCGCAAGCCGCGCCCGGGCAAACCCTGGACATCGCAGGGCCACGGGCCTCGCTGGTGGTGCCGGATATTTTCGACAACTACCTGCTGATCGGTGATGAGACTGCCATCCCGGCGATTGGCCGTCGGCTGGAGGAGTTGCCGGCGGGCCGCCAGGTGCTGGCAGTGATCCAGATCGAAGACGAGCAGGAGCGCCAGCCGCTGCCAAGCAAGGCCCAGGTGGAAGTGATCTGGGTACGTCGCCAAGAGGAAGACTTGTTGGCACTGGTGCGGAACCTGAGCTTGCCGCAAGGTCGGCTGTATGCCTGGGTGGCGCTGGAAAAAGCCCTGACTCGCCAGGCCAAGGCGTTGTTGCTGGAGAAAGGGGTAAAGGAAGACGCGCTAAAGGCTGCAGCCTACTGGCGGGCCAACGGGACTGCCGACGACGAGTGAACGTGATTGCCTGATCTGCCGTATTCGCGGGCAAGCCCGCTCCTACACTGATCGGGGATGGACACAAATCGGTGGTTGGGCACAAATCGCTGGTTGGACACAAATCGGCGGTTGGACACAAATCGCTGGTTGGACACAAATCGGCGGTTGGACACAAATCGGCGGTTGGACACTAATCGGTGGTTGGACACAAATCGGCGGTTGGGCACAAATCGGTGGTTGGACACAAATCGATTGTTGGGCACAGGCCGTTGTAGGAGCGGGTTCACCCGCGAACACCGGCCCAGCCGGTGCCAAGCAACGCGCCGCCTGCTTCGCGGGTATGCACCATTGATACGACCAAGCGCTTCAGCCCCGAGCACCTCAGAAAAGCTCTACCGCCCACAGAGCATCTACAGGAGGCGGCGCCACGTAGTTGCTCACCAACGAAGGTCTCGCTGCCCCGCCAGGGCCTGCGGCCCGAGCCATTGAGCCCCACGCAACAATGGCGTCAACTGCGCTTCAGGCTGCAGCTGGAACACCACCTGCGCCTGGCGTCCTGGCAGGTCGGCATCCACGGCCAGTTGATGTTGCCCTTGCTGCGCCAACTGCCCGCGCAGGTGCCAGCCACTACGGCAATCCATTTCCAGCCAGCCGTGCCCAAGGCCTAGGGACCAAGGGTCGCTGAGGGCTAGGTCGGTTACGATCACGCGGCCTTCACTGGCCTGGCATTGGCGCCCTGCCCCCTGCATCCTCAACACACCCTGCCACTGGCCGGCCAGGCGGTAATCCGTCGAGACCGTCGCCAAAGCTCCCTTGGCTGATGCCTCAAGCCGCCAATGCCAGGGCCAGCCTTCTGCACGCAACTGCCAGGCCTGGCCCTGGAATCCCACTTGCGCATTCGCCTGCAAGCGCCAGGGCTGCACCGTCCAGCGCAAAGGCCCGACCGGCCCCCATTGTTGTGCCTGCCCTTGCCAAAGGCTTCCGCCGACATCACGTACCGGCAGGCCGAACGCACGCACCACCCAATTGGCCGGAAGCTCGATAAACAGCGTGAGCACGAATACCAGTAACACCCAGGCCATTGCTGCACTGCGGCTCATGGCTGCACCACCAGGTCGAATCGCAAAGCCTTGCCCTGCTGCTCCAGCCCCCATTGCAACGGCAATGCACCTTCTACACGCAGACTCTGCACCCAGCCTTGCAGTATGCGCTCATCGGCCACCTGCCCACGCAGTTGCCAGGCCTTGCCTTGCGTATCGACTTCGATCAGTTCAACCCCACGCGCCAGGGCCGACTGACGTAGCCGCTCCAGGTTCAAACCGGGCCCGCCTTGCAAGCTGGCCGCCTGTTCGGCCAGCACACGCCACTGGCCAAGCATGCGCCATTGCGCAATGCCTTCGCGCAGGGCCAGGAAGGCCAGCAGCAGGGCGATCAGCCCCCAGGCGAACGTGAAGCGATGACGCTGTAGCCAGTCGCGGTTCATGAGGCTGCTCCCAGGTCGAAGATCACTTGGCCATCTTGAACCTGCACTGTGGCGCCAGCGGCAGCCGCCATATCACGCCATGGCGGCGCACTGCCCTCGCCCTTCAGGCGCAGGTGCCAACGCTGGCCATCGAAGCGCACCGCTTGCAGGCGCAAGCCGGGGTTGTCACGCAGCCAGGTCTGCAAGCGAGCCTGCAGGTCGTCTAGCTGACGTGTACGCAGTTGCTGCTGCAGTACGCTCTCGCGCAGGCGCTTGAGGGCCTGTGCCGCGTGCCGAGGGCTGGCCTGCTCGCCGGTCACGGCAACGACCTGGCTACGCCAGACTTGCGCCTGACGCCATTGCTGGCTCAACCACAGGCCACCCCAAACGGTGGCCAGCACCAGGCAAGCTGCCAGCAGCCGCTGCTGCTGGCGGGAGGCCGCCGGCAACGAGCGCACCTTGCGGGCGCGGTCGAACAGGCCGGGCATTATGTCGAGTGGCGCAAATACGGTTGGCCAATTGCCGCTCAGCGACGTTTTGTGCAGCCCTGCCCACGGTGGCTGCGGCACGCCACCCAAGGCATCAGGCCACGCCAGCCAGTGCTCCTGTCCATCTTCGGCCAAGCCTTTGTAGAGCGACATGCCGGGGGTGCGTTGCCATTGCCAGGCGCATCCTGGCTCGGGTGATGGCAGCAGCTGCAGCTCCGCCCAGCAACGTACCGTCTGCAAGCCCCATTCGCCACATTGGCCACGCCAGTCATCCAGCTGCTGACGCGCCACTACCAACAGACGAAGGTACCCGGGTTCACGGGCCAGGCAAGCACAGGCCACCTCATGCGGGGCCTGCAGCAAGCGATCCTCAAGCAGCAAAGGCCACTCTTCGCGCTTGAGCCCGGGCGGGGCCGGCACGCGAAAATGGCTGCACGCCTCGGCAGGCAGGACCAGCGCAACATGGGCCTGCGGGTTGGCCGGTGGCTCGCCCTGCCCCTCGCTTTGCAAAATACCGTCCTGAACCAGCGCCCAGTGCCAGACAGCCCCCGGGCGCAGCAGCAGCCACGCCTGGGCCGGCGTACGCCGCCGCCATTCAAGTTTCATGAGCGCCCCCATGGGAGGGCGAAGGTGCAGACATAGGGGGCTCCATCACGCAGCAGTTCCAGACGCACACCACGGCCTGGGTGCACCGGTTGGTCAGAAGGCCAGGCCAGCCATCGGCCGCCCTGGTAATACAGAACGTTCATGGCACTGACCTGGTCGAGTCGTTCGCGCTGTACCCAGCGCGGGGCGACGGCGGCGTACAAATCGGCCGAGCTTTCCAGCAGCAGGCGTTGCTCACGCGCCTCGAACCGCAGGCGCTGGCGTTGCAGGCGCGAGCCACCTTCGGCTGCCGGCAGGCCGGTGCTGGCGACCCACAGCAACTGATTGCTGGCGGGCTGCCAGTCCAGCCAACGGCTGGCCAGCGGCAGACGCTGGTCGTAGACACGGCGCAGCACCGGGCTGTCGAAGCGCCGCTCCAGGGCCAGGCAAAAGTCCAGCACCGAGGTTTGCCGAGTGGTATCCTGCAGGCGTTCGCGCACCTTCAGCCAGCCATTGACCAGCGCGGCCAGCATGATGCCGAGCACGGCTGTCAGGGCCAGGGCGACCATCAGTTCGATCAGGGTCAGGCCGGTTTGGCGGTGTTTCATGGGCGCTCCAGAAACACGGTGTACTGGCCCAGTGGCAGGCGCTGGTCGCGGTCGGCGAACAATTGCAGTTCGCCACGGCGCAGGTCTCGCACGCCGGTGCGACGCAGTTGCAATTGCCAATGACAGAGTTGGCCACCTTGGCCGAGCTCGCCGGCTACCTGGTTTTCGGCAGGCCAGTACTGCTCGACGGCAAAGCGGGCTTGCAGCTCACGCGCGCACAACAGGCCAAGACGGTGCTGTTGCAGGTTGTCCTGCACTGCAAGCCGCTGGCGCAGCACCTGGCTGGTGATCACTGCCAGCACGGCAGCGATTGCCAGGGCTACGGTCACCTCCAGCAGAGTGAAACCACGCTGTGCTTGCTTCATGGCACTACCCACATGCCATCGGTGCGGCTCCAGGCCCATTGCTGACTGCCATCGGCCCAGCGCCAGCGCACGCTACCCGCCTGCGCCCAGCCATGCGGCGTGAACAGTACGCGCGGTTGCGGGCTGGCCGGCCAGTCCGGGTGCAGGCCCTTGGGCCAGTCGCCGAGCGGGACCGCTTCGACCACCCAGGCATTGCCCTCGCGGCGGACGAACTCCGGTCGCTGGCCATTCCAGCGCAGCCCGCGCAGTTGCCCGGCATGCCGGGCCAGCGCGGCCTGGCCACGGACCTCGACCGCCAGCCGTTGCAGGGCCTGCTCGACACTGGCCTGGCCGTTGCCAAGGCCGGCCACCGCCAGCCCGGTCATCAGCCCGGCAATGGCCAGTACCACCAACAGTTCGATCAGGCTGAAGCCGCGCTGATGACGCACCGTTACAGCGCCCAGTTACCCAGGTCGGCATCCTGGCCTTCGCCGCCCGGCAGGCCATCGGCGCCCAGCGAGTACACATCGACCCGGCCATGTTCCCCGGGCATGCGGTACTGGTACGGGGTGCCCCACGGGTCTTCCGGCAGTCGACGCACATAGCCATCACTGCGCCAGGCCCGAGGCAGCGGCTCCTGAGCCGGCTTTTTCACCAGCGCGGCCAGGCCCTGTTCGTTGCTGGGGAAGCGCAAGTTGTCCAGGCGATACATGTCCAGCGCCTGCTCCAGGGTGGCCAGGTCGGCCATCACCTTCTGCTTCATGGCCTTGTCCTGGTTGCCCAGCACGCTGGGCGCCACCACGGCAATCAGCAGGCCGATGATGAAGATCACCACCATGATTTCCATGAGGGTGAAGCCGCGTTGGCGGTTACGTCGATGCTGCATGGCAATACTCCTTGTCGTCACAATTGCAGGCCCTGGTTGAGTTGCATGATCGGCAGCAGCACCGCCAGCACGATGAACAGCACCACGGCGCCCATCACCAGGATCATCAGGGGTTCGAACAGCGCCATGGCGGTATCGACCTGGCGGGCAAAGCCGCGCTCCTGGTCGTCGGCCACGCGCTCGAGCATGTCCGCCAGGGTGCCGCTGGCCTCGCCGCTGCCGACCATGTTCACCAGCAGCGGCGGGAATTGCTGGCTGGCATCCAGCGCACGGTGCAGGCTGGTGCCGCCCTGCACGTGTTGGCGCACCTGCTCCATGGCCAGGCGGATACGCCGGTTGCCGATGGTTTCGGTGGCCACTTGCAAGGCTTCGAGCAGGGCCACGCCACTGCCACAGAGAATCGCCAGGCTGCGCGCCAGGCGCGCGCTCTCCAGCACCTGCAGCAGGCTGCCAATACGCGGCAGGCGCAGCAGCAGCTGGTCGCGACGCAGGCACCAGTGCGGTTTGCGCAACAACCAGCCAGCCAGCCCCCCGAGCAACAGCGCCACCCCTAACAACCAGGGCCCGGCGTGCACCAGCCCCTGGCTCAGGCCGATCAGCAACGAGGTGATCAGCGGCAGGCTTTGCCCGGCATGGGCGAATTGCTCGGTGAGTTTGGGCACGACGAACGTCATCAGGCCAATCACCACGGCCAGCGACACACCCATCAGCACAGCGGGGTAGATCAGCGCTGTGCGGGCCTTGTGTTGCTGGCGTTGCACCTGCTCCAGGTGGTCGGCCAAGCGGGTCAGCACCTGGGCCAGGTGCCCGGAACGTTCGCCGGCCTCGACCAGCGCGCAGTACAAGCCAGTGAACGGTGCGCCCTGCCGGGCCAGGCTGCGGGCCAGGCCCAGGCCTTCGGCCAGTGAGCCGCGCAAGGCCACCAGCACACTGTGCAGGGCAGGCTGACGCAGTTGCCGTTCAAGGGTGGCAAGGGCATCGACCAAGGGAATGCCGGCCCCGGTCAAGGTGGCCAGCTGACGGGTCAGCTCACACAGCTGGGCGCGGCTCAGGCGCTGGCGTCGGGGCTGTCGGCTGCCGGCGTCATGACGCTGCAACTGGCGGGCGAACAGGCCCTGTTCGCGCAACAGCTGGCGAGCGTGGCGTTCACTGTCAGCCTGCAGGCTGGCCTTGTGCGATTTGCCGGCAAGGTCAACGGCCTGGTAGCGATAGGTCGGCATGCCTTAGCCCTGCACCACGCGCAGCACTTCGGCCAGGCTGGTCTCACCGCGGGCCAGGCAATCGCTGGCCATCGCTACCAGGCTTTGGCGCCGGTCAGCCAGGTAATCCTGCATGGCCAGCTCACTGGCGCCGTCGTACAACAGACCGATGAGCCCAGCGTCCAGCTCGATGAATTCGTACAGCCCCAGTCGCCCCATATAACCGCTGCCCTGGCACTGCTCGCAACCCACGGCGTGATAAGTGCTGCCCAGCGCCGCCAGCTCAGGCCACAGCTCGCGCTCGGCAACCTGTAGCGGATGCGCCACGGCACAGCTGCACAAACGCCGCACCAGGCGCTGAGCCAGGACGCCGCGCAGGCACGAGGCGATCAGGAAGGGCTCGATGCCCATGTCGCGCAGGCGGGTCACTGCGCCTACCGCGCTGTTGGTGTGCAAGGTCGACAGCACCAGGTGGCCGGTGAGGCTGGCCTGCACGGCGATCTGTGCAGTCTCCTGATCGCGGATTTCGCCGAGCATGATCACGTCAGGGTCCTGACGCAGGATGGCGCGCAGGCCACTGGCAAACGTCAGCCCGGCACGCGGGTTGATGGCGGTTTGGCCAATGCCGGCGATGGCGTACTCCACCGGATCCTCGACGGTGAGGATGTTGCGGCTGCCATCGTTGAGGCTGTTCAGGCTGGCGTACAGGGTCGTGGTCTTGCCCGAACCGGTCGGCCCGGTGGACAACACGATGCCGTTGGGCCGCGCCAGGCAACTGCGCAGGCCCTGCAAGACCGCTGCCGGCATGCCCAGGTTATCCAGCGCCAGCAGGTTGGCCTGCTTGTCGAGCACGCGCATCACCACCCGCTCGCCGTGGATGCCGGGCAAGGTCGAGACCCGCACGTCCACTTCGCGCCCCGCCGCGCGCAAGGTGATGCGGCCGTCCTGGGGCTGGCGCTTTTCCGCGATGTCCAGGCGGGCCATGACCTTGATCCGTGACACCAGCATGGCCGACAACGCACGCGGTGGACGCAGCACCTCGCGCAGGTGGCCATCGACCCGCAAGCGCACCACCAGGCTCTGCTCGAAGGTCTCGATATGGATGTCCGAGGCGCGCAGCCGCAGCGCCTGGCCGAACAGGCCGTTGATCAGGCGGATTACCGGGGCTTCGTCGTCGCTTTCCAGCAGGTCTTCGATGCGCGGCATCTCGCTCATCAGGCTATCCAGGTCGACCTGGTCGCCGATACCTTCGATCAGCGCTTCGGTGGCGGCATCGCCGGCCTGGTACAGCTGGCCAAGGCGTTCGTTGAACAGCGCAGGCTCCAGGTATTCGAGCAGGCTTGGCTGGCCATGCACACGCAGCAGTTCCTGCAACTGGGCATTGTCGGCGTCGGGCCGCAGCCATAGCTGCCAGCCCTGCTCTGCCGGGGCCATGGCCACTCCGCTCTGCCGTGCCTGGCGATAGGGCAGCATCACCAGTCACCGCCTTCCAGGCGTGCGCGGCTGGAGGGGAATACCTGCAACAGCGGCGTACCCTCTGCAAGGTCCGGCAATTGCAGCGGTGTGGTCTGCTGCAGGGTGCGGTACTTGTCTTCACTGAGGCCCGCCAGGCTCGGCCCGTCGCGCAGAATGCGCGGGCGGATGAACACCATCAGGTTCTGCTTGGTGTTCCTGGTGGCATCGGAGCGGAACAACCGGCCAAGATAAGGAATGTCGCCGAGCAGTGGCACACGCTGGTCGCTGGTACTCAACTCGTCGCTGATCAGGCCGCCGAGTATCACCAGGCCGTTGTCCTCGACCATGACCTTGGTCTTGATCTCGCGCTTGTTGGTGATCACGTCGCTGGCCGAGCTGGTATCGGCAATCGACGACACCTCCTGAACGATGTCCAGGCGCACGCTGTTGTCGACATTGATCTGCGGCTTGATGCGCAGCTTCACCCCGACTTCCTTGCGCTCGATGGTCTGGTACGGGTTGGCGTTGTTCTGCGTCACGGAGCCGGTGACGAAGGGCACCTCCTGGCCGACCAGGATCGACGCTTCGGCGTTGTCCAGGGTCAGCAAGGTGGGCGTGGACAGCAGGTTGAAGCCGCTCTTGCCCTTCAGCGCGTTGACCAGCATGGCGAAGTTGAAGCCACCGCCGAAATGGCCGATGCCTGCCGTGGCACCGGTGGTGGTGGACAACAGATCGCCCAGGGCCTCGTTGTCGCCACTGGCGGCGGCCCCGGCAATGCTGGCGATATTCACCCCGTTACTGCCGAAGTTGACAATACCGGCGCCGAACTTCTCGTCGGCGAACAGCCACTGCACGCCCAGCTCCTGGGCGCTGCTGTCGGACACCTCGGCGATGATCGCTTCGACCACCACCTGGGCACGGCGAATGTCCAGTTGCTCGACAATGGCCCGGTACGCCGCCAGCTCGCTGTCGGGGCCCACCATGACCACGGCATTGGTACCTTCTTCGTATTCCAGGCGGATGCCCGAGCCACCGGCGGCTGCCATCACGGGCCTGTCCTTGCCCTCTGCCTCACCCGCGCCTTCAGCCGGCACCGCACCGTCCTGGCTGAGCCCTCGCAGCACCTTGACCACTTCACCGGCATTGGCATGGCGCAGGTAGATCACCTGGGTGCTGCCGCTGCCCGGTGCCTCTTGAGGGCGGTCGAGCTGGCGCAGCAGGCTGGCGATGCGTTCGAGGTTGCTGCGCCAGTCAGTCACCACCAACTGGTGCGCCGCCGGGTAAGGTGTAATAACCCCAACCCGAGGGTCGATCAGCGGTTTGAGGATGCCCAGTACCTGTTCGCTGGCGGCGTTGCGCACGCTGAATACGCGGGTGGCCACGCTGTCGCTGCCCTCGCCCTGCTGCCCGCCCGCCTCCACTGGCACCGGCTCCAGGCGCGCGGCCTGGTCGGGCACGATTTTCACGCTGCCGTTGGGCAGGTCGACGGTGGCATAGCCCTGGGCGCGCAGTTGGGCCAGGAAGATGTCGTAGATGGCGTCGGCGTCGTGCAGGTCCACGGTGCGCACCGTGACCTTGCCCTTGACCCGGGGGTCGACGATAAAGGTGGTGCCGGTGATGCGCGACACGCTGTCGATGAACTCGCCGAGTTCGGTATCGACGAAATTCACTTCGTACACCGGCGTACCGTTGTCATCGAACACCGGCTCTTGGGCATAGGCGATGGACAAGGCCAGGCTCAGCGCAGCCGCCATGCAGTATCTAACAGGCATCGTTCATCCTTGCCGCTTGAAGCCGGTCACGGCGGGGCGTGGCGGCCAGGGCAGGCGCTCACGCCGCCCCTGGTTGTTGAAAATCAGGCCATCGCTGTCAATGTCCTGCAGCACGATCCCTGGCGCCAGGCGCTGACCGCGAGCCAAGGTGCGCACGTGCTCGCCGTAGCGCAGCACCACCACACTGGAGGCCAATGGCTGGGCCTTGAGGCCGCCGAGGTATTGCAGCGGCAGACGGGTGATGGCGATGGCGCCGTCGTCGGGCTGCGCTTGCCAGTGACCGACCATCAGCCCGGGCAGCGGGCTGTCGGCCGCCGCAGGCGCCGTGGCCGTTTGTGGCTGCCGGCTCAACTGCAGCACACACTGCGCAGACAGCCAGCCGGCCAGGGTCAGGCCAGCGCCGGTGAGCAGGCGCGAGGTGAGCATCACGAGGCCAACTGCCGTGGGTGCCAGCCTGGGTGCCCCTGCACGTAACGCACTTCGGGCAGTTGCAGCGGCGCCAGTTGCCAGTTGTCAGGCTGGCGGGCCAGCCAGGCTTCGACCCGCTGCCACAGTGGCTCGCCGGCCTGGCTTTCGAATTGCAGGCCAAAGGTGCGGCACAGGCCCTGCACCGGCTCCAGCCCAGTGATGCGCTTACCTTGCGGGCTGTAGCTGACGCTCCAGGCCTGGCCCTGCCAGCGCGGCAGGTCCTGGCTGTTGTCCAGCAGCAGCGGGTCACCGAACAATTGCTCAGCGGCGTTTTCCAGCACTTGCTCGACCTGCCTGGCCGGTGCTTCGACCACTGGCGCCGGGTAGCCACCGGTGAGGCTGATCAGGTGTTCGCGGGTAATAGACGCCCCCGCTGACAGCGGGTAGTCATAACGCAGGCCCGGCAACAACACGGGCATGCTGCTATCGTCGGCCAAGGCTTGATGCAGCAGGCGGTCCCAGCTGCCGCCACGGGTATCGCGGCGCCACAAAGCCTGGGGCGCGCGGGCCAGCGGCTGGTCGAGCCAGGCCGCGTGGCCGGCACGTTGCTGGCGCAGTTGCGCCTGCAGTTGCGCGACACGCAGCTGCGCAGCAGGCACCAGTTGTTGTTCAAAGGCCGGGAAAAAACGCCCGTCGAACTGCCACTGGCCGGCCACACGCTGGCAGCGCAGGCGGAAGGCACCGCTGCCCCGGCAGCCGGCAAACAGCACCGGTACACGGCGACCGCTGGCCTGGGTGACCTCGACCGGCGCGGGCCACAGGTCCTGACCACGGGCGCACAACAGCACGTCGACTTGCGGCACCCGTTCAGCCAGCCACAGGCCGGGGCCCGTGCCTGCATCGGCCATGGCCACCACCAGGTCAGCCTCGCGCCGGGCTTGCTCGAAGACCGGCTGCAGTGACTGGTACCACTGTTTGAGAGAGGCTTTCTGGTCCTGGGCGTAGGGGTCGGTCACGCCAACCACTGCGATACGGGCACCGCCGCGCTCAAAAACATGCAAGGCTTCCAGGCCAAGTGCCTGGCGTTGTGCGTCAGCCAGCCCAGCGCCGAGGGTAATGGCGCTGGCCTGGCGATACAGGCCCGTGCTGCGTTGCGGCCACAGCACACGCTCGTCGCTGCTGACCCGCGCTTCGATGCCCAGCAGCTGGCTGCCTTGCACACCACTTTCGCCCTGGGTCAGGTAGGCCAGGCCACTGCCATTCCAGCCCTGGCCGTTTTCCAGGGTCAGGCTGTTGCCCGCACCGGCCTCGCCACGCAGTTGTTCTAGCAACGCCGCGAGCACCGCATAACCGCCCAGCTGGGCTGTCGTTGCCTGGCGGGCATCGAGCAGCGGCGCCAGTTGCGGGTAGGCGATACTGGCGCTGCGGCCGGTCATCCAGGGCGCACGGCCCAAGTGGCTGACCGGCCCCAACCGGGTAGCCGGTACCACCGCCTGGCCAGGCTGGCGGGCATCAAGGGTATCGGCGACGTACAGCAAGTCGAGCTGGGCATTGCCGCCCTGCTGCCCTGGGAAGGCTGTGCAGGCGCCGAGCAGCGGTGCCAAGGCACCGATACCCATCCAGCCGATCACTTCGCGCCTGTGCACATTGCTCGCCATCGCATCCGCCATCCTTATCCACGTCCATTCAGGGACCCGGATGTTGCGGCGTTGGCATTACAGTTTGATGGCAGAAATCCGACAGCAATTCCAAATTGATCTGTAGATCACCAATCTAAGATCAGACAGTTTTAAAAGCTCGTTAATATTTCTGCCAAGGAATCATCACACTTGCGCCTTAAAGTCGCGGTTTCCTCCAACTCAGCGAACACAAGGACACCCTGATGAGTCGAGATACCGGCGACAACCTGGACCGGAACCAAAGCGGCAACCTGCCGATGGCCAACGTCATGGACGCCTACCTGAGCCGCCGCAGCGTGATGCGCGGCAGCCTGGGCGCCGCCATCGCCATGATCGCCGGTACCGGCCTGACAGGCTGCTTCGACGGTGGTGGTTCCGATCACGATGATCCGGTCACCGAGCCCCCGGTGACCGAACCGCCAGTCACCGAGCCGGAAGTGCCCAAACTGGCACTGGGCTTCCAGTCCATCCCAGGCTCGCGCACCGACGCCTGTGTGGTCGCCGCCGGCTATAGCGCCTACGTGCTGGCGCCCTGGGGTACGCCACTGAACAGCAACGGCAACCCGTGGAAGTCCGACGGCAGCAACACCTCGACCGACCAGGCCAACGCCATGGGCATGCACCACGACGGCATGCACTTCTTCCCCATCAACGGCAGCTCGGAAGACGGCCTGCTGGCGATCAATTTCGAGTACATCGACACCGCCGCCCTGCACCCGGCCGGCCCGACCACCGATGTCAACGGCAAGCGCCCGGTCGAAGAAGTACGCAAGGAAATCAACGCACATGGCGCTGGCGTAGTGCGCCTGCAGAAAATCAACGGCCGCTGGCAGGTTGTCGACAACGACCCGCTGAACCGCCGTTTCACTACCGCTTCGCGCATGGAAATCACCGGCCCGCTGCGTGGCAGCGACCACGTCAAGACCAAGTACTCCACCGCCGGCACCCACTGCCGCGGCACCAACAACAACTGCGGCAACGGCTACACCCCGTGGGGCACCTACCTGACCTGCGAAGAGAACTGGCCGGGCATCTTCGTCAACAAGGGCACCCGCCCCGAGGACCAGCGCCGCATTGGCGTGGGCACCTCCAGCGGCCAGTACAAGTGGGAAACCGCTGCCGGTGACAGCAGCGAAGTGGACGACGAATTCGCCCGTTTCGACGTAACGGTCAAAGGCGCCAGCGCCACCGACGACTACCGCAACGAAGCCAGCACCTACGGCTACATTGTCGAGATCGACCCGTACAACAGCAGCACCCTGGCCACCAAACGCACCGCACTGGGCCGTTTCCGCCACGAGGGCTGCGCCCCCGGCCTGCCAGTCGCCGGCAAGCCGCTGGTGTGGTACATGGGTGACGACTCGAACAACGAGTACCTGTACAAGTGGGTGTCTACCGCCGTGTGGGATCCCGCCGACGCCACCCCGGCCGACCGCCTGGCCACCGGCGCCAAGTACCTCGACCAGGGCAAGCTCTACGTAGCCCGCTTCAATGCCGACGGCACCGGCGTATGGCTGCTGCTGGACGTGGCCACCGCCACCACGGGCGGCAGCACCCTAGGTGCGCTGTATGGTGACCTGCCGGGCATCATCCTCAACACCCGTGGTGCTGGCGATGCCGTGGGCGCAACGCCGATGGACCGTCCGGAATGGACGACAGTCAACCCGCTGAACGGCGACGTGTACCTGACCCTGACCAACAACAGTGCACGTACCCCGGAAAAGGTCGATGCAGCGAACCCACGCGGCCCGAACCGACATGGTCACATCATTCGCTGGCACGAAAGCGACGACCAGCTGAGCTTTACCTGGGACATCTTCGTCTTCGGCGCCAACGCTGCCGGTACCGCCGACATCAACCGCTCCGGCCTGACCGAACTGAACCAGTTCGCCAGCCCCGACGGCATGAGCTTCGATAGCCGCGGCGTGCTGTGGTTCGAGACCGATAACGGCGAAAGCACCTTGACCGACTACACCAACGACCAGCTGCTGGCGGTGATCCCTACCGACCTGGTGGATGCCAGCGGCAAGCAGGTGCCGGTGAACGCACAGAACCAGGTGGACCTGCGGCGCTTCTTCGTCGGGCCAAATGGTTGCGAGGTGACCGGTATTACCTTTACCCCGGACAACAAGACGCTGTTCGTCAACATTCAACACCCTGACAACTGGCCGTATACCGACAAGGCGACCGATGCGACGCCGGCTGGGGCTACCGTACGGCCGCGGGCTTCGACGGTGGTGATCCAGCGGATCGATGGCGGTGAGATCGGCACCGTTTGATCCAGTACCGGTCAGCCAGCCTTTTGCTGGCTGTACCGGCCTCTTCGCGGGCAAGCCCGCTCCTACAGGGATCTCACGGGTTTCAAAACCGGCGTAGGGGCGGGCTTGCCCGTGAACGTTACCAGGCTATTGGCTCCCGGCTACGCACCCGCACTTGCTGCGCGGGCACCCGGGCATGCCATTGCACCACCCCCAGCGCCTCCACCTGGAACTCGCTGCGCATCACCCGCCCCTCTTCCTCGAACGACAGCTGCAACAGAAAATGCCCGCTGTTGAGCAGCAGCCCTTCGCTCAACCGTTCGAACGTTTCGTCATCCACCGCCCCCAGCGCCTGACGCAGTGCAGCCGCGTCCACATACCCCGACGCCGGCCTGCCGCTGACAATGCGGCTGAGCAACGAACGCGAGTATCGCCCTTCATACAGCGCCTCCAGCAGGGGCAGATGCTCCAACCCCAAGGCATTGGCATTCAGCCGCCAGCCGGTGGTCTGCGGCAACGCACAGAGCATCGGGTACCGTGCCTGGCGGCTGGCGTCCGGCTCCAGCAGCAGGTTCAGCTCGCTGGTGTCGAGCATCGGCTGATTGGCCGCCAGCCGGGGTGGTTGCTGGCGCAGATACTGGGCGCTTTCGGCGCCCTGCAGGTGCGCATCGCTGTCGGCGTCGAGCCAGTCAGCCAAGGCGTCGACCAGGCGTTCTGCGGCCATGTCGTCGCCCAGCAGGTAACGCAACTGGCGCTCGGCGCGCTCGCCATCGGCACCCAGCAACGCATTGACGTTGAAGCAGGTGTGCTGGTCGCGTACCCACAACTGCGCCTGGCCAGCACCAAAGTCGTAGTTCAGCGGCTGCCCGCGCAAGGCTTGCCAGAACAGCGGACTAAGCCGCCAGGCGGGGTCACGCAGGGCCTGCGCGGCGTAGGCCAGGCCGGCCTGCTCCATGGCCCGCACCTGCACCCGCTGGTGCAGCAGGCGTACTTCATCCACCTGGCGCCGGCCATCTTCCACCAGCCAGGCCATGCCCGCCGCCAGCATTGCCAGCACCACCATCACCATCAACAGGGCCGCACCCTGCTGTTGCCTTCCACCCATCCGTGCGTGCCTCGCTCGCGGAATAAAAACGCCAGTCAACACGCGGGGTGTTTCAGGTAGATGGCAATGCCCGTTCGTCATGTGCACGTCATCTGGGCAAGGCAGGATTGCCCTTCCTTTTCATGACCTTACAGGAGTGGTCGCTATGGGTGGCATTGGAATCTGGCAACTGGTGATCGTACTGCTGATCGTGTTCTTGCTGTTTGGTACCAAACGCCTGAAGGGCTTGGGTAGCGATGTGGGCGAGGCGATCCAGGGCTTTCGTAAGTCCATGGGCGGCGACAATGACGCCAGCGCCGCTGGCCAGGCGCAAGTGCAGCAACAGTGCCCGCTGAACGGCCAAGCTGCGCAACAAACTCAAGCGGACCGCCAGGCCTGATGTTCGAGGTAGGCTTCAGCGAGTTGCTGCTGATCGGCGTCGTCGCTCTGTTGGTGCTGGGCCCTGAGCGCCTGCCGGTGGCAGCCCGTACCCTCGGGCGCGGCCTGGGCCAGGCGCGCCGGGCCATGCACGCCTTGCGCACGCAGGTGGAGCGCGAAATCGAGATGCCCAACCTCGACAACGCACCTTTGCAGCGCCTGGAACAGGAGATCCGCCAGGGCATCAGCCTGAACGCGGAACCGGCCAATGATGCGGCCACGGCCGCGCTGCCCAAGGAAAATGCTTCATGAGTATTGCCATGGACCCTGCGGCGAGCATGCCGCTGACCGAACACCTGCGCGACCTGCGCAAACGCCTGGTGCGTTGCCTGGCGCTGGTGGCTTTGGTGTTCGCTGGCCTGTTCCCCTTCGCCCAGACGCTGTACACGCTCATCTCCGAGCCGCTGCGGCGCTTCTTGCCGGAAGGCGCGAGCATGATCGCCACCAGCGTCACCTCGCCCTTTCTGACACCGTTCAAGCTGACCGCGATGTGCGCCCTGTTCCTGGCCATGCCGCTGCTGCTGCATCAGGCCTGGGGCTTTCTGGCGCCGGGGCTGTACCGCCGTGAACGGCGCATTGCCCTGCCGCTGCTGGTATCGAGCATCGTGCTGTTCTATACCGGCATGGCGTTCGCGTTCTTCCTCGTGTTCCCGATGATGTTCGGTTTCTTTGCCAGCGTGACCCCGGACGGCGTCGCGATGATGACCGATATCAGCCAGTACCTGGACTTTATCCTGGCGCTGTTCCTGGCGTTCGGGTTGGCCTTCGAGATCCCGGTGGCGACGTTCATCGTGGTCTGGGTGGGGTTGGCCGATGTGGCCACATTGCGGCGCAGCAGGCCCTACGTGGTCGTCGGCTGCTTTGTGGTGGGGATGATCCTGACACCGCCGGATGTGTTTTCGCAGACGATGCTGGCAGTGCCGATGTGGGTGCTGTTCGAGGTGGGGTTGCTGGCTTGTGGAATGTTGAAGCGGCCGGAGCCAGGCAAGGAGATTGTGGCTGGATTGTAGGGCCCTTTCGCGGGCACGCCCGCTCCCACAGGGATATCACAGGTTCTGAAGATTGTGATATCCCTGTGGGAGCGGGCGTGCCCGCGAATAGCCGTGATGCGTTCTAGACCTCGGCGAGCCGCCAGACTTCATAGGCTGGCGTCTCGTACGGGTGGCTCTGCTTGAGCGCAGCGACGACCTGCACAATCAGCTCGTCAGCCACCACCAGCTCCACCTTCCACTCTTCCACCACCTCGACCTGGCCGGTTTGCCCGAGGAACGGCTGGCTGCCGTCCAACGGGCGGAACTGGCCCTGGCCAAGGGTTTGCCAGGCGCAGTGGTCATAGTCACCGATGCGCCCGCCGCCAGCAGCGAACACAGCGGCCTTGACCACTTCGACATGGCTGACGGGGACGAAGAAGGCGAGCTTGTACACGCCTTAGTTCACCCACACCCGCGCGTTGCGGAACATACGCATCAGCGCGGCATCTTCCTGCCACTCGTCCGGGCGCCAGGAGTTCTGCACAGCGCGGAACACACGCTCCGGGTGCGGCATCATGATGGTCACGCGGCCGTCGCGGCTGGTCAGGCCGGTGATACCACGCGGCGAGCCGTTCGGGTTGGCCGGGTAGGCTTCGGTGACCTTGCCATGGTTGTCGACGTAGCGCAGGGCCACGCAACCGGACACATCGGCTTCCAGCAATGCTTCTTCGCTGGCGAACTCGGCATGGCCTTCGCCGTGGGCGATGGCGATCGGCATGCGCGAACCGGCCATGCCCTGCAGGAAGATCGAGTTGGACTTCTGCACTTCGACCATGGCCACGCGGGCCTCGAACTGCTCCGAGCGGTTGCGCACGAAGTGCGGCCAGTACTCGGTGCCCGGGATCAGCTCGTGCAGGTTGGACATCATCTGGCAACCGTTGCACACGCCCAGGGCGAAGCTGTCGGTACGCTCGAAGAAGGCCTGGAAGGCGTCACGGGCACGGGCGTTGAACAGCGCCGACTTGGCCCAGCCTTCGCCAGCGCCCAGCACGTCACCGTACGAGAAGCCGCCACAGGCGACCAGGCCCTTGAAGGCTTCGAAGTCGACACGGCCAGCGAGGATGTCGCTCATGTGCACGTCGATGGCGGCGAAGCCGGCGCGATCGAAGGCAGCAGCCATCTCGACCTGGCCGTTGACGCCCTGCTCGCGCAGGATGGCCACTTGCGGGCGCACGCCCTTCTTGATGTACGGTGCGGCGATGTCGTCGTTGACGTCGAAGCCCAGCTTCACCGACAGGCCCGGGTTGTCTTCCTCGAGCAGCAGGTCGAATTCCTGGTCAGCGCAGTCGGCGTTGTCGCGCAGGCGCTGGATCTGGTAGCTGGTTTCAGCCCACTGGCGCTGCAGCATGCGACGGTCATCGTCGAACAGCACTTCGCCGTTCAGGCTGATGGTCACTTCAGCGTTGTTGACCGGCTTGCCGATCACCGCGACGCACTCTTCACCCAGGCCTGCAGCGCTGAACTGTGCCAGCACGTCCGGGGTAGCATCCTGGCGAACCTGGATCACAGCACCCAGCTCTTCGTTGAAGAGGATGGCCGGCACTTCGCCCTTGCTGTCGGTCAGTGGGTCGAGTTGCAAGTCGAGGCCGCAGTGGCCGGCGAAGGCCATTTCCAGCACGGTGGTGACCAGGCCGCCGTCAGAACGGTCGTGGTAGGCCAGCAGGTGGCCGTCGGCGTTCAGGCCCTGGATCACGGCGAAGAAGGCCTTGAGGTCTTCGGCGTCGTCAACGTCCGGTGCCTGGGCAGCGATCTTGCCGTAGGTCTGGGCCAGGATCGAGGCGCCCATGCGGTTCTTGCCGCGGCCCAGGTCGATCAGGATCAGGTCGGTCTCGCCCTTGTCCATGCGCAGTTGCGGGGTCAGGGTCTTGCGGATGTCGGTGACCGGGGCGAAGCCGGTGATGATCAGCGACATCGGCGAGGTGACGCTCTTCTCGACGCCCTCGTCGCTCCACTTGGTCTTCATCGACATCGAGTCTTTGCCGACCGGAATGGTGATGCCCAGCTCCGGGCACAGCTCCATGCCGACAGCCTTCACGGTGTCGTACAGGCGTGCGTCTTCACCTGGGTGACCAGCAGCGGACATCCAGTTGGCCGACAGTTTGATGTCGGACAGTTTTTCGATGCGCGAAGCCGCCAGGTTGGTCAGGGTTTCGCCGATGGCCATGCGGCCGGACGCCGGGGCATCCAGCAGCGCCAGCGGCGTACGCTCGCCCATGGCCATGGCTTCACCGGTGTAGACGTCGAAGCTGGTGGCGGTAACGGCGCAGTCAGCCACCGGAACCTGCCACGGGCCGACCATCTGGTCGCGGGCAACCAGGCCGGTGATGGTGCGGTCGCCAATGGTGATCAGGAAGCTCTTGCTGGCCACGGCCGGGTGGTTCAGCACGCGCTGGACGGCGCTGTCCAGGTCCAGTTCGCTCGGGTCGAAGTCATCGCCCAGCTCGGCCTCGCGGGTCACCGAACGGTGCATGCGCGGCGGCTTGCCCAGCAGCACGTCAAGCGGCATGTCCACCGGCGTGTTACCGAAGTGGCTGTCGCTGACGGTCAGGTGCGGTTCTTCAGTGGCTTCACCGACCACGGCAAACGGGCAACGCTCGCGCTCGCAGATGGCCTTGAAGCGCTCGAAGTCGACCGCGCTGACGGCCAGCACGTAACGCTCTTGCGATTCGTTGCTCCAGATTTCGTGCGGGGCCATGCCCGGCTCGTCGTTGGGCACGTTGCGCAGCTCGAAGCGACCACCGCGGCCACCGTCGTTGACCAGCTCAGGGAAGGCGTTGGAAATACCGCCAGCGCCCACGTCGTGGATGAAGGCGATCGGGTTTTCGTCGCCCAGCTGCCAGCAACGGTCGATGACCTCCTGGCAACGGCGCTCCATTTCAGGGTTTTCGCGCTGTACCGAAGCGAAGTCCAGGTCAGCCGAGCTGGCACCGGTAGCCACCGACGAAGCAGCGCCACCGCCCAGGCCGATCAGCATGGCCGGGCCACCGAGCACGATCAGCTTGGCGCCGACAGTGATTTCGCCCTTCTGCACGTGGTCTTCACGGATGTTGCCCATACCGCCGGCGAGCATGATCGGCTTGTGGTAGCCGCGCACTTCTTCACCGTGCGGGGTGTTGATGGCTTGCTCGAAGGTACGGAAGTAACCGGTCAGTGCCGGGCGGCCGAATTCGTTGTTGAACGCAGCGCCGCCAAGAGGGCCTTCGATCATGATGTCGAGGGCGTCGACGATACGCTCAGGCTTGCCATAGGCCTGCTCCCAAGGCTGTTCGAAGCCCGGGATGCGCAGGTTGGACACGGTGAAGCCGGTCAGGCCGGCCTTGGGCTTGGCGCCACGGCCGGTAGCACCTTCGTCGCGGATTTCGCCACCGGAGCCGGTGGAGGCGCCAGAGAACGGGGCGATGGCGGTCGGGTGGTTGTGCGTTTCCACCTTCATCAGGATGTGCACCGGCTCCTGCACCGCGCCGTACTGGCGGGTTTCAGGGTTCGGGAAGAAGCGGCCGGCAACGTTGCCGACGATCACCGAGGCGTTGTCCTTGTACGCCGACAGCACACCTTCGTTGTGCATCTGGTAGGTGTTCTTGATCATGCCGAACAGGCTTTTTTCCTGGGCCTGGCCGTCGATATCCCAACTGGCGTTGAAGATCTTGTGGCGGCAGTGCTCGGAGTTGGCCTGGGCGAACATCATCAGTTCGATGTCGTTCGGGTTGCGTTTGAGGCCCTGGAAGGCATTGACCAGGTAGTCGATCTCGTCTTCGGCCAGGGCCAGGCCCAGGTCGATGTTGGCCTTGGCCAGGGCGTCACGGCCGCCGGCCAGGATGTCGACCGAGGTCATTGGCTTGGGCTTGGCGTGGCTGAACAGGTCAGCGGCCTGCTCCAGCTGGCTGAGCACACGCTGGGTCATGCGGTCGTGCAGTTCGGCGGCGATCAGGGCGGCGTCAGCGTCGCTCAGGGTGCCGGCCACGTAGTAGGCGATGCCGCGCTCCAGGCGCTGGATCGACTGCAGGCCGCAGTTGTGGGCGATGTCGCTGGCCTTGCTGGCCCAGGGCGAAATGGTGCCCAGGCGCGGGACGACCAGGAACAGGCGGCCGGTCGGCTCCTGTACCGGCACGCTCGGGCCGTACTTGAGCAGACGGCCCAGCACCTGCTGCTGGTCGGCGGTCAGCTCGCCGTCGACATCGGCGAAGTGGGCAAATTCGGCATACAAACCAGTAACAGCGGGGACTTTCTGGCTCAGTTGCTCGAGTAATTTACCGTGGCGAAAGGCAGAAAGGGCAGGAGCGCCGCGCAGGATCAACATCGTCGGGACAGCCTCAGGAAGGGGTGTGCTTAGAGGCCGTGCATTCTAGCCTAATTCGATGGCTTTCGGCACCTGCTCTAAGCCACGCCTGCCGGGCGGCGGAACCGGACTTCGGGGTCAGTTTTCAGAGGTGTCCGGCTTGAGACGAGATCGAGCGGCGCCGGGTGTCCGGCTCGAGACGAGATCGAGCGCCGCCAGGTGTCCGGCTCGACACATTCAGCGCCTGTGAGATCGAGCGCCGCCGGGTGTCCGCATTAAGACATTCAGCGCCTGTGAGATCGAGCGCCGCAGGTGTCCGCCTTAAGACATTCTGCGCCTGTGAAATCGAGCGCCGCCAAGTGTCCGGCTCGACACATTCTGCGCCTATAAGATCGAGCGCCGCCCGCGCGGCGCTTCGCGGGTAAACCCGCTCCTACGTTTGTTTCGGGCCAATTATGCCTGTGGGATTC
>NZ_JAUHUI010000015.1:0-113744 GCF_030418155.1 Pseudomonas sp. 2,4-D
CGCGAAGAGGCCGGCCCTGCTGGCCAATTTCCACCCGCCGTTCACCGTTGCTGCCGCCACCGTATTCGCGGGTAAACCCGCTCCTACACAGATTGGTGGCGGACACACATACAGCGCAACCGCAGGGGTCAGAAGGCTTGCGGCATCTCGCCCTTGGCCAGGCGCCGGTTGATGTCGGCAATTACTTCGGGCAGGTCGTTGATGGTGTCGATCAGGTAGTGCGGGCGGGAGCCGGCAAACAGTGCATGGATGCGCTGGCGCTCGCTTTCCAGTTTCTCGGCACTCAACGCCCGGAAGCCTTCCCAGGTCAGGCCCAAGGCATTACCCGAGCAGACCAGCGCCACGGTCCACATGCCGGCACGGCGGCCTTCAAGAATGCCAGGCACGGTGTCGTCCACCTTCACGCAGGCCGCTACATCGTCAATCCCCAGCGCAATCACGTTGGCCAAGGCCTGGGCCGGCCATGGGCGGCCGTTCGGGGTTTCATCGGTGGCCACTACATGGTCGGCTACGTAGCCGTTCTGCGCCGCCAGTTCCACCACCTTGTCCATCACCACTTTCGGGTAGCCCGAGCACGAGCCGATCTTCAGGCCGTCCTGGCGTAGACCGGTGAGGGTGTCCAGCGCACCGGGGATCAGTGCCGAGTGCACGGCGATCTTCTCGATCTGCAGCGGCATGAAGCGGTTGTAGATGGCGGTGACGTCATCATCGGTCGGGGTACGGCCGAACACCTTGCGGTAGCGCTCGGCAATTTCCGGTACGTCGCACAGGGTGCGGATATGGTCCCATTTGCCCATGCCCATCGGGCCTCGGGCTTCCTCGATCGACACCTGCACGTCGAACTCGGCAAAGGCCTCGACAAAGATCTGGGTGGGAGCGAATGAGCCGAAATCGACCACGGTGCCAGCCCAGTCGAGGATGGCGGCTTGCAATTGGGTGGGGTTGTTGTAGTTCATGTGCGCAAATTCCTGAGTTCGGGTGGGCAAAGCGTCAGATGTCCAGCACTTCCATTTCCCGCAGCACGTCGGCCACGGCATTCACGGCGGCCTGCATGCCGTCCGCCCCGACCACACCGATACAGCCGACGCGGAAGGTTTCGACCTGGGTCAACTTGCCCGGGTAGAGAATGAAACCCTTGGCCTTGACCCGCTCGTAGAAGTCCTTGAACTGGTAGCGGGCATCGGTGGGGGCGTGGAAGGTGACGATGATCGGCGCCTGGATCTCGGCAGGCAGGAAACTGCGCAGGCCGATGGCTGCCATGCCGTCGAGCAGCGTCTTGCAGTTGTCTGCGTAGCGCTGGTGGCGGGCGGGAAGGCCACCTTCCTCGTTGTATTGCTGCAGTGCTTCGTGCAGGGCCGCGACCACGTGGGTAGGCGGGGTGAAGCGCCATTGCCCGGTCTTGGCCATGTAGGCGTGCTGGTCGTGCAGGTCCATGGCCAGCGAGTGGGCATTGCCTTCGGCGGCCGCCAGGGCGCTTTTTTCGGCGAAGACGAAGCCCATGCCGGGTACGCCTTCCAGGCACTTTCCGGAGGCCGCGATCAGTGCTTCAAAGGGGATTTCGCGGGCATCGATCGGCAGCGCACCGAACGAGCTCATGGCATCGATGATCAGGCGCTTGCCATGGCGTTTGATCACCTGGGCGATCTCGGGCAGCGGGTTGAGGATGCCGGTGCTGGTTTCGCAGTGGATCAGCGCCACATGGGTGATGGCCGGGTCTTCGGCCAGCAGCCGGTCGACGTCGGCGGCGGTGGTCGGCTGGTCTTCGGCCGTTTCGAAGGTGCTGTAGGTGCGACCCAGCACTTTGCAGATCTTCGCCAGGCGCTGGCCGTACGCGCCGTTGATCAGTACCAGAACCTTGCCATCGCGTGGCACCAAGGTGCCGATGGCCGCTTCCACGGCGAAGGTACCGCTGCCTTGCAGGGGCACGCAGTGGTGGCTGCTGGCGCCGTCGATGATGGCCAGCAGTTGTTCGCAGACGCTGGCAGTCAATTGGTTGAAGTCACGGTCCCAGGAGCCCCAGTCCACCAGCATGGCTTGGCGGGTGCGGATTGATGTGGTCAGGGGACCTGGGGTCAGCAGAATCGGGGCATTGCTCATTCCGTTATTCCTCACAAGCGGTGGGCTGAAACTACGGGGCCTAGGTTGCAATTCGCGCTGCCATCAATCAAATTGTTTGTTGTTATCCCAGCTATAAGTCAGGCCGATGAATATGAATCTGTTCCAGCTACGCGCCTTCGACGCCGTGGCCCGTGAGGGCAGCTTTACCCGTGCTGCCGAGCGCCTGTTCATCAGCCAGCCGGCGGTGACCGGGCACGTCAAGGCCCTGGAGGAGCACTACCAGATCACCTTGTTGCGGCGTACTGCACGGCGCGTGGAATTGACCGAAGAGGGCACGCGCCTGGCGGCCATCACGCGCGCCATGTTCGGCCTGGCCGAAGAAGCGCAGGCCATGCTCGAGGCCAACCGTCAGTTGCTGACCGGGCGCCTGGAGGTAGCTGCCGACGGACCGCACCGGGTCATGCCGATGCTGGCGCTGCTGCGTGAACGATACCCAGGCGTCACCGTCAACTTGCGTCTGGGCAACGCACAGGAGACGTTGGCTGCGCTGCTCGGCGAGCATGCCGACGTGGCGGTGCTGACTGAAATCGAGCCGCGCAAAGGGCTGCATCTGCAAAATCTCTGTGAGTCGCGCCTGTGTGCGTTGTTACCCGTGGGGCACGCCTGGGCCAGCGCGCGGGAGGACTTGCCGTTGGCCGAGCTGCACCAGCAGATCATGGTGCTGCGCGAACCCAGCTCCACCACCCGGCGCACCTTCGACAAGGCCTGCATCAAGGCGGGCGTGCAACCGCGTGTATTGCTGGAGCTGGACAGCCGGGAGGCGGTAACCGAGGCAGTGGCCTCGCAGCTGGGGATTGGCGTTGTTTCTTCCACTGAAGTGGCCAATGATCCACGTGTGGTGGCACGCCCATTGGCCGGCGAGGGCCTTGTCAACCAACACGTAATCGGCTGCCTGGAGCGTCGTCGCGAACTGCGCCTGATTCAGGCATTCCTGAGCCTGGCAGCGGGGCTATGATGGCTGTTTGCTGCGGGGCACCCTAGGCTCTGTATGAAAAGCCTTGATACTCGGTGATGCTGCGTTGAAAACAGCCTCGGAATGCTCATTTACAACCCGTAAACTCCGCTTCCTCGGCTGTTTTCGCCTTGCCTGACCTTCGTCTCAAGGCTTTTCATACAGACCCTAATATGGCCGGCAATCAGCCGACAGGACCGTCGATGAGCGACAAAGACACCATTTCCATGCAGCTGGTGCGCGAAGCGCTGTTGCAGACCTGCCCTGCCGGTGAGCCTGACAGTGGCTTGCTGGCCAGGGCGGGCATCGCCGTTGAACAACTGCACCTGCCAGAGGCAAGGGTCAGTGCCGAGTCCTATGCCCGCCTGTGGCGCTTGCTGGCCCGGCGCTGCAACGACGAATTCTTCGCGATGGACCCGCGCGGTCTGTGCAGTGGCAGCCTGGCGTTCATGTGCCGTGCCAGCATGGGCCAACCGACCCTGGGCGCAGGCCTGGAAACCTCGCTGGCCTTTCTGTCGTTGATGCTTCAAGACATGCAGCCCAGCCTGGTGCGCCAGCAAGGGCTGGCCGAAATTGTCATCAATGAGCCGCGTGACGAACCGCGCCGCGCGTTCACCTATTTCACCTTCTGGATGATCGTGCATGGCGTGACCTGCTGGCTGGCCGGGCGGCGTATCCCGATTCTGAGCATTGATCTGCGTTGTGCCGAACCCCCCTTTTGCGACGACTACCGGGTCATGTTTTCGGAAAACCTGCATTTTGAGCGTCCACGCACACGCATGATCATTGCTTCGCAATGCCTCGACTTGCCTCTTCGGCGCAGCGAGGAGGAACTGCAGCGTTTTCTTGCCGAAGCGCCGGGCAATATCCTGGTCAAGTACCGTGACCCGGCCAGTCTCGGGCGGCGTATCCGCACCGACCTGTTGCGCCTGGCCCCTGCGCAATGGCCCGATGCTGACCGCCTGGCCCGACAGTTGTGCCTGTCGCCATCGACCCTGCGGCGGCGCCTGGCAGAAGAGGGGCAGAACTACCAGGGCTTGAAGGACAGCGTACGACGGGAGCTGGCGATCGCCTGGCTCAGCCAGGAAGACGTGGCCATGGGCGAGCTTGCCGAGCGTTTGGGGTTCGCCGACAGCAGCTCGTTCTATAAGGCATTTCGCAAGTGGTTCGGCTGCAACCCGGGGCATTATCGGGCATTGATCCAGGCGCGAGGGGCAGGGCACTGAAGGGCGAACGCTTCCCGCCGTAGTGCGTTACCGCGCGGGCCCAGAAGGCTTTCCGAGCAGGCGCCGATCGAACCCGTTCCCTCTGCATCCTGGTCCGGCATTTGAACAACATGGTTGGCTTCGTCAAATAGCTAGGGAACCCACCATGATCATCAACGCGACGGGCCATGACCCATTCATCGGTGCCCGATTACCTGAATGGCTCAAACGCGCGTCAAGGGGCCAGATCAACACTCTGCGCACCAGCCTGAACGCGCACCACGCCAGCCAGGCACGCTTGAGTGGCCTGACACTTGAGTTACTGCCGCTCCAGCAGTTTGCCGAGAAGCACCTGGCGGCTTTGCTGGATGCACCGTTGCCGGACGGGCAGGTATTTACCCAGCTCGAGTGGCTGCGGGTGGCGCCACACTTCGGCACACTGCCCGGTACCTTGCAACAGACATACGGGTACAGCCAGACGCGTGAGAACGGGTTACTGCGGCTGATGCGCAACTTTGCTGCGAATACCCGCTACTACGAGGGCACGGGGCTGGTTTTGCCAGGCAGCGACAAACCATTGAATGCATCGCTGGAAGCATTGATTACGGCCTGTCGCAATCTGGACGTTGGTCAGCGTTATCAGGACGCGTTGCAAAGGATCTTCCCGCCAGCTACCCAGGCGGTGCTGGCTGAAGACAAACGTTCGGGGTTGAAGCTGGCGACCGAGCTTGCGGCTTTGCAGGGAAGCATAAGCGTCGATGTGCAGCTTGCCTTGCGTGAAGTGCTGGACCCCGCTCAGGAGCGGCGACAACAAGGGCTCGAAGGCAAAGCCATGCTGTTGAGGGCAATAGGGAAACCTGTGGTCGATGGCTTGCTGATTCACCTGCATGACAAGGCGGGAAATGAACGGGGCATCGTACTTTACCTGCCTGGTGATCCCCGGCAGGCATTGCGGTTCTTCGACAATGCCGCCTCCATGAACAGTACCGTGGCGAGGTTGTTGCAAGATCCCGGTTACTGGCAGTACTTCACACAGCTCATCAGCCTTGAGCACCGTGCAGGTTTTGTCAGTACCCTCGGCAAGCGCCTGAAAGACAAGCTGCCGGACCTGGAGCTTGAGGGTGAAACACCTGGAGGAGGGGTTTTCACGCAACTGGCGACTCGGCAAGTGCAACGGGTCAAGGAAGATGCCCGGTTGCTGCTGGTACCGACCGCTGACGCTGATAGCCGGGCGGTAAGCGCCAGACACGCTGAGTGGAAAGCGGCAGGTCTGGATTTGGTAAACCTCGCCGGCTTGTTCATCCCGGCTGTGGGCGGCGTGCTGCTGGGTCAGGTGGTTGCACAGACGTGTGCTGACGTGTTCGAAGGGACACGGGATTGGTCGAGAGGGCACCAACACGAAGCGCTGCAGCATCTGCTGGGGGTTGCCGAAACCTTGGCGGCCACCGCGGCGACGGTGGCGGGTGTCAGTTTTGTGCGCAGTGCGTTTGTCGGGGGCCTGGAGCCGGTAAGCCTTGGGAATGGGCGCGGTCGCCTGTGGCAGTTCAACGCCAGGAATTATCGATCATTGTCGGGCCCTATCAATCTGCTCGAGGAGGAACGCAGTGGCGAGGCGGGCCGCCGATGGGTCCGTATCGATGGACGTTACTTCGAAGTGCATCAACCCGTCGCCGATGGCCCCTATCGCCTGCGCCATGTAACGAGTGAGGGCGGCTACGGGCCGGTCGTGTTGCACAATGGTGAGCGTGGCTGGCAGCTGATGCGTGAGCAACCACTAAGCTGGCAGGCGCCTGCGCGCATGCTGGATGCATTATGGCCACAGCATTCCCCTTTCGACGCGCATCAGGCCGAGCAGATCATGCGGGTGGCAGGTATCGATGCAGATTTGTTGCGCGGCGTTCTCGTGGAGAATCGCCCGGCGCCGGTGAGCCTTGGCCAAACCTTGGGCGCCTTCCAGGCGCATGCACGCATTCAAACGTTTTTCGAGCGTGTTCGGCTGAAGGCGTTGGTGCCATCGGACAGTGAACTGCTGGCCTGGTGTGAAGCAAGGCCAGACGTGGGCGCCGGACTGGAGCAGATCCGGGTGCATGAGGCCGGGTTGCGGCCGCAATTGTTTGCCCACCTGACAGAGCAGCCACTTGCAGCAGACCCACTGAGCATGTTGGTAAAGCGGGACTTCCCGGGTTTGCCTTCGGCCTACATAAATGAAGTAACCGGCCAAGCGCATGAGCTTGAGCACCAAATGGCGCGGGTCGAGCGGCGGCTGCCATTGCCGTGCGCGAAGAACGCCGGTTCGCTCTTGCGTCTGGCTCGGCTGAGCCGGGGGCTGGCGGGATTGTATCTGAGCTCAGCTTACAGTGACGTCACCGGCGAGTTGGCCCTTGCGTTACTGGATAGCTTCGGACTTGAACAAGTTGACCTCGACTTGCGTGACTCCGGGCTGGATGGGCGGTCTATCAGGCGTCTCGGTAGCGGCGGGCAAACCGAGGCAAAAAGAATAGTGGTCCGGCACGAAGGCAGGTTTCTGATCTACAACGGGTCAGGTGTGCCACACGTGCTTATCGCTGACGAGCCTGGATGTATCTTCGAGGCGCTTTTCATCGCACTAACGTCGGAGCAGCGCGCAGCGATGCAACTGGTGGGCAGTGCTGCGGCGAGCCAATTGCGTGAGAAACTTCTCGCGCGGTTACCCGCTTCCCATTGGGACATCGCGCGCATGCTCGGCTGGCCAGAGGAGCAGGCGTGGCTCAATCCAGGGCGTCGCATGGACGATGGGCGCGTGGGATACCCGCTCAGTGGCCGCCCTGGCGCTGCACCCAGGGATGAGCAGGCGATCATTCGTGACCAGCTACGGTCGCTTTATCCTGGCCTGGACGAGGCCGCGCTCGATGTGGAGCTGGCGCGTGTGCAACAAGGCCCGCAGCCAGTCTTCGAGCGCTTGGTAGAACTGCAGGAAGCACATGACCAGCTGGTGCTGTACCTGAATCGCTGGGTCGGTGCCGAGTTGCAGGAGGGTCGACGCGCCGCCCGCAGGTTGACGGCCGACAGCATCCTGCGAGCCTGGCGACTGCAGGGCGAGCCTGTTTCGGCCGGCGAGGGGCAAACACAGGGGCAGCGCTTGTCGATGAGCGGTTTGAGTTTGCGCACACTGCCGGCACTACCGCCGCACATCGATTTCCATCGCATTACCCTGCTGAGCGTGAACGACACCCTGATTACTGACATTCCGGCCGACTTCCTTCGCCCGTTTACTGCCTTGACGCACCTGAACCTCAACAACAACGCGTTGATGCGTCTACCAACAGGCATTGCCCATTTACCGAATCTTCAATCGCTTCGGTTGGCGCATAACGAGATACGCCTCGACGCCCAGGCGATCAGCGTTCTGCATGGTTTGTCCAACCTTGTGCATCTTGATCTCAGTCATAACCGGCTGGAAGCGCTCGACATGAGTTTCCACCAACTTTCTCGGCTGACAAGCCTGAACCTGCGTCATTGTCGGCTGGGCAGCTGGCCGCGTCGCCTGGAGCTCTGTGGTCTACTTGAACGTGCTGACTTGCGCAACAACCAACTCCGCGAAGTGCCCACCGAGATCCAGCTGATGCCTTATGCATTTCGACAGGCCATTCTGATGGAGGACAACCCCTTGTCGGTCATGCAGCAACGAAGGTTGTATGCCCTCGATGTGATCGAAGAACACCGGCACTCACCTGAGCAGTTGGGGTCAGTTGACCTGGCCAGGGCCCGTACGCGTTGGGTAGGCCATACGGATGCGACGGTTCAGGCCGAGCGTGAGGCCGTGTGGTTGCGGTTGCTGGCGCAAGCGGGTAGCAGCGGGTTGTTCAGGTTGTTGGCTCGCCTGGAGATGACTGCGGACTACAGCCAAGCGGGTGAAGGGCGGGATGCGCTGGTTGACGGGGTATGGACACTGCTGGCTACGCTGGACGGCGACCCGGTGCTGTGCCGGCGGATCTTTGAGCGGGCCGGCCTGCCGCTGTCATGTTCGGACGCCGTTGCCAGCCATTTCAGTGCATTGCAGGTATTGGTGAGGCAGGCGCAGGCCGAAGCCGCCGCAGTCAACCCTGAACGCAGGGGCGAGTTGCTTGAACTGGGCAGGCAACTGTTCCGGCTGGATCAACTGGAAGGGATTGCCTACCAGGATGGCCGGCAGCGTCTGGCTGCCAGTGAACATATTGACCAGTTGGCATTGGGGCTGGCTTACAGGGTGCAACTTCGTAGCCGGTTGCGGCTGCCCAACCAGCCATATGCCATGCGCTATCCCGATGCTGTCGCGCTGACACAGGCCCAGGTAGAGGATGCGTTCCTGCGGGTTACGCGCGCGCAGACCATCGAGGGCCTGACCGATAGCCTGAGCCAGCGCGCGTTCTGGCGCCGTTACCTGCGCCAGCAACATGACCAAATGTTCGATGCCCTCAGTGCGGATTACACTCGGCGCACGCTTGAGCTGCAGGCTCAACGTCCTGTCTTGGCGCCGGCGGCCTTCGAGCAGCAACTACGCCGGCTGCAGGAACAGCAGGTCCTCGATATCGAGCGCCTGGTCGCAGGGCTCACCCAGTCCTACCTGCGTGCAGCCGAGCGCGCAGAGGGGTGATTAGCGGCGGCCAAACCAGTCATCCAGATTGACAGCTTTGGCCATTGCCGCCGCGCATGAGCGGCGCGAACATCGTCGGACCGATGCTTCAACTCCAAAAACAAGAAACCAGGAGTCCGATGATGCGCGATTACGCCGAGGCCGCTCGTACGTTCGACCATGACCAGGCCGTTGTGACGGCATTGCACGGCAACCTTGAAGCCCTTAATGCCTGTGTCGAATGCTGTGACCGGCATGCCGGTGACGGCAAGCTGGCACTGATTCATGAGGACCGCGATGGTAACAGCGCGCGCTATAGCTTCGATCAGCTTCAGGTGCAGGCTGCCCGGTTCGCCAATGTGTTAAAGGCGCAGGGGGTAGGCGCCGGAGACCGGGTTGCCGGCTTGATGCCGCGTACCCCTGAACTGCTGGTGACCATCCTCGCTACCTGGCGCCTCGGGGCGGTTTACCAGCCCTTGTTCACCGCGTTCGGCCCCAAGGCCATCGAGCACCGGCTTGAGCAATCCCATGCCCGAGTGGTGGTCACCGATAGCCACAACCGCGCCAAGCTGGACGACGTGCATGCCTGCCCGACCATCATCACCGTCAAGGCCCGCAGTGGTGAGCTGGACTTCCAGCAATGCCTGGAGCGCGCAGCGGACGTATGTGAGCCGGTGATGCGCTCAGGCAACGATCCATTCCTGCTGATGTTCACTTCCGGAACCACTGGCCCGGCAAAACCCCTGGAAGTGCCACTGCGTGCGATCGTCGCGTTTCAGGGCTACATGCGTGATGCCATCGAGCTGCTGCCCGAGGACAACTTCTGGAACCTGGCCGACCCGGGTTGGGCTTACGGCTTGTATTACGCCGTTACCGGTCCGTTGTCGCTGGGGCACGCCACCACGTTCTACGATGGCCCGTTCAGTGTCGAGAGCTGCGCCCGGGTGATCGACAAGCTGGGTATCACCAACCTGGCCGGCTCGCCAACCGCGTATCGCTTGCTGATTGCGGCGGGCAAAGATTTCTCGGCACCGATCAAGGGCCGCCTGCGGGTGGTCAGCAGTGCCGGCGAACCGCTTAACCCCGAGGTGATCCGCTGGTTCGCCGACGAGCTGGGCGTGACCATTCACGATCACTACGGCCAGACCGAACTGGGCATGGTGCTGTGCAACCACCATGGCCTGCAGCACCCGGTGCACCTGGGTTCTGCCGGCTATGCCATCCCCGGCCACCGCATCGTGGTGGTGGACGAGCAGGGCAACGAACTGCCAGCCGGCCAGCCAGGCATCCTCGCCGTTGACCGTGAGCAGTCGCCGCTGTGCTGGTTCGGCGGTTACCACGGCCTGCCGACCAAAGCCTTCGTCGGCAAGTACTACCTCAGCGGCGACACTGTCGAGCTGAACCCGGATGGCAGCATCAGCTTCGTTGGCCGTAGCGACGACGTGATCACCACCTCCGGTTACCGGGTGGGGCCGTTCGATGTGGAAAGCGCGTTGATCGAGCACCCGGCGGTGATCGAGGCAGCGGTGATCGGCAAGCCCGACCCGGAGCGCACCGAGCTGATCAAGGCGTTCGTGGTATTGGCGAGCGGCTACGCTGGCAGCGTCGAGCTGGAAGAAACCTTGCGCCAGCACGTGCGCCAGCGCCTCTACGCGCATGCCTACCCCAGGGAAATCGAATTCGTCAGCGAGCTGCCCAAGACCCCGAGCGGCAAGCTGCAACGCTTCATCCTGCGCAACCAGGAAGTCGCCAAACAACAAGCGCAACAGGCCACCCCTGCCAGCGTCTGAAAGGAAAGTACTCATGCACATAGCCAATAAACATTTCATCGTCAGCGGCGCCGCTTCCGGGCTGGGTGCTGCGACTGCACAGATGCTGGTCGAGGCTGGCGCCAAGGTCATGCTGGTCGACCTCAATGCCCAGGCTGTCGAAGCCAAGGCCCGCGAACTGGGCGACAATGCCCGTTTCGCCGTGGCTGATATCAGTGACGAGCAGGCGGCCCAGTCGGCTGTCGATGCAGCTGTCAGCGCCTTTGGCAGCTTGCATGGGTTGGTCAATTGTGCCGGCATCGTCGGTGCCGAGAAGGTGCTGGGCAAGCAGGGCCCGCATGGCCTGGCCAGCTTCGCCAAGGTCATCAACGTCAACCTGATCGGCAGCTTCAACCTGTTGCGTCTGGCTGCGGCGGCCATGGCCGAAGGGGCTGCCGATGAGAGCGGCGAGCGTGGGGTCATCATCAACACGGCTTCCATTGCCGCCTATGACGGCCAGATTGGCCAGGCCGCCTACGCTGCCTCCAAGGGGGCCATTGCCAGCCTGACCTTGCCGGCCGCGCGCGAACTGGCACGCTTCGGCATCCGCGTGATGACCATCGCTCCGGGTATCTTTGAAACCCCTATGATGGCCGGCATGAGCGAAGAGGTACGTGCTTCGCTGGCTGCCGGCGTACCGTTCCCGCCCCGCTTGGGCCGCCCGCAGGAATACGCCGCGCTGGCCCGCCACATCATCGAGAACAGCATGCTCAACGGTGAGGTCATCCGCCTCGACGGTGCGCTGCGCATGGCTGCCAAGTAAGGAGAGCGAACATGACCCTCGCCAATGACCCCATCGTTATCGTCAGCGCCGTGCGCACGCCCATGGGCGGGTTGCAGGGCGACCTCAAGAGCCTGACTGCGCCGCAACTGGGCAGCGCCGCCATTCGTGCTGCCGTGGAACGTGCCAGCATCGATGCCGCCTGTGTCGAGCAGGTACTGTTCGGCTGCGTGCTGCCGGCCGGCCAGGGCCAGGCGCCGGCACGCCAGGCCGCGCTGGGCGCCGGGCTGGACAAACACACCACCTGCACCACCTTGAACAAGATGTGCGGCTCGGGTATGCAAGCCGCGATCATGGCCCATGACCTGCTGCTGGCCGGCACCGCAGACGTGGTAGTGGCGGGTGGCATGGAAAGCATGACCAACGCGCCGTACCTGCTGGACAAAGCCCGTGGCGGCTACCGCATGGGCCACGGCAAGATCATCGACCACATGTTCATGGACGGCCTCGAAGACGCCTACGACAAAGGCCGCCTGATGGGCACCTTTGCCGAGGACTGTGCCCAGGCCAATGCCTTCAGCCGCGAAGCCCAGGACCAGTTCGCCATCGCCTCGCTGACCCGAGCGCAGGATGCCATCAGCAGCGGTCGTTTTGCCGCCGAGATCGTGCCGGTGGAAGTCACCGAGGGCAAGGAAAAGCGCGTCATCAAGGATGACGAGCAGCCGCCCAAGGCGCGCCTGGACAAGATTGCGCAGCTCAAACCGGCGTTTCGTGAAGGCGGCACCGTGACGGCGGCCAACGCCAGTTCGATTTCCGACGGCGCTGCGGCGCTGGTACTGATGCGCCGCTCCGAGGCCGACAAACGTGGCCTCAAGCCATTGGCCGTCATCCACGGTCACGCCGCCTTTGCCGACACCCCGGCGTTGTTCCCGACCGCCCCGATCGGCGCGATCGACAAACTGATGAAGCGCACCGGCTGGAACCTGGCCGAAGTTGACCTGTTCGAAATCAACGAGGCCTTCGCCGTGGTCACCCTGGCGGCCATGAAACACCTCGATCTGCCACACGACAAGGTCAATATCCACGGCGGCGCTTGCGCCCTCGGCCACCCGATCGGCGCTTCTGGCGCACGTATTCTGGTCACCCTGTTGTCGGCCTTGCGCCAGAACAATCTGCGTCGGGGTGTGGCGGCCATCTGCATCGGCGGTGGCGAGGCCACGGCCATGGCTGTTGAATGCCTGTACTGAGGTGAACCATGCTGGTAAATGACGAGCAACAACAGATTGCCGACGCGGTACGTGCTTTCGCCCAGGAACGCCTGAAGCCGTTTGCCGAGCAATGGGACAAGGAACATCGCTTCCCGAAAGAGGCCATCGACGAAATGGCCGAACTGGGCCTGTTCGGCATGCTGGTGCCGGAGCAGTGGGGTGGTAGCGACACCGGTTATGTGGCTTATGCCATGGCCTTGGAGGAAATCGCTGCGGGCGATGGCGCCTGCTCGACCATCATGAGCGTGCACAACTCGGTGGGTTGCGTGCCGATCCTGCGCTTCGGCAACGAGCAGCAGAAAGAGCAGTTCCTCACCCCGCTGGCCACAGGTGCGATGCTCGGAGCTTTCGCCCTGACCGAGCCGCAGGCTGGCTCCGATGCAAGCAGCCTGAAGACCCGCGCCCGCCTGGAAGGCGACCACTACGTGCTCAATGGCAGCAAGCAGTTCATTACCTCGGGGCAGAACGCCGGCGTCGTGATCGTGTTTGCAGTCACCGACCCGGAGGCTGGCAAGCGAGGCATCAGCGCCTTCATCGTGCCGACCGATTCGCCGGGCTACCAGGTAGCGAGGGTGGAGGACAAACTCGGCCAGCACGCCTCCGACACCTGCCAGATCGTTTTCGACAATGTGCGCGTGCCAGTGGCCAACCGGCTGGGCGCGGAGGGTGAAGGCTACAAGATCGCCCTGGCCAACCTTGAAGGCGGCCGTATCGGCATCGCCTCGCAAGCGGTGGGTATGGCCCGCGCGGCGTTCGAAGTGGCGCGGGACTATGCCAACGAGCGCCAGAGCTTTGGCAAAGCGCTGATCGAGCACCAGGCCGTGGCGTTTCGCCTGGCCGACATGGCAACGAAAATTTCCGTTGCCCGGCAGATGGTATTGCACGCCGCCGCCCTTCGTGATGCGGGGCGACCGGCGCTGGTGGAAGCGTCGATGGCCAAGCTGTTTGCCTCGGAAATGGCCGAAAAGGTCTGTTCGGATGCCTTGCAGACCCTGGGCGGTTATGGCTATCTGAGTGACTTCCCGCTGGAGCGGATCTACCGCGACGTTCGGGTTTGCCAGATCTACGAAGGCACCAGCGACATTCAGCGCATGGTCATTGCGCGCAATCTTTGAAGGAGCAGACTGCATGGCATTCGAAACCATCCTGTTGGACATCCACGGCAAGGTCGGCCTGATCACCCTCAACCGGCCGCAGGCGCTCAATGCGCTGAACGCGCAGATTGTCGGCGAAATCAACCAGGCTCTGGACCAGCTCGAGCGCGACCCGAACATCGGCTGCGTGGTGCTGACAGGCTCGGCCAAAGCCTTTGCCGCTGGCGCCGACATCAAGGAAATGGCCGAGCTGCAATACCCGCAGATTTACGTCGACGACTTGTTCAGCGACGCCGACCGCATTGCCAATCGCCGTAAGCCGATCATTGCTGCCGTGTCTGGATTTGCCCTGGGCGGCGGCTGTGAGCTGGCGATGATGTGCGACTTTATCCTCGCTGCGGACAATGCCAAATTTGGTCAACCGGAAATCAACCTGGGCGTTCTGCCGGGCATGGGCGGCACCCAGCGCCTGACGCGTGCGGTGGGCAAGGCCAAGGCCATGGAGCTTTGCCTGACCGGCCGCCTGATGGGGGCGGAAGAAGCCGAGCGTGCAGGTCTGGTGGCGCGGATCGTGCCGCAAGCAGAGCTGGTGGAAGAGGCGCTGAAGGTGGCCGCGGCCATTGCCAGCAAGTCGATTCCGGTGAGCATGATGGTCAAGGAGAGCGTCAACCGAGCATTTGAAGTCACCCTCAGCGAGGGGGTTCGCTTTGAGCGTCGGGTCTTCCATGCGGCTTTCGCCACCGAAGACCAGAAAGAAGGCATGGCCGCATTCATCGCCAAGCGTGAGGCACAGTTCAAGGACCGTTGATCAGACTCGGTTCGTTGCCGTTGCCGTTGCCGTTGCCGTGGCTTTTGCTTCTAAGTGCGCGATAGTTCAGGCGACGCAGATTGCGACTTCAGGAGGCCGAGCGTAGGGCTTGCGAAGGGAGGTGACGGGCATGGATGCCCGTCAAGCGCTGAGGCCCCATGGATGGGGCCTGCAGCGCGTACTCCCGGGAGCAAGACCGTAGCGAGGGGACCCCGGAGCGTAGCGCAGGGGCCGGATGATAGGAGCCAGCGTTTTTTGGTTACTTTTTGTCGCGTTTGACAAAAAGTGACCCGCCGTAAGGGCGGAAAGGTGACTATGCGCCACCTACGTGAATGAATACCTACTCGATGTGAATGCCCACATCCAAGAAGCAAGAAGCAAGAAGCGAACTCGTCTGTTTTGGCTCAGCGAACAGTCCATTTGCGATGGCGACGCTGACTCACCTTTTCGCCCTTACGGCGAGTCACTTTTTGTCAAACGCGACAAAAAGTAACCAAAAAACGCTGCGCTCCCATCATCCGGCCCCTGCGCTGCGCTCCGGGGTCCCCTCACTCCGGCCTTGCTCCCGGCAGGACCGCGCCGAAGGCCCCATCCTGGGGCCTCAGCGCTTGACGGGCATCCATGCCCGTCACCTGCCTCCGCAAGGCCTGCGTTCGGCCTCCTGAAGTCGCGAAGATCAAGATCAAGATCAAGATCAAGATCAAGATCAAGATCAAAAGCTAGATCAACAGCAGAGGGTTGGCTGTGCTGATCTTCGTCATTCCAACGCAGCGCCATTTCGCCTATTGTCGATGCTCCCTTCCCAAAACCATTGGCAAATCCATGGAGAACGTCATTGTCATCACCGGCGGCAGCCGCGGTATCGGCGCCGCCACTGCGCTGCTGGCCGCCCGCCAGGGCTACCGCATCTGCATCAACTATCACGCCGATGACCAGGCCGCCGAAGCCATCCTCAGCCAGGTCCGCGCCCTGGGCGCCGAGGCCATCGCGGTGCGCGCCGACGTCAGCGTCGAAGATGAAATCATCCAGCTGTTCCTGCGCGTCGACGATGAGCTCGGCCCGGTCACCGCACTGGTCAACAACGCCGGCACCATCGGCCAGCAGAGCAGGGTCGAGGACATGTCCGAGTTCCGTCTGCTGAACGTCATGAAGACCAACGTCGTCGGCCCCATGCTCTGCGCCAAGCACGCCCTGCTGCGCATGGCACGCCGGCATGGCGGGCAAGGCGGGGCCATCGTCAACGTATCATCGGTCGCCGCACGCCTGGGTTCGCCCAACGAATATGTCGACTATGCCGCCTCCAAGGGCGCGCTCGACACCTTCACCATCGGCCTGGCCAAAGAAGTGGCAGGCGAGGGCGTGCGCGTCAATGGCGTACGACCAGGCTATATCCATACCGGTTTCCATGCGCTTTCGGGCGACCCGGACCGCGTCAGCAAGCTTGAACCTGGCTTGCCCATGGGCCGAGGAGGGTATCCCGAGGAAGTGGCCCAGGCCATCCTCTGGTTGCTTTCGGACAAAGCCTCCTATGCCACCGGCAGCTTTATCGACCTGGGCGGCGGGCGCTGAGCGCCCGTCAAGGTTCCAGCAGCTCGCGAACCCGCTCTGCCAGTGCTTCCAGTTCGAACGGCTTGGTCAACACCAACGTACCTTGCAGCGGTTGGCCGTCGCTGAGCGCCGCGCTCTCATCGTAGCCGGTGATCAACAGCACCTTGAGGTCCGGGTAGCGCTCACGGCAGCGTTCGGCTAACTGGCGGCCATTCAGGCCGCCAGGCAGGCCGACATCGCTCAGCAGCAAGTCTGGCCGTTCGCCGCCTTGCAGGTGGGTGAGGGCAGACGGACCGTTCTCGAAGGCGTCCACCCGATAGCCCAGCTCTTCCAACACTTCGCCAATCACCAGACGCAAGGCAGTCTGGTCTTCAACCAACAGAATGCGTTTTGCACTCTCGCTGCTTCTTCGCAAGGGCGCGCGCGGAGCTTTGCTGATTGGCGCCTGGGCTTGCTCGTGGTGGCGGGGTAACAGCAGCTCGATGCGGGTACCCTCGCCAGGCACCGACAGCACCCGTAATTGCCCACCCGACTGGCGCACGAAGCCATAGGTCATGGACAGACCCAGGCCGGTGCCCTGGCCCATCGGCTTGGTGGTGAAGAACGGCTCGACAGCGCGCTCGACAACTTCGGCCGACATGCCGCTACCGTTGTCGACGACGCTCAGCCGCACGAACTCGCTGGCCGGCAGTTCCAGTGCCACGGCCTGCTTGTCGTCAAGCTGCAGGTTGTCGCCAATGATCTCGATCACACCACCGGCAGGCATGGCATCGCGCGCGTTGATGCATAAGTTGAGCAAGGCGCTTTCCAGTTGGGGAGGGTCGATGAAGGTCGGCCACAGCTGGCTGGCGAAGCGGCTGCTCAGGGTAATCGCCGGGCCGATGGTGCGGCGCAGCAGGTCTTCCATGCCGGCCACCAAGGTGGCCACTTGCGTGGAGCAGGGTTGCAGGGTCTGCTGGCGGGAGAACGCCAGCAGCCGGTGCACCAGCGAAGAGGCCCGCTGCGCCGCGCTGCTGGACAGCTCCAGCAAAGGCGCCAGGGCGTCGAAGCGTGACTGCTCCAGGCGTTGCCGCATCAGCTCCTGGGCGCCCAAGATGCCGCCCAGCAAATTGTTGAAGTCGTGGGCTATGCCGCCACTGAGCTGGCCTACGGCTTCCATCTTCTGTGCCTGGCGCAGCGCCGCTTCTGCCTTGGCCAAGCGTTCCTGCTCTTGTACTCGCTCACTGATGTCATAGGCGAACAGAAACGCGCCATGTACCTCGCCTTCTGGGTCGCGCAAGGCGTTGAAGCGCAACTCATAATGGCGCAGCGCGGGGGGCTTGCCGAAGGTGCCGATCTCGATGAACTGCTCGCCTGCCAGGGCGCGCTGCCACATCGGCAGAACAGGCGTCTGGCCGGCGGCGCCATCCTCGAACAATCCGGGCAGGTAGTCGCCGATTTCGGGTGTCCTCCCGTACAGCAGGTGGAAGTCATGCCTGGCTTGGCGATTGACAGCCAGCCAGCGCAGGTCCTTGTCGACCACATGCACATTGACCACACTGTGATCGACCAGCTCGGCAAACAAGCGGCGCTCCGCCAGCGCTGCATTCACCCTTTGTTCAAGCTCTTCGTTCAGGCGCTGCAGAGCCTGCTCTGCACGCCGGCGTTCGGTGACATCCTTGAACAGTACCGCTACCTGACGTTTCTCGGCAGGTTCTATGCGAAACGTGGTCACCGACAGCACGTGGCCCGTGGCAATCAGTTCCTGCTCGAAGTGCAGCGGTTCGCCGGTGCGAAGCACCGCGCCATAGCGGGCCACCCAGTCATCCGCCTCATCGGGCACCATCTCGCGCAGTTTTTGCCCGACCACGTTAGGGATGCCGGCGTGTTTGGCATAGGCTGCGTTGGCCAGCACATGCACGTAGTCACTCAGGGGGCCATGAGGGCCATCGAAGAACTCGATGATGCAGAAGCCTTCGTCCATGGTGTCGAACAGTGAGCGATAGAAGTCCTGGTCGTGCGCCTGGTTGCTTGCAAGCCGTTGCTCCAGCAGTGTGTTCTGTCGCTGGAGGTCTTCGACTTGTTGGCGCAGTGAGTTCAGATCACTAGAAGACATGCCTGCGTCCGGCAAATGAAAGTGATGACTTTAACGTGTTCACCTGTAGGCGAATAGCCGCTCAGTGCGACTGGGCGGTGCTCCCCAGCAGCCGTTCAAGCGCCTGGGCAAGTGTTTGAAGATCGAATGGCTTGGCCAGCAGTTCTGTGCGCCGGTCGGGCCGCGCTTTTGCCGTACTGTGCGCAGCGTCAGGGCCGGTAATCAGCAGCACCGCTGCATGTGGTGCAATACTTCGACAGGCTTGCGCGAGTCGGTGGCCATCGATACCCCCTGGCAGGCAGACATCGGTGATCAGCAAGTCCGGCGCTGGGGCTTCCTGCAAGGCCTTGAAGGCCTGGCGGCCATCTTCGAATGCCTGAACTTCATGGCCCTGATCTATCAATACCTCCAGCATGACCAGGCGCAGGGCCGGCTCGTCTTCCACCAGCATCACCTTGCACACGCGCCGCTGATGTGAGACCGCAGGGGCAGGCCCCTCGACGTCGGGGCTGGGTGAAGCGGCGTCTATGCTTTCATCGTGGGGGAGATACAGGTTGATGACCGTACCCTGGCCAGGCGCGCTATCGATGACCAGCTGGCCACCGGATTGCCGCACAAAGCCGTAGACCATGGACAACCCAAGGCCAGTGCCCTGGCCGAGCGGCTTGGTGGTGAAGAAGGGCTCAAGGGCGCGCTGCATCACTGCTTTGGACATGCCCATGCCGGTGTCTTCAACGCGGATACGCAGAAACCGGCCAGCGGTCAGGTCCAGTTGTCTGGCTTCGGCGCCTTGCACTTCGACATTGGCACAACCGATGCTCAAGGTGCCGCCAAGCGGCATGGCGTCACGGGCGTTGATGCACAGGTTGAGCAGCGCGTTTTCCAGTTGCTGTGCGTCTATTCGGATAGGCCATAGTCCGGCATGTGTCTGGTCGTGGTAGTCGACATAGGGGCCGGTGGAGCTGCTGATCAGGTCGTGCATACCGGCCACCAGTTGCTGCACATCGACCCGTTGCGGGACCAGCGTCTGCTGCCGTGAGAATGCCAGCAAGCGCTGCACCAAGGCTGCGGCGCGTTGCGCATTATGCCGGCTGATTTCAAGCAGCTGCGCAGTATCCGTCAGCTGTTGCTGCACCAGACGTTGCCCGGCCAGTTCCAGGGCGCCAAGGATGCTGGCCAGCAGGTTGTTGAAATCATGGGCAATCCCGCCGGTCAACTGGCCGACCGCCTCCATTTTCTGCGCCTGGCGCAGTGCTTCTTCGGCCTGCTGCAGGCGCTCCTGTTCGGTCACGCGCTGCGTGATGTCATAGGCGAACAGGTAGCCGCCCTGAATTCGCTGCTGAGCATCGAGCCACGGGTGGTAGCGAATTTCGTAGTGGCGTGGTGCGTCGTCCAGCCCGAAGGTGACGGTGTCGATGAACGCTTCCCCTGCCAGTATGCGCGGCCATATCGGGGCCAGGCGGCCCATGATGTCGGGTTGATCGGTCAGGAACTGGGGTACGTAGTCGCCAATCTGCGGTACGAAGCCTCGGTAACGTTTGAAGGTTTCGCGCGCCGTGCGATTGATGGCCAACAGGCGCATCCTGCGGTCGGCAGCAAACACGTTGGCCACGCTGTTGTCGAGCAGTTCTCCAAGCAGCCTGTCATGCGCCTGAACGCTATCTTCGCGCTCTGCCAGGCGTGCTTCCAGTTCTGCGACACGCGCCTGCAACTGGGCAAAGGACGCAAGCGTATCTGGCGACATGACGAGGGCCTGATGATCGGATCGAGCAACTATAGTCGCCCCTCGGGCCCCCGGCTATCAGAACGAGCGAATGATCCGCCCGAGGGTTTCCATGGCCTGTTCGGCGCCGTCATGCCAGGGGCTGCCGTAGTTCAGGCGGATGCAATTGCCAAAGCGTCGGGTGGGCGAAAAGATTGGCCCAGGGGCGATGCTGATGCCTTGGGCCAGGGCCATGTGGAACAGCTTGAGGGCGTCCATCTGCTCGGGCAGTTCCAGCCACAGGAAGTAGCCGCCGGAGGGCTGGCTGACCCGTGTCTGCGCCGGGAAGTGGCGGGCGATGGCTGCCAGCATGTTGGCTTGCTGGCCCTCCAGCGCGTAGCGCAGCTTGCGCAGGTGGCGGTCGTAGCCGCCGTGTTGCAGGTAGTCGGCGATGGCCGCCTGGGCCGGCATGGAGGCACAAAGTGAGGTCATCAGTTTCAACCGCTCGATCTTCTGCGCAAAGCGCCCGGCGGCCACCCAGCCAATGCGATAGCCCGGTGCCAGGCTTTTGGCGAACGAGCCGCAGTGCATGACCAGGCCCTGGGTGTCGAAGGCCTTGGCGGGTTTGGGCGCCTGTTGCGAGTAGTACAGCTCGGCGTACACGTCGTCTTCGATCAACGGCACCTGATGGCGCGCCAGCAACTCCACCAGGGCCTGTTTCTTGGCCTCCGGCATGCTTGCACCTACCGGGTTCTGGAAGTTGGTCATGCACCACACGGCCTTTACCGGGTGCTTTTCCAGGGTCTGCGCCAGCACCCCCAGGTCCATGCCCTCACGCGGATGCACGGGGATTTCCACGGCCTTGAGTTTGAGCCGCTCCAGCACCTGCAGGCAGGCATAGAAAGCCGGGGCCTCGATGGCGACCAGGTCGCCCGGCTGGGTCACGGCCTGCAGGCACAGGTTCAGGGCCTCCAGTGCGCCGTTGGTGATCAACAGCTCTTCCATCGGCAGCATCAGCCCACCGACCATGTAGCGCAGGGCGATCTGCCGGCGCAGCTGCGGGTTGCCGGGGGACAGATCGGTCACCACCATGCGCGGGTCCATGCTGCGGCTGGCACTGGCCAGTGAGCGTGACAGGCGTTGCAGCGGGAACAGCTCAGGGCTGGGAAAGGCTGAGCCGAAGGCAATGGTGTTGGGGTCCTTGATCGAGTCGAGGATCGAAAATACCAAGGCGCTAACGTCGACATCGGTAGACTCGCTCACCGGCTGCAGCGCCTGCGGCTCGCTGAACTGGCGCGGGACGTGGGCATTGACGAAATACCCGGAGCGCGGCCGGGCGCGGATCAGCCCGCGCCGTTCCAGCAAGTAATAGGCCTGGAAAACGGTGGACGGGCTGACCCCATGGGTCTGGCTGGCGTAGCGCACGGACGGTACGCGCTGGCCGGGGCCCAGCACCCCGGAGCGGATCAGTTCGGCAATGTCATCGGCGAAGCGTTCGTAGCGTTTCATTCTGGCCTTCTGTCCAAGCCTGGCAGGCACGGTGGCGTGAGTGTAAGGGATCAGCGGTTCATGGGGGCGACGAAGCGACTGTGCGCGACGCTGCGGATAGCGGGGTCGTCTCGCTCGCTGATTTCAAAGCTCAGCGTCTGCGAGCTGCTGGTCGGGCGCTCGGCGAGCATCGCCACCGACACCGGCAGTTCGCTCATTTCGCCAGCAGGGATGACCAGTGCGTTATTGCCCTGCAGGGAGAAACCGTCAGCGTCCAGCAGGCGCAATTGATAGTGCTGGGTACGTTCGGTCTTGTTGATGACCTTGAGCAGGTAAATGTTCTCGATCTGGCCTTGGGCGTTTTCGCGGAACAGGCCGCGGTCCTTGATCACATCCAGCGATACCATCGGGCGCATCTGCAGGGCCACCACCAGTGCCCCGATCATGACCAGCAGAGCGGCAGCGTAGCCCAACAGGCGCGGGCGCAGCCAGTGAGTGGTACCGCCTTGCAGGCTGTGCTCGGACTTGTAGCCAATCAGGCCGCGGGCGTAACCCATCTTGTCCATTACCCCATCACAGGCGTCGATGCACGCGGCGCAGCCGATGCAAGCCATCTGCAAGCCATCACGGATGTCGATGCCGGTGGGGCACACCTGCACGCACAGGGTGCAATCGATGCAGTTGCCCAGTCCCTGGGCACCGACGTCACTGCCTTTCTTGCGCGGACCACGGGCCTCGCCACGACGCGGGTCGTAAGCGACCGCCAGGGTGTCCTTGTCGAACATCACGCTCTGGAAGCGCGCATACGGGCACATGTGCAGGCACACCGCTTCACGCAGCAGGCCGGCGTTGATGTAGGTAGCGGCCGTGAAGAACAGCACCCAGAACAGTGCCACACCGCCCAGTTGCAAGGTGAGCAATTCTGCGGCCAGTGGCCGGATCGGGGTGAAGTAGCCGACGAAGGTCAGGCCCGTGAGCACGCCAATGGCCAACCACAGGCTGTGCTTGAGCGTGCGACGGGCCAGTTTGTTCAGGCTCCAGGGCGCCGCGGCCAGCTTGATGCGCTGGTTGCGGTCCCCCTCGGTAACCTTTTCGCACCACATGAATAGCCAGGTCCAGGTACTTTGTGGGCAACTGTAACCGCACCAGACGCGCCCGGCGTAGACGGTGATGGCGAACAGGCCAAAGGCACAGATGATCAGCAGCGCCGACAGCAGGATGAAATCCTGTGGCCAGAAGGTGGCGCCGAAGATGTGGAACTTGCTGTTGCCCAGGTCCCACAGTACGGCCTGGCGGCCGTTCCAGTTCAGCCAGGCCGTGCCGAAGAACAGCACGAACAGGGCGCCGGCAAAGCCGAGGCGCAGGTTACGGTAAAGCCCGGTAAAGCTGCGAGTATGGATGCCGCTGTCGGTGCGTCGCGCTTGGATGCTGGCTGGGGCGGTGGCGATCTCTGTAAAAGGGATTCTATCGTTCATGGTTCGGTGCTCATCAGGCCTCGATCAGGCATGAGCACTATGGCGCTGAAGCTGTTATCAGCACAGGTTCAGGTTTTACGATAAAAACCATATCAGATTTGCCGCATGCCCCCGCCAGGCCTCATATCACCGAGCCTGGCGCGCTGGCCTTCAGATGCCTGCGGCTATCCACCGCACCCGCCACGGTCAGTGCATCGGCCTCGGTTTCGGTAATGGGCACGCGTTGGCCGGCCAGTATGGCCACCGACATGCGCAACTGCTCGTCGGTGATGATCTCGATGTCCGGGCCTTCGCCCTCGATGCGCAGGTCTTCACCGATCAGCGTGCAGCGGCGGGTGGTTTCGTCGATTTCAATGGGCATGGTGGGGGCCTCCCGGGGTGATTACAGGGTGGACCACGGCCAGGGGCCAGTTGCTGCATCAGCAAGCTGAGCGGCACTTTGCAGTACGTGTGACGGTCAACCTTGCATAGGGCAGGCCTGCCGACGTGGCAGGCGGATTCATAAAGCTCAAGCAAGGGAAACAACTGCGATGGACGTCATCTGGCAAGCAATCCAGGCGGAATTCGCCGATGTCACCGATGAGCGCGAGGTCACGCAAATCCTTGTGCGCTTGCTGATGGCTGCTGTGCTCGGCGCAGTACTGGGCTTCGAGCGCGAACACAAGGGCAAGTCTGCCGGGGTGCGTACCCATATGCTGGTGTCGCTGGGGGCCGCCCTGTTCGTTCTGTCGCCCAGTATGGCGGGGTCCGACGAACAGGCACTCAGTCGGGTGATCCAAGGCATCGTTGCCGGTATCGGTTTTCTCGGTGCGGGTACCATTCTGAAGGGTAACGGCCAGGACACCAGCCATGTGAAGGGCCTGACGACCGCTGCCGGGCTATGGATGACAGCTGCCATCGGTACGGCGGCTGGCATGGGGCGCGAAGCCACGGCGTTGATCAGCACGGTACTGGCCCTGCTGGTACTGGGCACGATGCCGTTGCTGGTGGAGAAGGTCGAAGGGCAGGATGAGGAGAAGCAGAAGGAGGAAGAGGGCAGGAAGCACTGAGGGGAGCCGAAGCTCCCCTCAAAGCGTTGTTGCCTGCTCTTTTTTTATTATTGGGACCGGCCTATTGTTGTTTTTGTCGGCTTGTCCTGGTGTTGCGGGCGACCCCCATGCGGGGTCAAGAGCAAACGTATTTTTTTGAGCGCTGACCTGCTTTCATCATTGCTGATCCGAACCTGGCTGCCGCTACCTTGAGGTAGTTTTTATTGTTCTGTGCCAGACCGCGGGGCGAACCCCTGAAAAGCGTGTCGACTCCAAAAAAATCTGCTTGCTACGCCTCTGCCGTGTTGTTCTTGTTATGTCAGAGCCGTTACCTGTTGTTTTTATTGGGTATCGCGTTTTTTTTGTTGTTGTACCAGAGATATAGCAGGGTGCGTGCCAACTTTTGAAAACCCTTTAAAATCAATGAGTTAAGAATTTTGGTCGACACCACCCAGCCTGAAATTCTGCCGATTTGTTTCCCTGTTACCCGATTTTTTGCTGTGAAATGTGCGGGAGGTAACACTTCACCCACACCAATGTGACACCCGTGTGACCTATCGTGCGCTGAACGCCCGTGCTACCCGCGACCCGTTGTCGCGGCCCAGCACGTCGCTGATGCGCTGGCCGGCGGCTATCAGCCGGCCCAGGTCGATGCCGGTTTCAATGCCGAGCCCCTGCAGCAGGTACACAACATCCTCGGTGGCGATATTGCCAGTAGCCCCCTTGGCGTAAGGGCAGCCGCCCAGCCCGGCTACCGAGCTGTCGAATACGCTGATGCCTTCGAGCAGGCTGGCATAGACGTTGGCCAAGGCCTGGCCGTAAGTGTCATGGAAGTGTCCGGCCAACTGCTCGCGCGGTACCTGGGCCGACACCACCTCGAACAGGCGTCGGGTGTCGCCTGCGGTACCGGTGCCGATGGTGTCACCCAGCGAGACCTCGTAGCAGCCCATGTCGTGCAGGGCGCGGGCTACCGGGGCCACCTGCTCGGCGCTGACCTTGCCCTCGTAAGGGCAGCCAAGCACACACGACACATACCCGCGCACGCGCACGCCGTGGCTGCGCGCAGCGTCCATGATTGGTTCGAAGCGCTTGAGGCTTTCGCTGATCGAGCAATTGATATTGCGTTGCGAGAACGCTTCGGAGGCTGCAGCGAACACCGCTACTTCCTTCACCCCGGCAGCCAGGGCGTCCTCGAAGCCACGCAGGTTCGGCGCCAGTGCGGCATAAGTCACGCCGGGGCGCTGCTGGATGCCGGCGAATACCTCGGCAGAGCCGGCCATCTGTGGCACCCACTTGGGTGACACGAAACTGCCCACTTCTATATAGGTCAGGCCCGCTTCGGTGAGGTCGTTGACCAGGCGTACCTTGTCGGCGACGCTGATGGGCTGGGCTTCGTTCTGCAGGCCGTCGCGGGGGCCGACTTCGACCAGGCGGACGTGTTTGGGCAAGGACATGGCGGGTTTCCTGTGGCGTTCAGCGGTTGTCTTTGTTGTTCAGGGTGGCGGCCAGGGCTTGTTCGCAGCGTTCCTGGGCGGTGTCCAGTTCCAGTTGCATCTGGTGAATGTCCAGCATCTGCTGCTCCAACTGGGCGCGGCGCTCGGCGATCTTCGCCAGCATGCTGTTGAGCTGTTTGAGGTTGCCGCTGGTGGGGTCGTACAGTTCGATCAGCTCGCGGCACTCGGCCAGGGAAAAGCCGATGCGCTTGCCGCGCAGGATGAGCTTCAGGCTGACCTTGTCGCGCGGTGAGTAGATACGTTCCAAGCCACGACGCTCAGGGCTGAGCAGGCCCTGTTCTTCGTAGAAGCGGATAGCGCGGGTGGTGATGTCCAGTTCGCGGGACAGGTCGGAGATGCTGTAGGTCTGAGTGCTCATGCTCGGGCTCGGCGTGGGGTGTGCGGATATCCTGAGGGCAGGTTGACGTATACGTCAAGAAGAGGCCGCCAAGGATTATTCCGACAACCCTGATCTGCGATACCCATTGGGCGTTTGCCCACTCAAGCGCTTGAACCACCGGGCGAAGTAGGTCGGGTCGGTAAACCCCAGGCTATCCGACAACTGCCCGATGCTCATCCGCGTGTAGATCAGGTTGCGCCGCGCCTCCAGCAACAACCGCTGGTGCACCACCTGCAACGCAGTCTGGCCACTCAGCGCCCGGCACAGCTGGTTCAGTTGCAAGCTCGGAACGTTAAGCCGCGCGGCAAAGTCTTCAACCGACAGATGTTCGCGGTAATGCGCTTCGACCAAGCGCAAGTATTGCCCCAGCAACTGCCGGTCACGTTCATCACGGTTACGCGGTGCCTGCCCTTGCTGCTGACGGCGGCTGATCCACACCATCAGCGCGGTCACCAACGCTTCCAGCATCGCTGCGCGTGCCGGGGCGTTGCCTTGGTACTCCCGCTGCAAGGTGTCGACCAGGCTGCGCAGGTGCACGCGGTCAGGGCCCAACGGATAACACGCAGGTTGTGCCAGCACCGTCAGTGGCGCGCCCAACCGCTGTTCCAGGTTTGCTACTAGGGCAGTACCAAAGGTCAGGACATAGCCCTGGATATCGGCGCTGAAGCGAAAGCCATGCACGGTCATCGGTGGCACGACCTGGATCGCCGCTTCGCCGATGGCACTGCGCACCCCCTCGATCGCCACCTGGGCCTGGCCACGCTGTACATACAGCAGCTGGAACAGCTCGGCATGCTGGTGCGGCTTGATCTCCCAGTGATGCAGGCGGCTGCGTGCCGGGATCGATTCGCAGTGCAGCAGGTCGGTGCCGGGCCAGGCCTGATTTTCGCCATACAGCTTGAACAACGGGACGCCGGGGAGGGTGGATTTCATCAGGGCTGACCTGTCCGTTAATCGAACGCTTTTCGTAAAAGTGCAGGTTTTTTATGGAATAGCACACTTAAGCGGCGTTTTCTGCCAGTAAAAATGCAATGGCAAACCCTAACAGTAGATGCCGCCCCGCTGCCAGTCCTGGGCCGGTATCGTCCGAACAGAGACAACAACAATGAAAACTCAGGTTGCAATTATTGGTGCAGGTCCGTCTGGCCTGCTGCTGGGCCAACTGCTGCACAAGGCCGGTATCGATAACATCATCGTCGAACGCCAGACCGCCGAGTACGTACTAGGCCGCATCCGCGCCGGCGTGCTGGAGCAAGGCACGGTCGACCTGCTGCGCGAGGCCGGCGTGGCCGAGCGCATGGACCGTGAAGGCCTGGTGCACGAGGGGGTCGAGCTGCTGGTTGGCGGGCGCCGTCAACGCCTGGACCTCAAGGCGCTGACCGGTGGCAAGACGGTGATGGTCTACGGCCAGACCGAAGTCACCCGTGACCTGATGCAGGCCCGCGAAGCCAGTGGTGCGCCGATCATTTATTCAGCCGCCAACGTTCAGCCGCATGAATTGAAAGGCGAGAAGCCCTACCTGACGTTCGAAAAGGATGGCCGGGTGCAGCGGGTTGACTGCGACTATATCGCCGGCTGCGACGGCTTCCACGGCATCTCGCGGCAGAGCATTCCGGAGGGCGTGCTGAAGCAGTATGAGCGGGTTTACCCGTTTGGCTGGCTGGGCCTGCTGTCGGACACACCGCCGGTCAATCACGAGCTGATCTACGCCCACCATGCGCGCGGTTTCGCGCTGTGTAGCCAACGCTCGCAAACACGCAGCCGCTACTACCTGCAGGTACCTTTGCAGGATCGTGTCGAGGAGTGGTCTGACGAGCGTTTCTGGGACGAACTGAAAGCCCGTTTGCCCGCCGAGGTGGCGGCGGACCTGGTCACAGGCCCCGCGTTGGAAAAAAGCATTGCGCCGCTGCGTAGCCTGGTGGTCGAACCCATGCAGTATGGTCACCTGTTCCTGGTGGGTGACGCGGCGCACATCGTTCCCCCTACCGGTGCCAAAGGCCTTAACCTGGCGGCCTCGGACGTCAACTACCTGTACCGCATTCTGGTCAAGGTGTACCACGAAGGGCGCGTCGACCTGCTTGCGCAATACTCGCCGCTGGCCCTGCGCCGCGTGTGGAAGGGCGAGCGCTTCAGCTGGTTCATGACCCAACTGCTGCATGACTTCGGAAGCCACAAGGATGCCTGGGACCAGAAGATGCAGGAAGCGGACCGCGAGTACTTCCTGACCTCGCCGGCGGGCCTGGCGAACATTGCCGAGAACTATGTGGGGCTGCCGTTCGAAGAAGTGACCTGATCTGTCATTGCGCAAACCTGGCACTCACGCAGAGAGCAAGGGCTGCATTGGTCAGCGAATGGCTTGCCGGTAATTACACCAAGGCTTGAAGTCGAGACTGCGTATGACCGACAGTGCTTCGCTGAACAGGTGATGGCAGGATGCATGACGATGAAATACCCCACCCCGCTGATCGGCGCTCTGTGCCTGCTGGTTACCAGTAACTGGGCCGGTGCCGACCAGGTATTGCCCGCCCCACCGGAACTGGCCTCCGGCTACCGCAGCGGTTTGCAGCCGGTGCCCGCCAGCCGGCACATGGTCGCCGCAGCCAACCCGTTGGCCAGTGAAGCGGGGCGGGCGATGTTGCGTGCCGGCGGCAGTGCGATTGACGCCGCCATCGCCATGCAAATGGTGTTGACACTGGTCGAGCCGCAGTCCAGTGGCATCGGTGGCGGGGCGTTCATCCTGTACTGGGATGGCAAGCGCGTGCAGGCATTCGACGGGCGTGAGGCCGCACCTGCGGCGGTGACGGAAAAACTGTTCCTGCAAGCCGATGGCACACCCATGCCGTTCCGGGTGGCGCAGATCGGTGGGCGTTCGGTGGGTGTGCCCGGGGTGCTGCGTGCCCTGAAACAGGCCCACGAGCAGCACGGCAAGTTGCCCTGGCACACCCTGTTCGCCCCGGCCATCGCCCTGGCACGCAACGGCTTCGCGGTTTCCGAGCGCCTGCACACGCTACTGGCCGGGGACCCCTATATTGCCCGCTCACCCGCAATGGCCCGTTACTTCCTGGATGAACAGGGTAGGCCGCTGGCCGTGGGTACGATCCTGCGCAACCCTGAGCTGGCACATACCTTGGAGCAGATCGCCGCTCAGGGGCCCGAGGTGTTCTACAGCGGTGAAATTGCCGAAGCCATCGTCGCCAAGGTGCGTGGCCATGCCAATGCCGGGTATCTGTCGTTGCAGGACTTGCAGCAGTACCAGGCCAAGGAGCGCGAGCCGTTGTGCGGCCCCTACAAGGCTTGGCAAATATGCGGCATGCCGCCACCGTCTTCGGGTGGGGTGACCGTGCTGCAGACCTTGGGCCTGCTCGAAGCCGTGCAGCGCACCGCGCCGCAACGCGACCTGGCAGCGCTGCGACCGTTGGCCACCTCGTCCCCCGCCCGCCTGGAGGCCCCGCCGTTGGCCGTGCACCTGATCGCCGAGGCCGAGCGCCTGGCCTACGCCGACCGCGCTCAGTACCTGGCCGACAGCGACTACGTGCCCGTCCCGGTCAAGGCCCTGACCGATTCTGCTTATCTGGCCAGCCGCGCGGCGCTGATCGGCGAGCACAGCATGAAGCGCGTCCACCCGGGTCAGCCGCAAGGAGCGGACCTGGCGCTTGCGCCCGACCGCTCGCCACTGCGCATCTCCACCTCTCACCTCAGTGCGGTGGATGACAGCGGCCAGGCCCTGGCCATGACCACCTCGGTGGAGGCCGCATTTGGTTCGCACCTGATGGTCAAGGGCTTCCTGCTCAACAATCAGCTGACCGACTTCTCGTTCATCCCCCACGAGCACGGCAAGCCGGTGGCCAATCGGGTGCAGCCGGGCAAACGGCCGCTGTCGGCCATGGCGCCAACATTGGTGTTCTCGCGTGCCACGGGCGAGTTTGTCGCGAGCCTCGGTTCGCCGGGTGGTTCGCAGATCATCGGTTACGTGAACAAGGCACTGGTCGGCCTGCTGGATTGGCAGCTCGACCCCCAGCAGGCCGCCGGTCTGCCCAACTTCGGCAGCCGCAATGCCGGCACCGAAGTGGAAGCAGGGCTGAGCAGCCCGGCGCTGATCCGCCAGTTGGCAGCCTGGGGCCATGAGGTGACACCGATGACCATGACCAGCGGCATGCAGATCATCCAGCGCAGCGGCGAGGGTTGGTCAGGCGGTGCCGATCCTCGGCGGGAAGGAGTGGCCCTCGGTGACTAGCCGTGATAGAACGCAGACTTGCCATTCAGTAGTTGAATACCAAGATGTCTATCAGCGTTAAATCGAATAGGGCTCTGTTCGACCTCGACCTGCTGCGCGCCATTGTCGTGGTGGCAGACTGCGGCAGCTTTACCACCGCTGCCGCGCGGCTGCATTCGACCCAGTCGACGATCAGCCAGAAGGTGCGCCGCCTGGAAGACATGGTCGGCCACCGCCTGCTGGTGCGGGGCAACCGTGACGTGCTGCCGACCGACGCCGGGCAGACCTTGCTCGGCTATGCCCGGCACATGCTGGCCCTGAACGACCAGATGCTTGAAGCCCTGGCCGGGGCGATGGTGGGCACCACGGTACGCCTTGGCGTGCCCGAGGACTTCGTTGGCGGGCGTACCACCAATGCGCTGTCGGCATTCAGCCGGCTGCACCCACAGGTGAAGCTCGAAGTGACCAGTGGCTTGTGCCGTGACCTGAGCCAGGCCTACGACAATGGCGAACTTGACCTGGTGCTGCTCAAGCAGCGGCGCAACAGCCGTGAGGGCGTGGCCTGTTGGCCAGAGCGACTGCAGTGGATCGACAGCGCGCGCACGCCCGCCTTCGAGCTGGACCCGATCCCATTGGTCACCTTTCCGCCGCGCGGCCTGTACCGCGAGGACATGATCAACGCCATCGAAGGCATGGGGCGGCGCTGGCGCATCAGCTTTACCAGCTCCAGCCTCAGTGGCATCCAGGCTGCGGTCGCCGATGGCATGGGTATCAGCCTGCTGCCACCCAGGGCGGCCACCGGCGAGCACAGGGTGCTGGGGGGCGGGCAAGGGCTGCCGGAGGTCGACAGCTATGAGATCGTCATCGTGCATCGGCCGACGGCGGATGTGATGGTCAAGGCGTTGGCTGAGGTGATGACGCAGTTGCTGGCGGGCGGTGGGATCTGACGATCTGTGGGCGATGCGCTTGCACATGAAACAAAGCCCACACACTTTCGTCCAACCCGATTCAATGTCAGGCAACCCGTCGGATGCGCCTTTTGCCAGCGCGGCCTCGGGTGTGGCTGAACAGGTCTTTCGGGTCGTCCTCAACCCACGGCACCAGGTCGATCCTGGCACCCATCCCGCGCTTTTCGGCTTGCTGTAGTACGTACTGTAGTACAGTGTAGTCTTCGAGGGCGAAGCCCACCGAATCGAACACAGTGACCTGGCTGTCGCTTTGGCGGCCCTCCGTTTCTCCGCAGAGTACGCGCCACAGGTCGACCACCGGAAAGTCCGCTGGCAGCTGCTGGATCTCACCTTCGATACGGGTTTGTGGTTCGTACTCGACGAACACCCGCGCGTTGCGCAGCACATCGGCGTGCAGCTCGGTCTTGCCTGGGCAGTCACCACCCACGGCGTTCAGGTGCATACCGGGCTCCAGCATGTCGGGGGTAATGATGGTGGCGTAGGCCTTGTCGGCCGTCACCGTGGTGATGATGTCCACGCCTTTCACTGCTTCGGCTACCGAGCTGGCCCGGCGGATGGTCAAGCCGCTGTATTCCTTGAGGTTGGCGATAAGCTTTGCGGTGGCCAGCGGGTCGGTGTCGAAGGCGACGATTTCTTCGATGCCCAGATGCTTGTGGAAGGCCAGGGCCTGGAATTCACTTTGCGCACCGTTGCCGATCAGCGCCATCTTGCGCGCGTTCGGGCGGGCCAGTGCCTGGGCTGCCATCAGCGAAGTCGCTGCGGTGCGCAGGGCGGTGGCGATGGTCAGTTCGGACAGCAGCACCGGGTAACCGGTGTCGACATCGGCCAGCACACCGAAGGCCATCACCGTATGCAGGTTGCGTGCAGTATTGGCCGGGTGGCCGTTGACGTATTTGAAGGCATAGCGGCTTTTGTCGGCGACCGGCATCAGTTCGATCACGCCCACCTCCGAGTGGCTGGCAACGCGCGCGGACTTGTCAAACGCCTGCCAGCGTTTGAAATCGTCCCGCAGGGCAGCGGCAAGCTCGCCAATAAACGGCGCTACGCCAATGTCATGCACCAAGTCCGACATGGTTGGAACATCAATGAAATACGTCATGCTCTTGCACCTTGTTATTGTGCGCTTGCCCAGCAGTGCGGGGTAAGCGCTTGGGATTATCGAAGTGAAGCCGCATGAACATTTTGATGACAGGTTGCGTCAATCGGAAGCATGCAGGTTGTCTGTTTCGTCAGGCTTCTGGACAATCTGCTAACCCAACGTAGCAATCTGATTATTTGGCAGGCTTATGGACACGATCGATCGGGAACTGATTGCACTGTTGCGGGACAACGCACGTACCCCTGTGCTGACCCTGGCGAAGAAGCTGAAGGTGGCCAGGGCAACGGTGCACAACCGCATTACCCGGCTTGAAGAACAGGGTGTGATCATCGGTTACACGGTACGTTTGCGCTCCGATGCGCTGGACCAGGGGGTGCGGGCAATCACCAGCATCGGCATCAGCGGCCACCATGCCGCAGAGGTCAAGCACGCGCTGCGCGGGCATCCCAATGTAGTGGCCATCCACACCACCAATGGCCGCTGGGACCTGATGGCAGAGCTGCGCGCCGACACCCTCGAAGCGTTCGACCGGGCGCTGAACGCCATCCGCTCGATCCCGCATATCGAGAACACCGAGACCAGCATCCTGCTGTCGACCTACAAGATGTGACCGCTGAGCCAGGCCTTTTGCCAGGTGTACTGCATAAAAGGCTGCCGGCCCTGCTGCAGTCGGTCTGCGGCCTGCCGGCACTTCAAGGTTGGCGCTCAGCCACCGCGCGCAACGTACGCAGCGTGACCACCGCTGTATCCACCATGAACCGGTTGGCCAGCCAACTCGGCACATCCCCGGCAGGGGCGGCCTGCAACTGGTAGGTCACCTCGGTCACCCGTTCACCCAGCGGCTTCATCCGCCACTTGCCACTCAGGTGCTGTACCCGGATCAGTCCGTCAACGTTGGGGATCCTGTCGGGCTCGGCGCTCAGGTGACGCACCAGGGTACCGTCGGCCAGGCGTTCGCTGGTCACTTTCAGCACGATGTCCCGCGGCCTCGTCGGCCATGGTGGGTTGGTGGTCAGGTATATCCAGGTGCTGTCACCTTCCACATCCAGCAGCCGCATCTGGTCACAGGCGTACAGCCACTTGCAGGCTACGCGCAGGTTATCCTGCAGGCCAGTGAGCGTGCGCACGCTGGCTTTCATGGTGCTGACACCACGAAACTGCTGGTAGGGCGAGGCGCTTGGGTCTTTCAGGTACACGCGAATGCCTTCGCGGTCGTAGGCCAGATTCCAGCCATTGGTGGCCAGGGCAGAGGTGCACAGCAGCAAGGTCGCAATCAGCAGGCAGCGGTTCATGGCCGGTACCCTGCAAGGGTGGGTATTTCAGTATGCGCGGCAAACAGAAAGCCCGCCAGGTTGGCGGGCTTGCGGGCATCAGCCTGGGCTTAGCGCTTGGGGTTCAGCGTCAGGTGTACGTGACGGTTCACGTCCTTGTACAGCAGGTAGCTGAAGTTGCCTGGGCCGCCGGCGTAGCAGGCTTGCGGGCAGAAGGCGCGCAGCCACATGAAGTCGCCGGCTTCCACTTCGACCCAGTCCTGGTTCAGGCGGTACACCGCCTTGCCTTCCAGCACATACAGGCCATGTTCCATCACGTGGGTTTCTGCGAACGGAATCACACCGCCCGGCTGGAAGGTGACGATGTTCACGTGCATGTCGTGGCGCATGTCGGCCATGTCGACAAAACGGGTGGTTTTCCAGCGGCCTTCGGTACCCGGCATCTCGATGACGGTGGCGTTGTCGCGGTGGGTGACGAAGGATTCCGGTACGTCCAGGCCTTCAACCTTCTGGTAGTGCTTGCGCAGCCAGTGGAAAGTGACGTTGGACTTGCTGTTGTTACGCAGGCTCCACTCGGCGCCCGGGGCCAGGAAGGCGTAGCCGCCAGGTACCAGGGTGTGGTGTTTGCCTTCGACGGTGATGTCCAGTTCGCCTTCGACGATGAACACCACGGCTTCCGCATCGGCGTCCAGCTCAGGGCGCTCGCTGCCGCCTTCCGGGGCCAGTTCGACGATGTACTGAGAGAACGTTTCGGCAAAACCGGTCAGCGGGCGGGCGATGACCCACATGCGCATCTTGTCCCAAAAGGGCAGGTGGCTGGTGACGATGTCACGCATCACGCCTTTGGGGATGACGGCATAGGCTTCGGTGAACATGGCACGGTCAGTCAGCAGCTCGGTTTGAGCCGGGTGCCCACCGTGGGGGGCGAAGTACGAATGGTTCGACATGGACGATCTCGACTTGTTGTTCTCTCCCCATGCCTTGAACCGCACCGGCCGGTGCGGCGCAGGGGATGTGGCCACAGAATAGGGTCGAGTGCGTGCCATCCACAAATTAAATGTTGGAATACCCGGTATTTGATCACTGAATGCTGACCTGGCGCCCAACGTGCCGTTCGGGCAGTTGGCCGCCGCGGCCGAACAGCTTGTGGCGCAGGGGGCCCTCGGTGTAGCTCAGCGGGTAGCGGCCGCGCCGTTGCAGCTCGGGCACCAGCAGGTCGACTACATTGGCCAGGTCGTCCGGTTGCACGGCGTAGGTCAGGTTGAAACCGTCGATGCCGGTATGGTCCAGCCAGGTTTCCAGCTGGTCGGCCACCTCGCTGGCAGCGCCGATCAGCACGGGGCCGCGACCGCCCAGGCCAACGAACTCGGCGGCTTCGCGTACGGTCCAGCGGCGAGTGGGGTCGGCGGCGGTAAAGGCTGCCAGCGCAGCACGGCCAGCATCGTTCTCGACGTACTCGATCGGTGCATCAGGGTCGAGGCCGGCAAAGTCGATACCGGTCCAGCCTGACAGCAGCGCCAGGGCAGCGTCCAGGTCGACATAGCGGCGATAGTCGTTAAAGCGGGCCTCGGCCTCTTCCCGCGTGGGGGCGATGATCAACAGCGCCTGGGCGTAGATCAGCACTTCGTCACGGCCACGCCCGGCCGCTTCGCAGGCCTGGCGGATGCCGTCGGCGTAGCGGCGCAGCACCGTCGGCGTTGGCCCGCTGATGAACACGCATTCGGCATGCCGTGCGGCAAACTGCTGACCGCGTGCCGACGCCCCGGCCTGGAACAACACCGGGGTGCGTTGCGGCGACGGCTGGCACAGGTGCATGCCGGGCACCTGGAAGTGCTCGCCCACATGGTTGATCGGGTGTACCCGCGAGGGTTCGATATAGCGCCCGCTTGCACGCTCTAGCAGCACGGCGTCGTCGTCCCAGCTTTTCTCCCACAGCTTGTACAGCACCTGCAGGTATTCCTCGGCCAGGTCGTAGCGTTGGTCGTGGCCCAGTTGACGCGCCAGGCCGAGGTTGCGCGCAGCGCTGTCCAGATACCCGGTGACGATGTTCCAGCCGACCCGGCCATTGCTCAGGTGGTCGAGCGTGGACATGCGCCGGGCGAAGGGGTAGGGGTGTTCGTAGGTCAGCGAAAAGGTGACACCAAAACCCAGGTGCTCGGTCACCCCGGCCATCGCCGGCACCAGCAGCAGCGGATCATTGACCGGCACCTGCACGCCACCGCGCAGGGCGGCTTGCGGGCTGCCTTGATAGACGTCGTAGATACCCAGCACATCGGCGATGAACAGGGCGTCGAACAGGCCGCGTTCGAGCAGGCGGGCCAGTTCGGTCCAGTAGCTCAGCCGGTTGAACGCCACACTGGTGTTGCGCGGATGGCGCCACAGCCCAGGGGACTGGTGGCTGGCAGCGTTCATGCTGAAGGCGTTGAAGCGGATCGGGCGAGGCATGGTCAGCGCGCTCCGTTCAAGGCAACACGGAAGCCGGGTAGACCGCTTCGGCCACCTGTAGCTTGCGTGGAATCAGGCCCAGGCCCTGGAAGGTGTCCGCCAGCTTCTGTTGTTCGGCAACGATCTGCGGGGTGATAGCGACGGCGTTGTAGTTGCGCCGCTCGCTGGCCACTTCCAGCACCTGGGTGCTGATCCCCAGCTGCGGTGCCAGCAGCGCGGCAACTTCGGCGGGCTTGGCGTTGGCCCACTGGCTGACTTTGCCCAGCTCGGCAAAGAAGGTTTTCAGCAGTGCACGGTGCTGGTCGGCATAGCGGGCTGTGGACAGGTAGAAGGTGCGGTTGTTGGACAGACCGCTGCCGTCGCGCAGGTTCTTCAACCCTGGCTGGCTTTCTGCGGCGGCGAGGAACGGGTCCCAAAGGGTCACGGCCTGCACACTGCCCGATTGCAGGGCGGCCACGGCATCGGCGGCATTGTTGACGTAGGCGGGGGTAATGTCCTTGTAACTGAGGCCAGCCTGCTGCAGGGCTACGGCCAGCAGGTATTGGGCATTCCAGCCGCGGCCGGTGGCCACGCGCTTGCCTTTCAGGTCCTGCACACTGGCCAGGTGGTCCTGCTCGCGCACGACCAGGCCAATGCCGCGTGGGTAGGGTTGTTCGGCGGCCAGGTAGACCACAGGCTTGCCTGCGGCCTGGGCGAACACCGAGGGCGCATCGGCTGCGTGGCCAAGGTCGATGGCGCCGGTGCTCAGTGCCTCCAGGAGCTGGGGGCCTGCGGCGAACTCATGCCAGCTGACCTTCACACCTTGCGGTGCCAGGGCCTTCTCCAGGGCGCCGCTGCCTTTGAGGATGTTGATGCTGTTGAATTTCTGGTAGCCGATGCGCAGTGTCCTGGCGTCGTCGGCAATGGCTTCGGACCAGGGCAGCAGGGCGCTGGCGACGCTGGCCAGTAAACCGCCGATCAGCAGACGGCGTAGTGGGGAGAAGGCATGTTTGGGCATGGGCATTGCTCCTTGAATCGGGTGAGAGGCGATCTGCCCAGACTAAGGAGGTGGCGTTTGGCTTTCAATTTATATATTCCTATTTGTTAGATTGATTTGTTATTTTTATATCCTTTTGTTTTTTGGGCTTGGCGTCTATCGTTGCAGGAGGGGTTATGGGGCGCGAAAGGCTTGCCAATGGCCAAGGCATGATGGCTACCCGACCAACAGCGTGCTTCCCTGCATGGCCGCGCTAACGGATAATCCCCCGCATTCCAATAAACAGCCTGTGAGTGGGTATGAGTGATTCCGTAGTCGGCCTCGGCCAGCCTGAAACCGAAGGGGTGCGCAAAACGCGCAAGAACAACCCTGAGAAAACACGCGAGGACATCCTCCAGGCCGCCATCAGCGAGTTCGTTCAGCAGGGGCTGGCCGGCGCCCGCGTCGACGCCATTGCCGAACGCACCGCCACTTCCAAGCGCATGATCTACTACTATTTCGGCAGCAAGGAGCAGCTGTATTGCGAGTGCCTGGTGAAGTTGTACGGGGATATCCGCAAGACCGAGCAGAGCCTGGACCTGGAGTCGTTGCCGGCTGAGCAGGCGATCCGCCGGCTGGTGGAGTTCACCTTCGATCACCATGACCGCAACGTCGATTTCGTGCGCATCATCTGCACCGAAAACATCCACTATGGTGAGTACGTCAAGCAGTCGCCGGCCATTCGCGAAATGAGCAGCCTGGTGCTGGAGGCCTTGGGCAACACTCTGCGCCGTGGCGTTCAGGAAGGCGTGTTCCGCGCCGGCATCGAGGTCATCGACCTGCACATGCTGATGAGCTCGTTCTGCTTCTACCGGGTGTCGAACCGCCATACGTTTGGCGAGATCTTCCAGATCGACCTGTCTGATGAGCAAATAAAGCTGCGCCACAAAGCCATGATCTGTGATGCGGTGTTGCGGTATATCCAGCTCGAGCCCCGTACCTGAGATTGCTCGAGCGCCTGGGCTGACTCGAAGCCTGGGTCACTCGCCCAGCCGTTGCTCGCGCGACGGCGGGTAGCCGAAATACGCCGCATAGCACTTGCTGAAGTGCGACACCGAGACAAACCCGCAGGCCACCGCCACTTCCATCACCGACAGGTCGGAGTACTGCAGCAGCCGGCGGCTCTTGGTGATGCGCAGCTCCATGTAATAGCGCCGGGGCGACGTGCCCAGCTGGGCCTGGAACAGGCGGTCGATCTGTCGCCGCGAGCGCCCGCTGTAGGCGGCCAACTGGTCGAGGCTGAGGGTTTCCTCGAGGTTGTTCTCCATCAGCTCGACAATGGTGCGCAGGTGCAGGCTCATGGACTTCTTCGCCCCAGGACCCACCTGGCGGTAGCGCGCACCGGAGAATGACAGGATTTCCTCGACGCCTTCGGCCAGGCCATCACCGTACAGCCGGCGCACCAGGCCCAGCATCAGCTCCATGGCGCCATTGGGGCTGGCGGCGCTGAGGCGGTCACGGTCGAGGGTAAAGCTGGCCGGGGTGATGCGGGTTTGCGGGCTGCGCTCCGACAGGCTGGCACGTTGCTCGGGGTGGATGCTGCAACCGTAGTCGTCCAGCACCCCGGCACGGCCAAGGAACCAGGCGCCGTTCCACAAGCCGCCCAAGGCCATGCCGTGGGCAGCGCAATCGTTCAGCAGGCGATCGAGTTCCGGGTACTTGAGTGGTGTGCGCAAGCCGCCACAGACCACCAACAGGTCCAGTTCCTTCAGCGCCGCAGCGGACAGCTCGGTGGCTACCAGTTCCAGTCCCAGGTCGCTGAGCACCCGGTCGCCGTCCAGCGACAGCGGGGTGAACCGGAAGCTGTCGGCACGTAGCAGGTTGGCCGTGACCAGTACGTCCATGGCCACCGTGAAACTGGCCATCGAGAAGTGTTCGAGCAGGATAAAGTCGACCCGATAGGGCGCCTGGGCATTGGCGCTGCTTGTTTTGAGCCGTAGCATGTTGCTGGTGCTGGTCTTTTGGCTGAACTGGCGTGGCGTGGGCACTCTGAACTCCGCTTCCTGGCTGGCTCGCAGAGTGTGGACGGTGCCCGGAGGAAAGACAATCTCCCGGGTGGCTGTGTCGTATTACAGGTCGTGTTCAGGCAAACCAGCCTGTCCTGGTGCCATACCGCTATGCTGACGTTCCGTCATTGAGGATGCCCCTGATGAGATATGCCGCTGTAGTGTTGCTCAGCCTGTTGCCGTTGCTGGCCAACGCCCTGGAGCAGGGCGACAAGCTCGCCCCGTTCACGCTGCTCGACCAGTACGACCAGGCCTACAGCCTTGCTGCCGACACGCAGATTCTGCTGGTGGCGCGCGATATGGACGGTGCCAAGCTGGTCAAGGCGGCACTGGCCGAGCAGCCCAAGGGCTACCTGGAAGCACGGGCCGCTGTATTCGTGGCCGACATTCAGCGCATGCCTGCGCTGATCAGCAAACTGTTCGCGGTCCCGGCCATGCGCGATTACAGCTACCGGGTGCTGCTCGACCGTGATGGGCGAGTGGCCAGCCGTTACCCCGGGCAGGAGGGCCAGGTGCAGTGGTTGCAACTGCAGCAGGGCGTGCTGGTCAGCCAACGGGCGTTCACCGATGCAGCAGCGTTGAAGGCTGCACTGGAGAATGCACCACGGCAATGAGGCCTATCGCCGCGTCTGCAAAGAGGCGCGGTGAGTCAAATCAATCTGAACCCTCAGCGCTTGCAGCAACCCAACCCAATACATGCCATTGGGAGAGCGCTCATGGAAATCGGTACGATCTGGATCATCATCGCGGCCTTGGTCATTCTGCTGGAGATCTGGGCCATCTGGCACATCATCGGCAGTGAACGGCGCGCCGAGCGCAAGATGCTGTGGATCGTCTTCGTGGTCTACGCACCATTCCCAGGTTTGCTGTTCTGGGCCTGGCGCGGGCCGCGGGCGGTGAAGGGCAGGGCGGTGTTGCAGGAAAAATGACGGTTTGCGGCCTCGGGCGCGGGGGCGCCTGAGGCCGTCGAGGGTCATTTGGGCAGGATGTCGAAACGCATGGCAGGACCCAGCCCGTCCACCATCAGGCAGCCGTAGAACTTCACGGTAGACAGTACGCGCAGTTCCTTGAGCGCGTCATGGATGTAATCACGGACCAGCTTTTCAGCTTCCCGCTTGCGGTCAGCGCGGGTGGGGCCATTGAGCGTGATCATGCCAAGCAGCGTGGTCTCAATGTGCTCAACGGTGTCCAGACCGAGCTTTTCCCGCAGGTGCAGACGTGCCTGTGCCGCATCGGTTTCATCGTATGCAGGGTTGTGTGGCTTGATGGTGTAAGCCAGCTGAAAATCAAATTTGCTCATCGGTATTCCCCGTTGGTTACAGGCCTCCATGCCGGGCTTTGCAATCTACGGCCTGACAGCCACGGCGCAAACACACGCGTGGTTCTGGCATGACGATGCTTTGTACGAAATGTCCTACTTTGCGCTTGACCTCGAGTTAACTTAAGGTCCGATACTCCTGCGCTCTTCCCACCGAGCGAGGGCTTGTCATGACCCCATCAAACGCATTCCAGCTAAGCAACCCCGAAGGCCTCTACGACCCCAGTGGCAATGCCTACTCCCATGTCGCCGAAGTGCGCGCTGACAGCCGTCTGCTGTTCATCGCCGGTCAGGGTGGGGAGGATAGCCAGGGCCAGTTGTCACCCGTGTTCGCCGAACAGGCCCGCCAGGCGCTGGCCAACCTGGAACTGGCCCTGGCGTCGAAAGGTGCCAGCCTGGCCCAGGTGTTCAAGCTGACCCTGCTGATTGTCGAACACTCCGAAGCACGGCTGCACCAATGGGTGGCCGAAGCCGACAGGGCCTGGGGGGCGCACATGAAACCGACCTGCACGCTGATACCGGTGCCCCGGCTGGCACTGGACGGCATGCTGGTGGAGATCGAAGCAGTAGCCGCTGTCTTGCTCAAAACCTGAAAAGCCAGCGCGGTCGCCCGTAGGAGCGGGTTTACCCGCGAACACCGGCGTAGCCGGTGCCATAAGGCAGTGCCCTGTTAGTTTTACCAGTTGTTTTATCTGTATCAGCGCCTAAGATTCAGAGCGACATGCGGGAGCTAACAGATGGTCGACTTTGACAAAGTTACGCACTTTTTCTTACAACAGGATAAAGTTCATACAGCTTTATCGGGTACATCAGCCATGGTGTGCGTTAGAGCGCAACCTGAGGTATTAGCCGAAACGCGGCTAGAGCAAGAATCTACACGCACGGCGTTATTGGCTACAGACGGAGTGCAGACAGTGGTCGTGGTCAAGTCTCAGGCGCAGCGTGAGTCGGTTGCCTACAATGCTTATGGCTATCACACCCCCCATGACATTCCTCCGCACCGGCCAGCGTTCAATGGGCACTTGCTGGTGAACAGCCAGTATTTACTCGGTAATGGCTATCGCAGCTATAACCCTGCCTTGATGCGTTTTTACAGTCCGGACAGTTTCTGCCCCTTTGGCGCAGGTGGATTGAACTGTTACGCCTACTGTATGAACGATCCGGTCAACGTCAGTGACCCCGATGGGCATTCACCAAGATTGAGGTCAAACAGCCTGCCTGGGCTCAAGTCAGAGGCGAAGATGAATCGCATTGTGTCGGGGAGGGTTGAAAAAAGGCCAAGACGTAGTAGCGAAGGCTTTTACATGTCGTCATCGCTCATGGATGAAACAGTGCAAGACATATTGAATGGGCAGCCGGGTTGGAACACCTCAGGCGCACCTGTACAAGGTAGCCTGCAGCGTGGTCAGGCATCAAGCTCTGGTCAGGTAACGTCATCCTCGATGGCTGGTATGAGAGCAGGAAAAGGTACGGTGGCTTCGGACTGCTGGATCTATAGGCGCCAGAAGCTTGATAACACCGATATTGAAGAACTTAGGAGCTTCAATGCTAAGAGTAGGTATGTTTTTTGGGGTTTGGATCTAGAGAAGTCTCGTGAGCTGCGAACCATTACGATCGATGCTATGGCTGCTGGTATTAATGTGCGGGGAGCGCTTAGGGGTAGTAAACTTCAGCCGGCGCATTCAACGGCTGACAGGGTTGCAGATAATATTTCACGTGCACTCCGCAGAATTCGTGATAAGAGGGGGGCTACCAGTTGGCGTTCTGATTGATTTGTAGTGGTCAGCGGGTCTGGGTACTCTATTGCAGCAGGTGGGGGCGAGTATATTACGTTTAGTCAGGTTTCAGATAGCTCATAGAGCGAATTTGTGTGTTGGGGCATGCATAGAATCGCGAAAGTTTTAGGTACGCGCTGCACCGGTGGAAGCAACTGTCTTGCTTAAAACCTGAAAAGCCGGCGCGGTCGCACGTAGGCGCGGGTTTACCCGCGAACACCGGCGTAGCCGGTGCCATCCTCACGGTGGATTCTTCCTTGTATATCGGTGCCGGTCCTGACTAAATGCCGCTATAACAACAATCCCACTCAGAGGTGACCACACCATGAGTTCAGGCACGACCACGCTTACCGACCGCAAGACCAGGGCCTGGCTTTGGCCTGCTCTGTTCAGCCTGGTGGCGTTTGCCGCCAACTCGGTGTTCTGCCGGCTGGCGCTGAAGGACGGGGCGATCGACCCGGTGTCCTTCACCGTGGTACGCCTGGCCAGTGGTGCGCTGTTTCTGCTGTTGCTGATTCGCCTGCGCAGGCCGGTGCATACCATGGGCGGCAGTTGGTGGGGCGGTCTGGCCCTGTTCCTGTACGCGTTCCTGTTTTCTGCGGCGTACCTGCAACTGGGGGCAGGGGTGGGGGCGTTGTTGCTGTTCGGTGCCGTGCAGATCACCATGTTCGGCTTCGCGTGGTACAGGGGCGAACACATCACTGTACGCATGCTGCTGGGTATGCTGATTGCCTTTGCCGGCCTGCTGGTGCTGCTGTTGCCCGGCGTTTCCGCGCCGCCGTTGGCCAGTGCCTTGCTGATGGCCCTGTCCGGTGTGGCCTGGGGGGGATATACGCTACTGGGCAAAGGCTCGCCCAGGCCGCTGGCCGACACTGCCGGCAATTTTGCCCGTAGCTTGCCGTGCCTGGTGCTGCTGCTACCGATGCTGTTGCTGGGGGCCGACCCGCACTTCACGCCACTTGGCTTGTTGTATGCCTTGGGTTCCGGTGTGCTGGCTTCTGGCGCAGGCTATGCCGTTTGGTATGGCGTGGTCAGGCAGATCAGTGCGCAACAGGCGGCGACCCTGCAGCTCAGCGTGCCAGTGATTGCTGCACTGGGCGGGGTTGCCCTGATCGGCGAGTCGGTGTCGTTGCGTTTGTTGATCGCCTGTGTGGTGGTGTTGGGCGGTATTGCCCTGGCGTTGGCGCCGCGCCGTTAAAAAAAGCTGCGCTGGGCCTTGAGTGTGACCACGCTGTCGCAATAGGTATTGATGCCCGCATAGGCATCGCAGCTCGCGCCACTCAGGCTGGAGTTGCTGTAGATCAGGTTCAGGTCGATGCCCAGCCAGGGCCGCGACAGCTCCAGTGACCAATCGGAAAAGGTATTCACCTGGCTGCCATCGCCAATGGTGAACGGCGTGCCCAGGCGGTGGTGGGCGAGCTTGACGGTAAAGTCGACGTCGAACATCGGCAGATGGCCGAAGTCGGCGAACAGCGTGCCCGTGCGGTTGTCGGGGTTGTCGCGCAGCGCCCCGCCGAGGCGGCTGCCCAGCACCGAAATCCCCCCATACAGGGCGTAGCTGTCGGGGCCTGCGATATTGGGCTGACTGTAATGGATCAACCCTACCTCGTAGCCCAGGCTGCTGTCGAAATGGTGCTTGTAGCCCAGGTAGCTGTCCAGGCGCAGGGTCGAGTTGGGGGTGACGCCCATGCTTGGGGCGTACTGGCCCAGGTACCAACCACTGGGGTGGCTGAGGTCGAGCCCGCCATGGAACGCGCCGACGGCGCTGGGGGAGATAAGCCCTTGCGCCATGCTGCGCGAGGGAGTGGTGCCGAGTGTGAAGTCGAAATCGCCCAGCTGGCGTTTCATCTGCTGGGCTGGTAACACGGGGCTGAAAAGCAGTGCAGCACTCAGCAACAGAAGGGGCCTGATCATGGTCTCCGTCCTGGAAGGCTTGCGGTTGAGCGGTAGAGAATACCTGCGCAAGTGGAGGGAGGGAACCGCCGGCTAGCCCGTTCAGCCTTTGGTCGAACGTTCAGCGTCGGCGGTCTCGGTCACTACAGGCAGCTTGTCGGCACGCAGGATCACCCGCCGTTGCTGCTCGTAATTGTCCAGCGACAGGCCGCGGCGCTGTAAGGCTTCCAGTTGCAACTGGCGGGTTTCTTCTGCGGTGTACGGGCGCAGTTCAGGGTGGCTGGCACAGCCGCTGATCACGGCGATGGCAAAAACGACAAGGGTGGCGGACAGCTGGCGGGCCAAGGTATTCATCGGTTAGCTCCAGGGCGGTCTAGGAGGTAGCGTGGGGATGGCGCTAGGTTATGCGGCCACAGTGCTCGGTAGAAATTGCCCTGCTCGATAGTGACTATCGACGGTTCCGGCGAAGCCCACCTAGACTCAAACGCATCAACCATCCCACCGTTGAAGCGCGAAAAGTTTGCGTCCCCTCGTCTGGTCAACGGCACCGCCATTGCTACCCTTAACCCACGCGGTCTGACCTTGTGGGGATAAGCGATGCGCATGCCATTGTTTGCTGTCCTGTCGGCACTGCTTTGCCTGAGCGCTGCTCCGGGCCTGGTGCTGGCCGAAGACGTGCCCGCGCCGGATCCGGCGCCATCCGCTGCCACGCCCGTGGCCAAGGACCCGGTGTTCTCCCAGGAGCAACTGGACCAGATGCTGGCCCCCATTGCCTTGTACCCTGATCAGCTGCTGGCTCAGGTGCTGATGGCGTCAACCTACCCGGGGCAGGTCAATGAAGCCGTGACCTGGTCCAAGGCCAACCCCAAGGCCACCGGCGACGATGCAGTCAGGCAAGTGGCCAAGCAGCCTTGGGACCCTAGCGTACAGGCACTGGTGGCCTTCCCGCAGGTGCTGGCAACACTTGGCCAGGACCCGGTCTGGGTGCAGCGCCTGGGCGATGCTTTCCTCGCCCAGCCCGATGATGTCATGGGCAGCGTGCAGCGTTTGCGCCACCAGGCGCAGGCCGCCGGCAATCTGCAGAGCAGCCAGTACCAGAACGTAACCGTGCAGACCGCACCTGCGCCAGCCGCCAGCGGCAGTAGCACCCAAGGGGCAGCGGCCAGCAGCCCGCCCACCACCATCGTCATCGAACCGGCCGACCCGCAAGTGGTGTATGTGCCCAGCTATAACCCGACCACCACCTATGGCACCTGGGCCTACCCGGCCTCGCCGCCGGTGTATTATCCGCCGCCGCCCATGTACTACCCCGGTTCCGCGCTGGTGGCCGGCCTGGCCTTCGGTACCGGCGTGGCGATCGTTGCCTCGTTGTGGGGCGATTGCGACTGGGACAACAATGACATCGACATTGACGTCAACCGCTACAACAACCTCAACGTCAACAACCGCATCACCAACAACCAGAACAAATGGCAGCACAATGCCGCCAACCGGGACGGGGTGCCATACCGCGATTCTCGCAGCCGTCAGCAGTATGGCCGCCAGCTGGACGGTGCGACTCAGCGCACCGCGTTCCGTGGCGACGACGCCCAACGGGCCCAGGCCCGAGACAAAGCCAGGGCATCGATGGACCGCGCAGGTATCGAACGGCCGGCTACCAGTAACCGTCAGGCCCGCGAACAAATGCGCGAGGTCAAGGCAGGCAATCCTGGCGGCAACCGCATGCCGTCCCGTGATGATGGCGCGCGGGCTACTGACCGTCGGCAGGAAACCCGCAATGACCAAGGCCGCCAGCAGAACGGCAACCTGGCCAATCAACGCCGGCAGGGCGACGGCCAGGCGCGGCAGCCGGCGCAGAGCCGTCCTGCCAATACGGCAGGCCGTGCCCGCAACAATGCTTTCGACGGCGTGCGCTCACCGTCGCGCACCAGCGCGCAGGCCAACCGCGGCCGTACCAGCCAGTCGTTCGCTCAGCGGCCTGGTGCGTCGCGTGCCGCCGGGCACCCGATCTCCCGGCCCAGTGCGCCCGCACGTCGCGGCGCAGGAGGCCGTCGATGAAGCGCCCAACACTCGCTGCATTGCTGCTGACGGCAGGTCTGGCCTGGTCGTTCATGGCCGCTGCCCAGCAAGCCTTCTCAACGCCGGAGAAGGCCGTGGAAGCCTTTGTCGCGGCGCTGGGCCAGGAAAAACCTGATGAAGCCCGCCTGGCCCAGTTGCTGGGCGATGACTGGCGCACCTACATACCGCGCGGTGGTGTGCAACGCAGCGATGTGGATACCTTCCTCGAGCAGTATCGCGCACAGCACAGCATCGACATGTCAGGCGAGGGCAAGGCCATCCTGGCGGTGGGCACCGGTCACTGGACCTTGCCCATACCGCTGACCAGAACCAGCCAGGGCTGGCGCTTCGACCTCAAGGCGGGCAGTGCCGAAATCCGCGCCCGTCGTATCGGGCGCAACGAGCTGGGTGTTCTGCAGTCGCTGCTGGCCTATCACGATGCGCAAATGGACTACGCCACCCAGGACCATAACGGCAATGGTGCGCTGGAGTACGCACAGAAGATTTTCAGCGAGCCGGGCAAGCATGACGGGCTGTATTGGGATGACGATGGCGACGGTGACGTCAGCCCGTTGGGCCCGCTGTTCGGCCAGGATGTGGTCGGTGACGCCTGGTATGGCTACCACTTCCGCATCCTGGATGCACAGGGCCCGTCCGCCCCGGGCGGTGCCTACAGCTACCTGATCGGTAACCAGATGAGCCGTGGCTTCGCCATGGTCGCCTGGCCGGCCAAATACGACGACACCGGGGTGATGAGCTTCATGATCAGCCATGACGGCCAAGTGTTCGAAAAAGACCTCGGGCCGAATGGCGACAGGCTGGCGAAGGAGATGAAACGCTTCGACCCGGATGACAGCTGGAAAGTGGTGGATGTGGCGGCGGGGGATTGAGCCCGCACAGCCAACGCAGCTGCGGCCCCTGTGGAAGCGGGCACGTTTCCGTTGCTTTTATCAGTGCGTACGCGTAGCCCGCACTTCGCTCGCCGTGCACCCATACTGCTGGCGAAACGCGCGGGTGAATTGCGCCTGGTCGGCAAAACCCCAGCGAAATGCCAGTTCGCCGATGGCCAGGTGGCAATGCGGGTCGCGCAGTTGCCGGTGCACGGCCTCCAGGCGTTGAAGGCGTACCCATTCGTTAAGGGTGTAAGGCGTGATCGCGAACAGCTTGTGCAGATAACGCAGTGACAGCCCACAGGCGCTGGCGATGGTTTGTGGCGACAGTTCGGGGTCACCCAGGTTTTGCTGCACGTACTGCTCGACCCGCGTCAGGTGCAGGGTGCTGAGGTTGCTGCCTTCGCTGCCCAGCACGCGCTCATCCTGTTGCAAGGCCAGCAGCAGGGTGGCAGAAGCCTGTTCCAGCAGTAAATGCCGGGCTGCCGCGGGGCTGGTGTCGAAATGGCGGGCACACAGGTCGAGTTGCTCGACGAAGATGCGCCCCAGGCCCTGACGGGCATCGAAGCAATGCCGGGTATAGCGCTTGTGCCCCAGCAGGTTGGCTTTGAGCGCACGCTCGGGCAGCTTGAGCACCCACAAGTCGTTCTGCGTGCCGTAGTGGAAGCGGTAGGGTGCATCGCCGCGCTCGACGATGAAACCGCCCGGGCTGCAACTGATCTGGTGGCCGTCCTGTTCGAAGTGCACTTCGCTGCCATGCGGCACGGTCACCAGGTAGAACGCTTCATGGTCCTGGCCGATATGCGCTTTGCTGCGCGAGTAACCCAGCTGGCTGGACCGCAAGCGCGACAGGCTCAGTGGCGTGCTCGGCGTACTCCAGCGCTGCAGGTGGCCATCGAACGGCTGTCCGGCAGCAAATTCAAGGCTCAAGGGGAAATAGGTGTCACTGATGGCTTCGGCCCAGCGTGCCTGGCGTTCCGGTTGTGGCCAGCCGTGGGTCGAGAGTTCTGTGGGCATGGTTGGTCCTTTTTCAAAGAGGGCAGCATTGAAAAAAGGAACTGCAGGCAAGCTACTCAAGCAGCTCTTGTTATTGTACGAACCGCCCGGCAGCGCAAAACTGCCGGGCGGTTATCAGGCCCATGATCGGCGCGCGCCGACCGCAAGATCAACCCCCGCGTGTCACCCAGTAGGTGGCCGAAGGCTCCAGGCGAGCCTGCCAGCCGGGTGGCAGGACAATGTTGGTGGTGTCTTCCTCGATCACACAGGGGCCATGCACGGTCTGCCCTGGCAACAGGTGGTTACCGTTGAACACCGGTGTGGGCTGCCATTCACCGTCGGCACTGAACAGCATCGGGCGGACGGTTTGCGCGGTGGGGGCGGGGGGCTCGGCCGGCCCCAGCAGCTCGGGTTGCGGCGGGCGTGGCAGGTGGCCGATCACCGAGCACTCCAGGTTCACCAGCTCCACCGGGCTGTCGGGTTCGCTGTACGAGTACAGCGTCTGGTGGCGGCTGTGGAAGCGGCTGATCAGCGCGGCCAGTCCTGCCTCGTCCAGGCTGTGCTGCTGCAGGTCCACACTGCATTCGTGAACTTGCCCCAGGTAGCGCATCTCCAAGGTGTAGTGGCAGCTGCTGGCCTGGTCGCCAAAGCCGTCTTCGCGCAGGTTGGCCAGGCCTTGCTGACGCAGCTCGGCAAGGGTGTGGTTGAGTTGCGCCAGGTCCACGTGCCCGGCGTCCAGGCGCATCGACAGGCTGGTGAGCTGGTCGTAACGCACGTCGGACAGGATCTGGCCGAACGCACACAAGCCCGAGGCTACCTTGGGGATCAGCACGGTGTGCATGCCGATTTCTTCGGCCAGGCGCACCACGTGCATGCCCGCCGCACCGCCTGCGCCGATCAGGGCGAAGTCACGCGGGTCGTGACCGCGCTCGATCGATACGCGGCGGATGCCGTTGACCATGTTCAGGTTGACCAGGGTGGTGATGCCAAATGCCGCGCGTTCCACACTGATGCCCAACGGTTCGGCGATATTGCTCTGGATGGCGTCCAGCGCGGCCTGGCGGTTCAGGCGGATACTGCCGCCCAGCAGTGCGCCGTCGGGCAGGTAGCCAAGTGCCAGGTTGGCGTCGGTGACCGTGGGTTCGTGGCCACCCTTGCCGTAACACACCGGCCCAGGCATGGCGCCGGCGCTGCGCGGTCCGACCTGGAGCATGCCAAATTCGTCCAGGTGGGCGATGGAGCCACCGCCGGCACCCAGGGTCTCCACCTGGATCATCGGCACGCCGATGCGCTGGCGCAGGAAGTCCACGTCCTTGCTGAAGTTGGTGCGTCCGGCGTTGGTCAGGGTGATATCGAATGAGGTGCCGCCCATGTCCACGGTAATGACGTTGTCGATACCGAACGGCTTGGCTACTGCCAGCCCGGCTTGTGGCGCTGAGGCCGGACCGGAGTTGATCGCGTTGACGGCGCGCTCACGCATCAGGTGCCCGGGCGCCAACCCGCCGTTGGACTGGAAGTAGCGTACCGGCTGCTGTGCGCCAAGTTCCTGGAACAGGCTGTCGATGCGCGCCACGTAACGTGCCATTACCGGGCTGAGGTAGGCGTTGACCACGGTGGTGGAGGTGCGGGTGTATTCGCGAATCTGCGGGAACACCTCGCAGCCGGTGCAGACGAACACCTCGGGCAGGGCAGCCCGTACCAGCTCGGCGGCCCGCTGTTCGTGGCTGGGGTTGCGTACCGCCCACAGGAAGGAAATGGCCACGGCCTGCACGCCTTCGGCACGGAAGTAGTCGATGGCGGCATGGATGGCGGCTTCGTCCAGCGGGCTGTGCTCCCGGCCATCGCCAAGGATACGGCCACCGATCGGGCGGCGCAGGTGGCGTGGGGCAAGCATGTGTGCCGGCGGGTAATGGGCGTCGTAGCGGTGGCCTTCTTCCTTGTGGCCCAGGCGGATTTCCAGGCTGTCCTCGTGCCCCTCGGTGCACAGCAGGCCTACCTTGACCCCGGTGCGTTCGATCAGCGCGTTGAGGGCCACGGTGGTGCCATTGATGCACAGGTCACAGTTGGCGATGAGTTCGGCCGGGCTGCGCCCGGTGGCGTCAGCGATCTGTGCCAGGCCGGCGCGAATGGCCAGGGTGCCATCCTGCGGCGTGGACGGGGCCTTGAACAGCTGCACGCCGCCGTCGCGGTCGGCCAGGATGAAATCGGTGAAAGTGCCGCCAGCGTCTATGCCCAGGCGATATTGGTTACGCATGATGGTTCTCCGGTTAGCGCGGGGCGCGGGCAAGGCGGGTGGCTGTTTCGTCCAGTTGGCCATCGGCATCGAGGACCACGCCATATTCCAGGGCTGCGCCTTGTGGCGAGACCAGGCCGTTGCGCACGTCCTCCAGTACTGCTGCGACCGGGCGGCGCAGCGGGTCGCCGTAGCCACCACCACCGGGGTTGATGTTGATGATGCGTTCGCCGGGCTGCAGGGTGAGCATGGGGTTCTGCGTGTAGTGGTCTTCGCGGCCATCGGCGTGGCGATGGATCAGCCGGCCCAGTTTGGGCTCAAGCAGGGCATTGCGAGCCCCGGCGGCACCGGCGGTGGGCAACTGGCGGCCCTCGCCGAAGCCGACTACGGTCATGGCGTGGTCCAGCGGTTCGATCTCCAGGCGGGTGCCCGAACCTCCGCGCAACTCACCGGCGCCACCACTGTCGGCCATCAGGCTGTAGCGGTGGATCAGCACCGGATAAGCGTGTTCGAGCAGCTCGATGTCACCGCTCATCAGCGCTCCGAAGCAGCACAGCGGGCCGCAGGCGTGCCAGCCATCCATCACCTGGTTGGCACCGGCACCGGAAATGATCGAGGCCAGCACCATCGTCACGTACTCGCTGTTGCCGTTGCGCGGGTCGTGGCCGGCGATGTTGATGCCGCTGGTGTGCCCCCAGGAGGCCGTTACCCGCTGTGGCGAGGCCTGTTCCAGCGCCGTGCGCACGGCATCGGCGAGGGTTTCCATCGGCGTGGTGGTGCAATTGACGTGGGGCGCGGGTTCCTCGGCATTGCACAGCGTGCCCCTGGGGCCGACATCGACCGTTACGCAGCGATACAGGCCTTCGTTGTAAGGCGGCGCCACCTGGGCGAACATCATCAGCCCCAGGTATACCCCGGATACCGAGTTGCCCTCATAGGAATTGATGAAGTACGGCACCTGCGGCGGGCTTTCGATGCGTACATGGGCCTGGTCGCCACGGATCCGCACATGGGCGGTGATGGCCAGTTCACCCAGGCCGTGGCCGGCATCTTCAAGAACGGCGGTGCCGCTGTAGTCACCGTCCGGCACATCGCGCAACAGCGCCCGCATGTGTCGGTCGGCCATGTTCTTCAGCTCGGCAATGCAGGCACGCACTTGGGCCACGCCGTACTTGTCCAGCAGCTCCAGCAAGTGCCGCTCGCCGACCTTGCAGGCGCCGTACTGGGCATTAAGGTCGCCTTCCTGATAGGGGCGGGCGCGCATGTTGGTGAGCATGAAGTTGATCACGTCTTCGCGGCGCTTGCCCTTTTCCCACAGCTTGACCGGTGGAATGCGCAGCCCTTCGGCGTAGATTTCCTTGGCGTCGGGGTTGTAACCGGCGGGTACAGGGCCGCCGATGTCGGTCAGGTGGCCCTTGCACACGGTCCAGAACACCAGTTCGCCCTGGTAGTACACCGGCTTGTACATGCAGCAGTCGAGAATATGGCTGCCCTTGTAGGCGGGGTCGTTGTGGTAGATCACGTCGCCTTCGGCGATGTCGTCGCCGAAGAACTCGGCCACGCACTTCATGGCCGGGATCAGCGAGCCCAGGTGGATGGGAATGTCCTGGCCCTGCAGGATCATTTCCGGCAAGTGGTCGAACAGCGAGTTGGAATAGTCGTGGGCCAGGTTGAACACACTGGAGCGCCCGGTCTTTTCCAGGGTCAGGGTCATTTCGCGTTGCGCTGTCTCCAGCGCACCCCGGACAACCGCAAGGGTGATCGGATCTACTGTCTGCATAGGTCACCAACGTTTGTTCTTGTGCTTTTTTGGGTGCGTGCCGCAGCGGGGCGGCGCGTGGTGACAGGCTAAGGGGCGGGGTGGGGGGAAGGCTTGTCGCTGGGTGTACCGGTTGTTGTGTCTGGGCGCACTTCAAGTTCGGGCAGGCGACACAACTATTGGCCCAACATCTGTCGCACCAGCCATTGCCCGGCCGGCCCCAAGGCACGCCGGCTCGACCAGGCCACATCCATATCCACCCGCCGGGGGTAGCCCGCTATCTGCAACTCCACCAGCTCGTTGCCAAACCGTTTTACCAGCGCCCTGGGCAGCTCGGCCCAGCCAAACCCGCGCACGGCGAACTCAAGCAGGGTCAGGTAATCCGGTGCCGACCACGCTTGGCCACGGCCATGGTGCAGGCTGGGGGCATAGGTCTTGATATACAGCTGTCGTGCGTTCTCCAGGTGCTGCGCCTTTACCTGCGCCAGGCTCGCCAGCGGATGCTCGCTGGCGACATACACGCCGAACTCTGCCTGCTCCGGCAAGCGCGCCACGGCCACGTCGGCGGGGTAGCCGGGCTGTGTGGCAAGGATGCCGACATGGGCCAGGCCCTGTTGGATCATCTCGATCACATCAGCGTCCTCCGCCGGGCCGCAGCGTAGCTCGGTATGAGGGTAGTGCTGGGCGAAACGAGTCATCACCGCCCCCTGGAACGTTACGCTGTAGCTGTCCGACATCACCACAGATACCAGCGCCTCGACATTTTGCGCCAGTCGCACTGCCAGCGCATCGAGCTGGGCGCTGGCGTCGAGAATTGCTTCGACATGGCTCAGCACCTGCCTGCCCGCCTCATTGAGCGTGGGGTGTCGGCCACTGCGGTCAAACAGCTGGCAGCCGATATCGGCCTCGAAATTGGCGATGGCGATGCTGACAGTGGACTGGCTTTTGTGCAGCTTGCGCGCCGCCGCAGAAAACGAACCTAGCGAGGCGGCTTCAGTAAAGGCGACCAGAGCTTCGGGAGAGTAACGCATAGTATTGATAAAACCGATGGTAGCTATGTCGCGAGTATCAGTTCTATCAAAGAAAATGGGAAGTACGACTCCCGCAATGGATGGAATTTGCAATGAAAAACGTGTCTTTCACCGAACGCCTGGTCCACGCCGTTGGCTATGAAGTTTTTGCGGTACTGCTGTGTGCGCCGCTGCTGTCCTGGATCATGGGCAAGTCGTTGGCAACGGCGGGCGCGCTGGCGGTGACCCTGTCGGTGATCGCCATGCTGTGGAACATGGTCTACAACGCACTGGTCGATCGCTGGGTGCAAACCGAACGCATCAACTGGAAGGCCAGTACGCGTTTCGTGCACGGTCTTGGCTTCGAAGCCGGCCTGGTGGTGTGGTGCCTGCCGGTGGCGGCTTGGATGCTGGAGATTTCGCTGCTGCAGGCGTTCATGGTGGAGCTGGGCTTCTTCGTGATCATCCTGCCCTACACGGTGCTGTACAACTGGGCGTTCGACAAAGCCCGGCATCTGCTCATGCAGCGTCGCGTGGCATGAGTAGCCGGCCCCAATTGCGAATGCTCACGCGTTCCCTGTGGGAGCGGGCAAGCCCGCGAAGCAGGCGACACGGTGGATGGCACCTGCTGCGCCGGTGTTCGCGGGCACGCCCGCTCCCACAGGGTCATCAACTCTGTCAAAAAAACGGGGCATGCCATCGCTGGCATGCCCCGTTTTCATACATCTGATGCGCCTCAGTCGACCTTGACGATCCAGCCTGCCGGTGCTTCAACATCGCCGCTCTGGATGCCGGTCAGCTCGTTGTAGAGCTTCTGGGTAACCGGGCCAACCTTTTCCAGGTCGTGGAACACGTGCAGCTTGCCGTTGTACTCGATACCGCCGATCGGGGTGATCACCGCAGCAGTACCGCAAGCGCCGGCTTCGATGAAGCGGTCCAGCTTGCTGATTTCGACGTCGCCTTCGATCACGGTCAGGCCCAGGCGTGATTGCGCCAGTTCCATCAGCGACAGGCGGGTGATGCCTGGCAGTACCGAGGCCGATTTCGGGGTGACGAACTCGTTGTTGGCGGTGATGCCGAAGAAGTTGGCCGAACCGACTTCCTCGATCTTGGTGTGGGTCAGCGGGTCGAGGTAGATGGCGTCGGCGAAGTTGGCCTTCTTCGCTTCAGCACCCGGCTGCAGGCTGGCAGCGTAGTTGCCGCCGACCTTGGCCGCGCCGGTGCCCTGTGGGGCAGCACGGTCGAAGCTGGAAATCTGGAAGTTGTGCGGCTTCATGCCGCCCTTGAAGTACGAACCAACCGGGATGGCGAACACCGAGAAGATGAACTCGGGGGCGGTGCGCACGCCAATGTTGTCGCCGGTGCCGATCACGAACGGGCGCAGGTACAGGGCGCCTTTGCCGTGCGGTGGTACGAACTTTTCGTTGGCCTTGACCACTTGCTTGCACGCTTCGATGAACACATCGGTCGGCACGTGCGGCATCAGCAGGCGTGCGCAGCTGCGCTGCATGCGGGCGGCGTTCTGGTCCGGGCGGAACAGGTTGATCGAGCCGTCCTTGCAACGGTAGGCCTTCAGGCCTTCGAAGCACTGCTGGCCATAGTGCAAGGCCGTGGAGCCTTCACTGATGTGCAGTACGTTGTCTTCGGTCAGGGTGCCCTTGTCCCACTCGCCATTGCGCCATACGGACAGGTAGCGTTTGTCAGTCTTGATATAGTCGAAACCCAGCTTGTCCCAATTAATGCTTTCGTTGCTCATGACACCCTCATTGTCTTGCAAGTGCCCGATCGCTCGGGCTGCTGTTGTATGCGCACCATGCCACCTTAATACATCCCACGCGGATCGGGAACGGCCAGTCACGAATTGATAGGCTGCGATGCTTTTTTTTCGGTTTCTACAACAGCAAGTACTCATCCAGCGCCAGGTTTTCCAGCAATACTGCATCATGGGACGCCACTATCAGCGCCCCGCGAAACTGCCCGAGCATACGTTCCAGGGCTGTCAGCGATGGCAGGTCCAGGTGGTTGCCGGGTTCGTCCAGCAGCAACAGGTCGAGCGGCCGTTCGCGGTACAGCACGGCGGCCAGCGCCGCCTTCATACGCTCGCCGCCGCTAAGCAGGCTACTGGGCAGTTCGATACGGGCCGCATCCAGGCCCAGTTGCGCCAGGCGGCTGCGCAATTTCCCCTGGGCCAGCGTCGGGTTGGCTTGGCGTAGGTGTTCGAGCACGCTGCGGTTGCCTGCCAGTGTGCTGCAGTGCTGGTCGAGCAGGGCGGTCTCACCACTGAGGTGCACATTGTCGGGCGATGCCGGCAATTCCCCATTCAGCAGCCTGAGCAGGGTGGACTTGCCACTGCCATTGGCGCCGATCAGCCCTACGCGCTGGCCCAGGCACAAGCGCAGGTCAAGCGCTTTGCGGGTTCCATGGGGCAAGCAAAGTGCCTGCAAGGCCAAGACCTCTCGGCCCGGATGGCGCTGAGGTGCGGGCGCGTGCAAGGTAATGGCGCTGTCTTGCTCCACCTCGCGGGCGGCGTCACGCACTTTGCCCAGTAGCGTTTGCCGAGCATCGCGATGGTCGCGGCGCTGCTTGCCAGCAGTGGCCTGGCTGCGCTTCTGCTTGCGGTCGACCAGAATCTTGGCCTGGTTGGCGTGCTTGGCTTGGCGCCCGGCCCGGGCCTGATGGCGCTCCAGGTCTTCGCGTTGGCGCTGCAGTTCACGGGCCTGGCGTTGCTGCTCCTGCTTCAGCCGGGCAAGTTGCTGCTGCGCCTGCGCCGTCTGGTTGGCTTTTTGCGCACTATAGAGGCTGTAGTTGCCACCGTAGGCCTGCAAGCCCAGGCTGGATAATTCGACAATGCGTGCCATGTGCGCCAGCAGGCTGCGGTCGTGGCTAATCACCAGCAAGCCACGGTCCCATTCTTCGATCATGCTCAGCAACTGGGCGCGGGCGTTGCTGTCCAGGTGATTGCTTGGCTCGTCGAGGATCAGGTAATCGGCATCGCTGAGCCACGCGCCAATCAGCGCCACGCGCATGGCTTGGCCACCGCTCAGGGTTCGTGCGGGCTGGCGCCAGTCGAGTTGACCCAGCCCGTGGCCCTGAAGCTGCAGCTGCAATTGCTCGCGCATATCCCAGCGCTCACCAACGGTGTCGAAATCCTGGGGTTTGATGCTGCCTTGCTCGATGCGCTCCAGCGCCGCAATCACCGGCCCCACTTGGGCCAGGTCGGCCAGCGTGGCGCTGCGCGCGATGACTTGCTGGTCCAGCAAATGGACAAGCCCGAGGCGCCGACAATGGCCGCTGCTCGGTTCACGCCGGCCGGCAAGAATCTGCCCTAGCAGGCTTTTGCCCACGCCATTGCGCCCGACCAGGCCGGTGCGGCGTTGGTCGAAGGTTTCGTTGAGGTTGCTAAACAGCGGCCTGCCATCAGGCAAGGCCAAGGAGACGCTGTCCAGCGTCAGAATCGACGTGTTCGTCATGCACAACTCCACAAATGCCGCGACATCTCCGGAACGAACCGGAGGCTGAAGACTGGCCGTCGAACGGACGGCGGCATCAATGGCGCATTGGACGAACACCTCGTAATTTAGAGAATGCGTAGCCTAACGGACCGTCTGGGGCCGGGTAAAGCACCGGCTGCCGGTTGGGGCTCAGCGCTGCGTCTGCAAGCGCTTGGCCCAGTCTCCGCCATGGCCGTGCGCGCAGGCTTCTTCACTGTCGAATCGCACATGCCAGGCCGGATGGTCCAGCTGAATGCCGGCTTGCTCCAGCGCCAGAGCGGTAAGTGCCAACATGCGCGCCTTCGCATCACCGACCACGGCCGCTGCCTTGTCAGCCTCTTGCTCGAATACCCAGGTAATACGCAGGCTGCCCGGAAAGTCCTCGGGGTGGAGGCGATGGGTAAGCCAACTGAAGCCGACAATCTCCGCCTTGGCGGCTTCGCAGGCATCGGTCAGGCACGCGACCAACTCCCGCTCCAGGCGGCCCATTTCGCGTTTGCCCAGTGCCTTCACGGGTTGGCCTCGTCATCGATCTGCTGGCAAAAGCGCAGGCGGTTGCCGAACGGGTCCCACACCTGCATCTGCAGGCCCCAATCCAGGCGCTCGGCCTCGGGCCGGGCGAAACCGTACTGTTTACCCTGCAATTCACGCTCAAGCGCGTGCAGGTCGTCGAGGCGGGCGAACACGGTCGAGCCAGGGCAGGCATCGCCATGGTGCTCTGAAAGGTGCAGGATCAGGCCATCACGATGGATCTGCATGTACAACGGCAAGTCCGGGCTGAAGCGGTGCTCCCAGTCCAGGCTGAAACCCAGGAAATCGAGGTAGAACTCCTTGGCCTTGTCGATCGAGAATATGCGCAGGACAGGTATGGCGGGGGCGAGGGGCATGGTGCGTCCTTGTCCGTTGAAAAGGTGCCACTTTAGCGCAGTTGCTCCCCTTATGGTCGACCAGCCGGCAGCAATGGTTGACCACCCGCCAGCCACTGCGTAGCCTTGCCCACTTCGAGGTTCTTCGGCCTGGCCGAAGCTAAGACGGGAACGCGGTACAAGCCGCGGCTGCCCCCGCAACTGTAAGCACCGACAACGGATCGACACAGCCACTGCGCCAGCGCGCGGGAAGGCGTCATCCCGCCAGCCCGCTGTTCGACTGAACAGGGATATGGAACGGTGCAAGCCAGGAGACCTGCCTCGTCACGTTTTCGACTTTCAACCGGGCGGGGTGATCCGGTGGCGAACAAGCCCGGCCGGCCTGGCCTGCGGCTGTCGTCCTGCATGCCCGCGCCACACTGCCAAGGGCAATGCGACATGAAAACACTGGCCAAGCTCCCCGTCACCATCGTCACCGGCTTCCTCGGCTCGGGCAAGACCACCTTGCTGCGCCACATGCTCGACAACGCCCAGGGCCGCCGCATTGCGGTCATCGTCAACGAGTTTGGTGAACTGGGCATCGATGGCGAAATCCTCAAGCAGTGCAGCATCGGGTGCACCGAGGAAGAAGCCAGCGGCCGCGTCTACGAGCTGGCCAACGGCTGCCTTTGCTGCACCGTGCAGGAAGAGTTCTTCCCGGTGATGCGTGAGCTGGTGGCCCGCCGTGGCGACCTCGACCACATCCTCATCGAAACCAGCGGCCTGGCCCTGCCCAAGCCATTGGTACAAGCGTTCCAGTGGCCGGAAATCCGCAACGCCTGCACCGTCGATGCGGTCATCACCGTGGTCGACAGCCCGGCCGTGGCCGCTGGCACCTTTGCTGCCTACCCGGACCAGGTCGATGCCCAGCGCAAGCTCGACCCTAACCTGGACCATGAATCGCCCCTGCATGAGCTGTTCGCTGACCAGTTGGCCAGTGCCGACCTGGTGGTGTTGAACAAGGCCGACCTGATCGACGCCGAAGGCCTGGCCAAGGTGCGTGCCGAGGTGGCCGAAGAACTGCCGCCGGCGGTGAAAGTGATCGAGGCCAGCAGCGGCAAGCTGCCACTGGAGGTGCTGCTGGGCGTGGGTGCCGAGTCTGAGGCGCATATCGATGGCCGCCGAACCCACCACGATTCGCACCACGACGGCGACGATCATGACGATCATGACCACGACGCTTTCGACTCCATCTCCATCGACCTGCCGGAAGCCGACGAAAGCCTGCTGCTCGATGCGCTGACCCAGCTGGTGGTGGAGTTCGGTATCTTGCGCGCCAAAGGCTTCGCCGCCATCCCGGGCAAGCCGATGCGCCTGCTGGTACAAGGTGTGGGCACCCGTTTCGACAAGCACTTCGACCGCGCCTGGCGCGCCGATGAGCCGCGTATCACCCGCCTGGTGCTGATCGGCCAGGACCTCGATGCTGCCCAGCTGGAAGCGCGCCTGCGCCAGGCACTGGGCGCCTGACCCATGCACCTGCTGCGGACCCAGCCCGGTGGTTTCGTACCGGATGACAGCATTGCCGACCTCGGCCAGACACCCGCCGAGCTGGTGATTCTCTGCAGCGGCGATTCACACCTGGCCTTGCTCGCCGACACCGCCGAGCAATTGCCCGAAGACTTTCCCAGCCTGCGCCTGGCCAACCCGATGCAGGTGCAGAACCATGCCTCGGTCGACCTGTATGTCGACCAGGTGCTGCGCCACGCCAAGGTCATCCTGGTGTCGCTGCACGGTGGCGTTGGTTACTGGCGTTACGGCGTCGAACAACTGGTCGAGCTGGCCGCCCGTGGCGTGCAGCTGATTCTGGTGCCGGGCGATGACCGCCCGGACCCGGAGCTGACCAGCCTGGGCAACGTCCGCGGTGAGCAGGCCGAGCGGCTTTGGCATTACCTGCGCCAGGGCGGCAAGGCCAACGCCATCAACCTGTTCAACTGCCTGGCCAGCCAATGGCTGGGCCGCGACTATGCCTGGGACGAGCCGCAGCCTTTGCCGCGCACGGCGGTGTATCACCCCGCCAAGGGCAGCGCGACACTCGAGGACTGGTACCCACACTGGCACCCCGAGCAGCCAGTGGCGCCGCTGCTGTTCTACCGTTCGCACCTGCAAGCGGCCAATACCGCCTTCATCGACGTGTTCTGCCAGCGCCTGCAGGCTGCCGGCCTGAACCCGTTGCCGATCGCCGTGGCCAGCCTCAAGGAAAGCGCTTGCCTGGAACAGGTCGAAGCCTGGCTGGACGAGGTCGGCGCCGAAGTGCTGGTCAATACCACCGGTTTCGCCTTGTCCAGCCCCGAGCGCCCCAACCTGCGCCCGTTCCGCCGCGACATCCCGGTGCTGCAGGCCATCTGCGCGCAGGACAACCAGCCCGGCTGGGAAGCCAGCGAGCAGGGCCTGGGCGCGCGCGACCTGGCCATGCACATTGCATTGCCGGAGCTGGACGGGCGCATCATCACGCGCCCGGTCAGTTTCAAGGACATGGCCTGGCGCAGCGAGCGCAGCCAGTCCGACGTTGTCTGCTACCGCGCCCACCCCGAGCGCATGGACTTTGTCGCCGAGCTGGCCCGCCGCTGGGTCGAGCTGGCCCGCCTGCCCAATGCCCAGAAACGCGTGGCGCTGGTGCTGGCCAACTACCCGACCCGGGATGGCCGCATTGGAAATGGTGTCGGCCTGGACACGCCCGCCGCCGCACTCAACATCCTCAAGGCGCTGCAGGCCGAAGGTTACCCGCTGGCCAAATTGCCGGGCAGCGGTACGCAACTGATCCACCAGTTGCTCGGTGGGGTGACCAACGACCTCGACCACCTCGACCAGCGCCCCTGTGCCCAGAGCCTGAGCCTGGCCGATTACCAGGTGGCCTTCGAGCGCCTGCCGCAGGCCAACCGCCAGGCAGTGCTGGAACGCTGGGGGCCGCCCGAACAGGACCCGATGTTCCGCAGCGGCCGGCTGATGGTTGCCGGCCTGCGCTTTGGCTTGACCTTCGTCGGTATCCAGCCGGCGCGGGGCTACCAGGTGGACCCCAGCGCGGTGTATCACGACCCTGACCTGGTGCCACCGCATGGCTACCTGGCATTTCACTTTTGGCTGCGTCACGCATTTGCCGCCGATGCGGTGATCCACGTCGGCAAGCATGGCAACCTCGAATGGCTGCCCGGCAAAGGCGTCGGGCTGTCGGCGCAGTGCTGGCCGGACGCGCTGCTGGGCCCGCTGCCGAACATCTACCCGTTCATCGTCAATGACCCGGGCGAGGGTGCCCAGGCCAAGCGCCGTACCCAGGCGGTGATCATCGACCACCTGATGCCGCCGCTGACCCGTGCCGAAACCTATGGCCCGCTGCGCCACCTGGAACAACTGGCCGACGAATTCTACGAAGCGCAGTTGCTCGACCCAAGGCGTGCCCGCGAGTTGCAGCGTGACATCCTCGAACTGGTCAAGGCCAACCACATTGACCGTGAGTTGCAACTGGAAGGGCAACTGGACGATGCGGCGCTCTGGCTGCCGCGCCTGGATACCTACCTGTGCGACCTGAAGGAGTCGCAAATTCGCGATGGCCTGCACGTGTTTGGTCAGTCACCTGAAGGGCGGCTACGCCTGGATACGCTGCTGGCATTGTTGCGGGTTGAGCGTGGCGACGGCCGTGGCGGTAATGCCAGCTTGCTGCGGGCTTTGGCCAAGGCACTGATACCGGGCTGGGACCCGCTCGATTGCGACCTTGGGCAGCCGTGGCAGGGCATGCGCCCTGAACAGCTGCAGGCCATGAGCAATGAACCTTGGCGCACCTGTGGCGACACCCGCGAGCGCCTTGAGCTGCTGGCACTGCAGGTGATCGGGCAGGCGCTGGAAGGCACAGCACAGTTACCCGACCTGAGTGAGTGGCAACCGGTGCACGCTGTAGTGCAAGCCCTGCGTGAAGCGGTCGCACCCAGCCTGGACGCCTGCGGCACGGCTGAAATGCATGGCCTGCTGGCGGCACTGGCCGGGCGCTTCGTGCCCGCCGGCCCCAGTGGTGCGCCAAGTCGAGGGCGCCTCGATGTGCTGCCCACCGGCCGCAACTTCTATACCGTGGACGTGCGCAACCTGCCCACCACCACAGCCTGGCGCCTGGGCTTCGCCTCGGCCAGCCTGATCCTCGAGCGCCATCTGCAGGACCACGGCGATCACTTGCGCCAGCTCGGTCTGTCGGTGTGGGGCACGGCAACCATGCGCACCGGCGGCGACGACATCGCGCAGGCCATGGCGCTGATGGGCGTGCGGCCTGTCTGGGCCACCGGCAGCCAGCGCGTCGACGACTTCGAAATCTTGCCGTTGAGCCTGCTCGACCGCCCGCGGGTGGACGTGACCTTGCGCGTTTCCGGCTTCTTCCGCGATGCCTTCGGTAACCTGATCCGCCTGTTCGACGCCGCCGTGCAGGCCGTGGCCGCGCTGGACGAACCTGACGACCTCAACCCCCTGGCTGCCCGTGTGCGCAGCGAGCGGGCCGCGCTGCAGGCTCAAGGTGTGGATGCCGAGCAGGCCGCACGCCAGGCTGGCTGGCGGGTGTTTGGTGCCAAACCCGGCGCATACGGTGCCGGGGTGCAGAACGCCATCGACGGGCGTTTGTGGCACAGCCGCGACGACCTGGCAGAGGTCTACCTCAACCACGGCGGCTATGCCTATGGCGGCAGCGACGACGGCACCCCGGCCCGCGCCCAGTTCGCCCAGCGCCTGGCCAAGGTGCAGGCGGTGCTGCAGAACCAGGACAACCACGAGCACGACCTGCTCGATTCCAACGATTACTACCAGTTCCAGGGCGGCATGCTGGCGGCCTCGGAAACCCTGTCCGGGGCGGTGGTGGCCAGCTACCATGGCGACCACAGCCAGGCCGACCGACCGCGCATCCGTACCCTCAAGGAAGAGCTGAACCGGGTGATCCGCGCCCGTGCGCTCAACCCCAAGTGGATCGACGGGGTCAAGCGTCACGGCTACAAGGGTGCCTTCGAGATGGCCGCGACAGTCGACAACCTGTTCGCCTTCGACGCCACCACGCACCTGATAGACGACCATCATTACCAGGGGCTGGCCGATGCCTATGTGCTCGACCCGGCGACCCGCGATTTCATGCGCGAGCACAACCCCGAGGCCCTGCGCGACCTCACCGAGCGCCTGCTGGAGGCCCAGCAGCGCGGCTTGTGGCAGGCGCCGGGCGACTACCGCGAAGCCCTTGAGGAACAATTGCTCGACGGCGAGGAACAGGCTTGAAATGAGTGAACCCGTACAATTTCCGCTGGCGGCCGTGGTCGGTGCAGACGACCTCAAGCTGGCGCTGTGCCTGACCGCCATCGACCCCAGGATCGGTGGTGTGCTGATCGAAGGGCCGCGTGGCATGGCCAAGAGTACCCTGGCCCGTGGCCTGGCCGACCTGCTTGGCGAAGGCCCGTTCGTCACCTTGCCATTGGGCGCCAGTGAAGAGCGGTTGGTCGGCACCCTCGACCTGGATGCCGCGCTGGGGCAGGGCAAGGCGCAGTTTTCCCCGGGCGTGCTGGCCCAGGCCGACGGCGGTGTGCTGTATGTCGATGAGGTCAACCTGCTGCCCGACACCTTGGTCGATCTGTTGCTTGACGTGGCTGCCAGCGGCACAAACCGCATCGAGCGTGACGGTATCTCGCATCGGCACAGCGCCCGCTTCGTACTGATCGGCACCATGAACCCGGAAGAGGGCGAGCTGCGCCCGCAGTTGCTCGACCGTTTCGGCCTGAACGTGGCGCTGGAGGGGTTGCCGGAGCCCGAGGCCAGGCAGCAGATCATTCGCCGCCGCCTGGCCTTCGACAGTGACCCTCAGGCGTTCTGCGCACACTGGGCCCAGGCCCAGGCGCAACTGCGCGAGCGCTGCCAGGCGGCACGCCAGGCCCTGGCCGACATTGCCCTGGATGACCAGGCGCTGGCCTGGATCACCGAGCGCTGCTACGCCGCCGGCGTGGACGGCCTGCGCGCCGACCTGGTGTGGCTGCGCGCTGCGCGCGCCCACTGTGCCTGGCGGGGGGCTGCAGCTATCGAAGAAGTGGATGTCGAGGCGGTGGCCGAATTCGCCTTGCGCCATCGCCGCCGTATGACGCCCCAGGCCAACCCACCGTCGGCGCCACAGTCGCCTGTCCAGCAGCCTGGTGCCGGCAACCCGGGTGAACAGGGTGGGCAGGGCGACTGGGGGGCATTACCGGCACAGCCGGTGGCCAGCGGCGCGCGCCGTGAGGTGCCGAACTGGGCAAAAAAGCCCTGAGCATCCCCCAGCCACCAGCCAAAGGGGCGGATGCCAGAGCGGGCATAGGCAAGCAGAACGGTAGCCGCCGTGGCCTCGTGCGAAGTGCGGCGGCCGGCCGGGTAGCCTGGCTGCCAACCTTGCTCAAAGGACGGCCACGCCAGCGACAGGACCTGTGCTGGCAGCAGCGCCAAGGCAGGCCGGCAGAGTTGTGGCTGGTGATCGTCGATGCCTCGGCTTCAACCCGGCGCCATCAGGCGCTGGCGCAGACCAAAGGGCTGCTGGCGGCGTTGTTCGACCAGGCCTATCGCCAGCGCGCCCGCCTGGCCCTGCTGACTGCCAGCGGGCGCACGCCACAGTGGCAGCGCCACGGGCTGAAGGCATCCGCAGCCTTGCAACCCTGGCTGCAGGCCTTGGGAGCAGGTGGGGGCACGCCGCTGATCGCCGCACTGGAACAGGCGCGGCACTGGCTACAGGCGCGGCAGCGAGCCCACCCGCAAGAGGCCTTGCGTTGCCTGGTGTTCACCGACGGTCGCCTGCAGCACAGCAATACCGTGCAGCCGATGCCATGCGCCACGTTGTTGGTCGATATGGAACTGGCGCCAGTGCGCCTGGGACGCGCGCAGCGTCTGGCAGAACAATTGCGGGCCGATTACCAGCACTTGCAACAATTCAAGGTGGTGGATTGAACTGGCAGGTTGCGACACTCTGTCGCAATTGGGAAAGTTGCCACAACAGCAACAGAGAAGTTGTACAAGTGCGTGACCATGCACGCACTTGTTGTGCCGGCCGATATTACTTTGGCATCGACCACGGTTGCAGGTCGTAGCCCTTTTCAGACAATTCGGCGCGCACTTCTTCGATCAGGCTGGCCCACTGGGCCGGGTCGGAGTAGATGCGCGACGACACTTGCTTGGCGCCGATGCGGGTGCTGGTCCGGTCGATCACTGCCAGGCTCAGTTCACCAGTACCGTTGGGTGCATCCCAGGCTACGCACTGGAAAGGTTCGAAGGCGTGGTCGGCAATCAGCAGTGCTTCGTTGACACGGAGCGGGGCATTCATGGTTCGGTCTCTCTATGGTCCCAAACATCGAAGTGAAGTCCGCGTTGCTTCAAAGTCGCCTCATTGATCGCGAAGTGCAGCGCGGGGTTATGTCTACTGATGCTCGTTGTTCGTGGGTAAGTCACACATTGGCTGTAAATTTTTTTTTAAGCGTCGACGCAGTTCTTGCCGGCGTCGTCATGGGATGTCGATAAAGTGCGAAAATTCCCATGGCGGTTTGTAAAAAAATGATTCGGCAGACAGACGGTACTGGGCACCGTCAACTTCGTTGCTACTGTTAAACGGGCGCCACAACTTGCTGTTTTATTTCAAAAAACCAAAAACTGGCGCCAAGGATCGGTTATGCAGCAGCCTGCCGCTCAACGCCGTTTGCTTATCGTCGACCCCTGCGACGATTGTCACCGCTTGCTACCTGGTCTGCGCAACGCAGGTTGGGATGTGGACAGCTGTATGCTCGGGGCCGCGTTGGACCACACGTGCGATGTCGGGCTATTGCGCTTGCAGGCTTCGCACCTGAGGCACCCGGACGCGGTCAAGGACATGATCAAGCGCAGCAACACCGAATGGATTGCCGTGCTCAGCGCCGACCAACTGCGCATGCCGGCGTTCGGTGATTTTGTGTGTGAGTGGTTTTTCGACTTCCATACCCTGCCGTTCGACGTCTCCCGCGTGCAGGTAACGCTGGGCCGGGCCTTCGGCATGGCACGCCTGCGCGGCAAGGGGGCCGTCAAGGTCGATGAGACGACCCATGAGTTGCTCGGCGAAAGCCGGCCTATCCGCGAGTTGCGCAAGTTGCTGGGTAAACTGGCACCCACCGAATCGCCGGTGCTGATCCGCGGTGAGAGCGGCACCGGCAAAGAGCTGGTGGCGCGCACACTGCACCGCCAGTCGCAACGCAGCGAGCAGCCGTTCATCGCGATCAACTGCGGGGCGATCCCTGAGCACTTGATCCAGTCCGAACTGTTCGGCCATGAAAAGGGCGCCTTTACCGGTGCCCACCAGCGCAAGACCGGGCGTATCGAAGCGGCCGACGGCGGCACACTGTTCCTTGATGAAATCGGCGACTTGCCGTTGGAGTTGCAGGCCAACTTGCTGCGTTTTTTGCAGGAGAAGCACATCGAGCGGGTGGGTGGCAGCCAGCCAATACCGGTGGATGTTCGGGTGCTGGCGGCCACCCATGTGGACCTGGAGCGGGCCATCGAGCAAGGGCGTTTCCGCGAAGACTTGTATTACCGCCTGAACGTCTTGCAGGTGGTGACCGCGCCGTTGCGCGACCGGCATGGTGACCTGTCGATGCTGGCCAACCATTTTGCCCATTTCTACAGCGTGGAGACCGGGCGTCGGCCACGATCGTTCAGCGACCATGCCCTGGCGGCGATGGGGCGGCATGACTGGCCGGGCAATGTGCGCGAGCTGGCCAACCGCGTGCGCCGCGGGCTGGTGCTGGCTGAAGGGCGGCAGATCGAGGCGCAGGACCTGGGGTTGCAGCTGCTCGACCCGGAACAACAGCCGCTGGGCACGCTGGAAGAGTACAAGCAGCGCGCCGAGCGCCAGGCGCTGTGCGATGTGCTCAACCGGCACAGCGACAACCTGAGCGTGGCGGCCAAGGTGCTTGGCATTTCACGGCCGACGTTCTATCGGTTGCTGCACAAGCACCAGATACGCTGAGCGGCGCTCTTTGAAGCCGCTCTTACAGGGAAACCACAAGCCCCCTGTAGGAGGGATTTACCCTCGAAAGGGCCGGGCCTGCTGGCCAATGTCCACCCGCCGTTCACTGCTGTCGCCGCTACCGTATTCGCGGGTAAACCCGCTCCTACAGGAAAAGCACAAGCCCGTGTAGGAGCGGGTTTACCCGCGAAAGGGCCGGGCCTGCTGGCCAATGTCCACCCGCCGTTCACTGTTGTCGCGGCTACCGTATTCGCGGGTAAACCCGCTCCTACACCTGATCGGGGTGGACACACATCGGTTTAGCGGCGAAGAGGCCCTGCCCGGCGAACTCAGTGCGGTCCGCGCGGGATGGTCTTGAGCAAGTCTTCGGGGCTGATATGCCCCACCACCTGGGCCACCGCGCTGCCCGGGGTCGGCAGGTCGATGATATGGCTCTTCATCTTGCCTATCACATGCATCTCGCACGGCTTGCAGTCGAACTTCAGGGTCAGCACTTCGTCACCCTGAATCAGCTGCATCGGTGCCACCTTGGTACGCACACCGGTCACGCCCTTGGCCTGCTTGGGGCACAGGTTGAAGGAGAAGCGCAGGCAGTGCTTGGTGATCATCACCGGCACTTCGCCGTGTTCTTCATGCGCTTCATAGGCCGCATCGATCAGTTGCACACCGTGGCGGTGGTAGAAGTCGCGGGCCTTCTGGTTGTATACGTTGGCCAGGAACGACAGGTGCGACTCGGGGTACACCGGCGGTGGCGTGGTCTCGGCCTTGCGCCCGCCACGCGGATGCGCCTGCACGCGTGCTGCAGTCAGTGCCTCGATGGCTTCGCGGCGCAGGGCCTTGAGCTGCGAGTTGGGAATGAAGTACGCCTGCGGGGCATCCAGTTCGATGCGGTCGGCGTGGTACAGGGTGGTGCCCAGCTGGCCGAGCAGGTCATGCAACTGCTCCAGTGCCTGCTGCGGCTTGTTGGCTACGCCGAATGGGCCGTCCAGGGCCACCTGCACGCTCACGCCTTCTTCACTGCTCAGGGTAAGCATCAAGCGTTGCTCGCGCAGGACGGCGTGCCACTCCACGCCGACCCGGCGTTCGGAGGAGGTGCGTTGCAGGGCCTGTTGCCAGTTGTGGTCGAGGTTGCGCGACAGCGGGTGGTTGGGCCGCAGCTTGTGCAGGCCTTCGGGCATTTCGTTGGGCTCGACGCGATAGCGGTAGCGCTTGTGGCCGTCTTCTTCGAATTCGCCACGCGGTTCGGCGATGTTGGCGCGGAAGCCCACCACTTCGCGTTTGACCAGCACATTGAGGCCGTCGCCGTTGGTCAGCGGTACGTCGGTCACCACTTGCATGTCACGCTTGCCGACCTTTTCCACTACGCCCACCGGCAGGCCGGTGAAGGTTGGCGAGTCGAAAGCGCCGATATCGACCTTGCGGTCGGTCACGAAGTAGTCGGTGCTGCCGCGGTGGAAGGTTTTATCCGGGTCGGGCACGAAGAAATGTTCGGTACGGCCGCTGGACGCGCGGGCGTACTGAGGACGGTCTTCAAGGATGGCATCGAGCTCTTTGCGGTAATGGGCAGTGATGTTCTTCACATAGCCCATGTCCTTGTAGCGGCCCTCGATCTTGAACGAGCGCACGCCGGCCTCGACCAGGTCAGCCAGGTTGGCGGTCTGGTTGTTGTCCTTCATCGACAGCAGGTGTTTCTCGAACGCAACCACGCGGCCCTGGTCATCTTTCAGCGTGTAGGGCAGGCGGCAGGCTTGCGAGCAATCACCACGGTTGGCGCTGCGGCCGGTCTGCGCATGGGAAATGTTGCATTGGCCGGAGAACGCCACGCACAGCGCGCCGTGGATGAAGAACTCGATGGCGGCATCGGTTTCGGCGGCGATGGCCCGGATTTGCTGCAGGTTCAGCTCCCGCGCCAGTACCAGTTGCGAGAACCCGGCCTGGTCGAGGAACCTGGCCCGTTCCAGGGTGCGGATGTCGGTCTGGGTGCTGGCATGCAGCTCGATCGGCGGGATGTCCAGCTCCATCACCCCAAGGTCCTGCACGATCAGCGCGTCAACGCCGGCGTCGTACAGCTGGTGAATCAGCTTGCGCGCCGGTTCCAGCTCGTTGTCGTGGAGGATGGTGTTGATGGTGGTGAACACGCGTGCATGGTAGCGATGGGCGAACTCGACCAGCTCGGCGATATCGCTGACTTCGTTGCAGGCGTTATGGCGCGCGCCGAAGCTCGGGCCGCCGATGTAGATGGCGTCAGCGCCGTGCAGGATCGCTTCACGGGCGATGGCCACGTCACGGGCAGGGCTGAGCAGTTCCAGGTGATTCTTTGGAAGGGACATGTCGTTATATTTTCGGGCTGTCACGGTTTAGGCGGGCATTGTAGCGGTGAAACGGGCTGGCGGCATCATTGGGGTGCCGAGAGGTGCGGGATTGGCTGCGGGTACGCGCAACTGTGGAAGCGGCCTTGCGTCGCGAAAGGGCCGCAGAGCGGCCCCGGCGATTTTGCGGTCAATCAACGATGTCGGGGGCGCTGCGCACCCCGACAAGCGCAGCTCAGCGCTTGGCAGCCATCGCCGTCACTTCCACACGCATGCCTTCAAAGGCCAGCGAAGCCACACCCACCGCCGCACGCACCGGCCAGGGCTTGCTGAAGAAGCGCTGGTACACCTCGTTGAACGCCGCGCGGTCGGCCATGTCGGTCAGGTAGATGGTCAGGTGCAGCACGCGGTCCATGCCGCTGCCGGCCTTTTCCAGGGCCACTTTCAGCGCCTGCAGGGTGCATTCGCTCTGCTCGACGATGCCGCCCAGCTCCAGGCTGCCGTCGGCGTGGGTCGGGATTTGTGTGGTGACCAGCACGCCGTTGTACTCGGCAACGTCCGAGGAAATCGACTCGGCGTCCGGGTCCGGGGTGTAGATGATGTCTGCATGTGCCATGGTGTGTCTGCCTTGCAACGGAAGGAAAACGGCAAGCCTACGCGAGCGCACCAGCCCGGTCGAGGGTGCCTCGGCGTTTGAAATGCGCGGCGTTCGCCGTCAGAATCGCGGGCGATTGCAAAACCAGAGGTTTACGTTGAACGAACAGACTTTGTCCAGGCGCCTGGAGCGCGTGGCCGCCCATGTACCGCAGGGGGCGCGCCTGGCCGACATTGGCTCGGACCACGGCTACCTGCCGGTGGCCTTGATGCTGCGTGGCGTGCTCGAGGCCGCTGTAGCGGGTGAAGTGGCACAGACGCCATTCGCCTCGGCACAGCGCAATGTGCGCAGAAACGGCCTGCAAGAGCAGGTAACCGTGCGCCTGGCCGATGGGCTGGCAGCGGTCGAGCCGCAAGACCGTATCTCGGTGGTGAGCATCTGCGGGATGGGCGGCGACACCATGTGCGAGATCCTCGAGGCCGGCAAGCAGCGCCTTGGCGGCGTCACGCGCCTGGTACTGCAGCCCAATGGCGGTGAGCGCGAACTGCGCCAGTGGCTGGCGGGCAATGGCTACCAGATCGTCAGCGAGGAACTGCTGCGGGAAAACCGCTTCGATTACGAGATTATCGTCGCTGAGCCGGGCAGGGGGGTGTATAGCGCTGAACAGCTGTACTTCGGCCCCGTGTTGATGCAGGAAAAAAGCGAGGCGTTTGTGGTGAAGTGGCGGCGCATGCTGCGGCAGAAGCAGCAGACCCTGGCCAATTTCCAGCGGGCCCGCGATGCGGTGCCTCAGGCGAAGATCGACGATTTCAATCAGCAGGTGGGCTGGATCACCCAGGTACTGGGCTGACTCACTGCTGCGAGCAGTTGCCCATTTCCCGGTAGTCGATTTCGCGCTTCTGGCCCTGATGGTCGACGTACACCATGTGCGCGGTGCCAACCTGGCAGTCGGCGGCGTTGCTGGCCGGTGTGATGGAGATGACCTTGGCCACGTCCAGCGGCATGCCGTATTCATAGGTGCTGCTTGCGGGCTGGTTTTCGCCTGCACCGGCAAAAGCACCGAACGAGGTGAAGGCAGCGGTAATGGCAAGGACAGCGATCGAGCGTTTCATGACAGGCTCCTTTTTTAATGGATGGCTAATGATCTATTCATTGGTCATCCACAATAAATGGGCTAAACCGTGATAGATTCCTGCCTTTAATGCAGGAATAAAACAAGGAGCACCCCTTCATGGACATGCTGCATGCCATGCGTACCTTCACCCGTGTGGTGGAATGTGGCAGCTTCGCTGCAGCTGCCAATGCTCTGGATATTTCTGCAGCGCAGGTTTCGCGCATCGTAGCCGAGCTGGAGAACCAGCTGCAGACCCGCCTGCTGCATCGCACCACCCGGCGCTTGCGCATGAGCGAGGCGGGAGAGCGGTTTCTGGAGCGGGCGCGCCAGATCATGCTGTTGACCGAAGAAGCCGTGGGTGAAGCGCGAGGGGCGCACCTTACGCCTCGCGGTCATCTGCGTTTGCACTGCCCGCACGGCATGGGGCTGTTGCTGATGCCGCTGGTGGCTGGCTACAACACGCTATACCCGGAAGTGGTGATCGAGCTGACGCTGTCGCAGCGCAACCCCGACCCGCTGGCCGAAGGGCATGACGTGGTGATTACCGTGGACGGTGCCCTGCCGGATTCGCAACTGATCGCTGTGCCGCTGGGCAACATTTTCAGTATCCCCTGCGCGGCCCCCGGTTACCTGGATACCCACGGTGTACCGGAGCGCCCCGAAGACTTGCACGGCCATCGCTGCCTGCGCATGGCTTACCCGATGTACGAAGGCGACTGGGTGTTCCCGCAAGGGGTTGACCAGTGCGTGATCGCGCCAAACGACAGTTTCTCTACCAACGTTGCCGACGCCATGCTGGTGGCCAGCGAGCTGGGCATGGGCATTGGCCTGCTGCCGTTCTACACCGCCAGCGAGGCGATCGGGCAGGGGCGCTTGTGCCGGTTGTTGGCACCGTATCGGCTGCGGGAGAGTGCGCTGTATGCGATGTATCCGTCACGCCACTACCTGGACGCCAAGGTGCGCACCTGGATCGACTACCTCAAGGAGCAGCTGCCGGCGCTGTTCGAAGGGCATGCCAGGGTAGTGGATGATGCGCGGTATTGGCGCTGAGGCGAGAAGTTTGCCGCGGTGACATTCCTGTGGGAGCGGGCACGCCCGCGAACACCGGCAAAGCCGGTGCCAGGCACAGCGTCGCCCGCTCCCCCAAGAACCGCGTTGCATTTGCGTTACAGCGGATAGTTTTTCAATTCCCGTGCAATCAGCATGCGCTGGATCTCGCTCGACCCTTCATAGATCTGGGTAATCCGCGCATCCCGGTAGTAGCGCTCCACCGGGTAATCTTCCAGATAGCCGTATCCACCATGCACCTGGATGGCCATCGAGCACACCCGCTCGGCCATTTCCGAAGCGAACAGCTTGGCCTGTGACGCTTCCGACAGGCACGGCTTGCCGGCGCTGCGCAGGCGGGCGGCATGCAGAATCAGCAAACGTGCGGCGTTCACCTGCACCTGCATGTCGGCCAGCAGGTTGGCGATGCTCTGGTGTTCGTTGATCGGCTTGCCAAACTGTATGCGGTCACGCGAGTAGACCAGCGCCGCTTCGAATGCGGCGCGGGCGATGCCCAAGGCCTGGGCGGCAATGCCGATACGGCCGCCTTCGAGGTTGGACAGGGCAATGGCCAGTCCCTTGCCACGCTCACCGAGGATATTGGCGGCTGGAATGCGGCAGTTGTCGAAGGTCACTGCGCAGGTATCGGAGGCGCGAATGCCCATCTTGTGCTCGCTGCGGTCAACCTTGAACCCAGGGTTGTCGGTGGGCACCAGGAACGCCGACAGGCCTTTCTTGCCCAGCTCCGGGTCGGTCACTGCGAAGACGATCGCCAGGCCGGCACGGCGGGCATTGCTGACGAACTGCTTGGCACCGTTGATGACCCACTGGCCATCCACCAGCTCGGCGCGGGTGCGCAGGTTGTGCGCCTCGGAGCCGGCCTGTGGCTCGGTCAGGCAGAAGCAGCCAATCACCTCGCCGCTGGCCAGGCGAGGCAGCCACTGCTGTTGCTGTTCGGCGGTGCCGTAGGCCAGCAGCGGGCCGCAACCTACCGAGTTGTGGATGCTCATCATCGCTCCGGTGGCGCCGCAGCCGGCGGCGATCTCTTCCACGGCCAGGGCATAGGCGACATAGTCGGTGTAGCTGCCGCCGAAGTCCTCGGGCACCACCATGCCCAACAGGCCCAGTTCGCCCATCTTGCGCACCACGCCATCATCGATCCAGCCGGCCTTTTCCCAAGCCTGGGCATGGGGTGCGATTTCGCCACGGGCAAAGTCCCGGGCCATGTCGCGAATCATGATCTGTTCTTCGCTCAGTTCGAGGTCTTGCATCTGTGTACTCCCGGGCTCACAGGCCTTCGAAGAATTGTTCGACCCGCTGGCTTTGCAGCGCGGCCAGGGTCGGCGGGTTCCAGCGGGGCTGCTTGTCCTTGTCGATGATCAGGGCACGCACGCCTTCGATGATGTCGCCGTGCTGGAACCACTGGCGGTCCAGGTGCAGTTCCATGGCAAAGCAGTCGTCAATGCTCAGCTCGCGCCCCCGGCGCAGCATCTCCAGCGTAACCGCCATGGCCAGAGGCGAGCGGGTTTCCAGCTGATCGGCGGTGGCCACTGCCCAGGCGTGGCTGTCGCCAATGCTCACCGCACGCAGTTGCTCGACAATGGCTGGCAGGTCGGGCAGGGCGAAGAAGTGGTCGATGGCCGGGCGCAGCTTTTCCAGTGGCGCATCATCCAGTGTCTGGGTACCGAGCCTGGCCAGCAGGTTTTGCAGGTCCTTGAGCGGGTGGTCGCTGAAGTCGAGCTGGTCGAGGCCCCGGTCGAGGGCTGCGAGCTGGTCGCTGGCCAGGTACCAGTCGGCCAGGCCGCAGTACAAGGCGTCGGCCGCCTGGATCTGGGCACCGCTGACACCCAGGTAGATGCCCAGCTCGCCGGGGATGCGCGAGAGGAAGTAGCTGCCGCCCACGTCCGGGAAGTAGCCGATGCCGACCTCGGGCATGCCCAGCCGGCTGCGCTCGGTGACCACCCGCAGGTCGCAGCCCTGGGCCAGGCCCATGCCGCCCCCGAGGGTGAAGCCGTCCATCACTACCAGTATCGGCTTGCGGTAGCGGTGGATGACCAGGTCGAGGGCGTACTCTTCGACGAAAAAGGTTTCATGCAGCGTGTCGCCGGCCTTGAAGCTGTCGTGCAGCGAGCGGATATCGCCACCGGCACAGAAACCCTTGGGGCCTTCGCCGCGCAGGACCACGGCGCGTACGTGCGGGTTGTCGGCCCACTGGTCCAGGTGCTGACGCAGGCTGCGCACCATGTCCAGGGTCAAGGCATTGAGACCGGCTGGGCGATTCAGGGTCAGATGGCCGATCTGGTTACGGACCTCGGCCAGTACATGGTCGGTTGCTGCCGGGGTATGAGCGTGTGCAGTCATTGCGTTCTCCCTGCTTTGTTATTGATTTTCCAAGTGAAGTCTGGAGTTCGCTGGAGGATCGCAGGATCCTGGCATGCGAATTTGCCTTGCACAATCGACAATTGTGCAAGGGTACCGTGCGTTTTTACCTTGTGTGAGGCCAGCGTGCGCCTGTGGAGCAGCCTTTACCCCCACGGGATTTCGTCCCCCGATTCGGGGGAACCTGCTGGGGGATCCTCCCCAATCCGTTGCGGTTGATCATGCAACTTGCTGATAAACATGAAATTTTTCTTCTGGCACACACCTTGCTCCAGCTCCCCGCAGAGATCCTGTGTCCCGGAGGTGCAGCATGTCGACGCCGCTGAAAGGCCCCATCCTGTCATCACTTGTACTGGCCTTGCTTGGCTGGGAAGCAACCAGCGAGGCGGCTGTGCAGTGCCAGCGCACCCTGGTCGCCAACGTGGTGGCACTGGATCAGCCACTGATGTTCAACCGCCTTGGCGCGCAAAACGCCAACGGCATGATGTTTGCCCTGCGCGAGGATGTGGTGGACGACAAGCTCGTCCCGCTGAGCATGGGCGGGGCCGCAGTGCCGGGCAAAGTTACCCTGCGCCCGGACAAGCGCCCGCGGCCTATCGTGCTGCGCGTGGCGGCCGGTGACTGCCTGACGGTCAACCTGACCAACCTGCTGGCCTACCAGGCCAACCCCAACAAGCATGGCATCGACCACGAGGAAACCGAGGTCGAAGGAGAAGAAGAGGAAGGGCCGGAAATCGAAGTGGAGAACGAGGGCGGTGAGCACTTCGTGGCCGACGAGCAGGTCAGCGACCGCCACGTGGGCTTCCAGGTTAACGGCATGCAGGCCGTCAACAGCATTGGTGACATCGCCGCCAACACCGGGCGCAACGGCAATTTCCTGGTGTCGCCGGGCAATACCCGCAGCTACACCCTTTACGCCGAACGTGAGGGCGCTTTCGCGGCAACCAGCCAAGGCGCCACCTTTGGTGGCGAAGGTGGCGCCGGCAACGTCGCCAATGGCTTGTTCGGCCAGGTGGTGGTGGTGCCCAAAGGGGGGCGCACTTACCGCAATACCCTCACCGAAGAAGAAATGCGCCTCGCTACCACCGGGCGTACCGCCACCGGCCAGCCGGTGATCGACTACCAGGCGCGGTATCCGCAGGCCGAGCCCTGGCTGAGCGAGGGCAAGGCCGGCAAGCCGATCATCGCCATGACCGATGGCAACGAGATCGTCAACAGCGAAACCGATGCCATTGTCATGGGGCCTAACCCGGACGGCAGCTTCCCGCGTTCTACCTACCCGCTGGAAAATATCAACAAGCGCAACCCTGCGCTGCCCAATCGCCTGGAAGCCTTCCGCGATTTCGCCTCGCAGTTCGCTGACGAAGTGGCCGCCACCCAGGCTTTCCCCGCCTACTGGGCGGACCCGGTGATGGGCCATGTACTGGAGCCGACGCGCGATTCGTTCATGATCAACTACGGCTCTGGCGGCATGGGCGCCGAGGTGGTGGCCAACCGCCTGGGCGTGGGCCCGATGCACGACTGCCTGTCGTGCGCCTACGAAGAGTTCTTCCTCAGCGCGCATACCGTGGGCGATATCGGCACGCTGGTGGATGTGCCGGCCAACGTCGGCCTGGAGCATATCCGCCCAGGCGAAGTTCCACCGGCCAGCGCCATCGGGGTGAAAGCCAGCATGGCGCTGTACCCTGCCGAACCTGCCAACGTGCACCACAGCTACATCGGCGATTTCACCAAGTTCCGCAACACTCACAATGGCCATGAACAGCACATTTTCCACCTGCATGGTCACCAGTGGCTGTTCAACCCCAATGACGATAACTCCGACTATATCGACGCCCAGGGTATCGGGCCGGGCATTGGTTATACCTATGAAATTGCCAACGGCGGTTCGGGTAACCGCAACCGGGTAGCGGGCGACGCCATCTACCATTGCCACTTCTACCCACACTTCGCGCAAGGAATGTGGGCAATGTGGCGGGTACACGATACCTTCGAGGAAGGTACCCGGCTGGAAGTGAGCGGGCAGGGTGACAACGGTTTCCACGCTACGCCGTTCGCCCTGCGCAGTGGCAAGCCGGCAGCTGGCGCACGGGCCCTGCCGGATGGCGAAATTGTCGCCGGTACGCCAATTCCGGCCATCGTGCCGCTGCCAGGCAAGGCCATGGCGCCGATGCCGGGCAAGGTGGTGGTGGTGCCCAAGTTATCCGAAGCACTGGTCGCTGCTCACGACGATGACGAGGACGGCGAAGACGAGGGCGATGACGAGCATGCCAATGACGCCCCCGTGCGCAAGGCTGTCGGCTCACTGGCGCTGGTCGACCGCAGCGATGCCAACCGCAATGCCGATGGCAGCTTGAAAAACCCCGGCTATCCGTTCTGGATCGGTGGCATGGAAAGCAGTGTCGGTAACCGCCCGCCAACCCCGCCGCTGGACATGCTTGACCCGGCCCTGGCGCAACAGCTCAAGGACAGCGGCAAGGCCCTGTGGGCCAACCTTGACCCGAACCAGGTCGATGGCTGGGACGGTGGCCTGGGCCGGCATGCGCTGGACGGGGTGTCTGCCGGCGGCGAAGCGCAGACCACCACCACCAAGCTCGACTTCTCCAAGGTGGTGCACAAGGCCAAGCCGATCTACATGCCTGAAGAAGGTACCGATGTCGAACAGGCAGCGATGGAGTTCCACGCCAAGCCCGAACACCCAAGCTTCGCCTTGATCCCCGGCAGTCAGCCGGTAGCCAAGGCATTCCGCACCAACGGTGCGCTGCCTACGGCAGGCGCGCCATTCTACGAGCCCTGCATGGACGATAGGGGCAAGCGCCTGACCCAGACGTCCGGCATGGGCGAGTTTGTCAGCGGTGAAAGCCTGACCGGCATGAACTTCCGTGGCACCTCGACGTTCACCGCCGACCGGCCGCGCATCTACAAGGGCGCCAACATCCAGTTCGATGCGGTGTACAACAAGGTCGGCTACCACTTCCCGCAGGCGCGTATCCTTGCGTTGTGGGAAGACGCCTGGCCGATCATCACCAAGCAGCGCCCGCCAGAGCCTCTGGTGATGCGCATGAACACCTTCGACTGCGCGATGTACACCCACACCAACCTGATCCCGTCGGTCTATGAAATGGACGACTACCAGGTACGCACCCCCACCGACGTGATCGGCCAGCACATCCACCTGCCCAAGTGGGACCTGACCGCCGCCGACGGCTCGGCCAATGGCTGGAACTACGAAGACGGTATCCTCTCGCCCGGTAGCGTGGTGGAACGGGTGCATGCCATCCGTGCCTACAACGACTGCACCGAGGGTGACAGCCGTGACGGCACTGCTGCCTGCCCGAAAGCCAGGCAGCACCCGTACTTCGGCCGCTTTGGCCGGGCTGACTGGCTAGGCGCACGTACCGCCATGCAGCGTTGGTTTGCCGACCCCCTGGTGAACGTCCACAACGTGGACCGTGGGCTGGGCACCATCTTCACCCACGACCACCTCGGCCCATCGACCCACCAGCAACTTGGGCTTTACGCCACCGTATTGGCCGAACCTGCCGGCTCCACCTGGTTCCACGCCGAAACCGGCGAGAAGCTCTACAACCCGGCCACGCGGCAGGATGGTGGGCCAACTTCCTGGCAGGCGGTGGTGCAGACCGGCGACCATGATGGCGATGGCAAGAACGACAGTTACCGCGAGTTCTTCCTGGAGTACAGCGACTTCCAGCATGCCTATGAAGCCGGCGTGTATGTGGGGGCCGGTCCCGACGGCGTGCCAAATGGCCAGGCGTATCCGCCTACTGCCGACAGCTTCCGCTACGCCATCAACCCGCCCGTGCGGCAGAAGGCTTCCAACCTGCTCGAATCGGTGGTGGAGTCGCGCGGCGGCCTGAGCCCGGGCTGCCCAAGCCGGCCATGCCCGCAGGCGATCTCGGTGGATGACCCTGGCATGTTTGTCGTCAACTACCGGAACGAGCCCTTGGCGCTGCGCGTGTTCGACCCGAACAAGGTCGGCCCCGACGGCAAGCGCGGCATGCAGGCAGACGGCCTGGGTGGCGACCTCAGCTTCGCCTTGCAGAGCCGTACCGACCGTGCCATCCCAGCCATGAACATGGCGCCCTCGGCGATCACCTCGGCAGTCGGCCCCACCGGTGGCACCACGCTGTTCCCGCCGCACATCAACAAGGCCGGCAGCGAGCCTGGCGACCCGTTCACGCCGATGCTGCGCACCTATTCGGGTGATAACGTTCGCCTGCGCCTGCACGCCGGTGGCTATGAAGAGGAGCACAACGTCACCCTGCACGGCGTGAAATGGCTGCAGAACGGCTCGGGCTTTGGCGGCAGTTCGAACTCGGGCTGGAAGGCCTCGCAGATGATCGGCATTTCCGAGCAGATGGGCTTCATGTCGCCGGTGTCGATGATTTCCAGTTCCGCGGCTACCAACGGCGATTACCTGTATTCCATGGACGCGGCGCTGGAAGGCTACTGGAACGGCATCTGGGGGGTGATGCGCAACTACACCGCGCAACGCCAGGACCTGTTCCCGCTGCCAAACAACCCGCAGCCAGTGGCCATGCGCAACACCGTGAACTTCGACGGCATCTGCCCGAAAACCACGGCCAACGCAAACGGAATCGGTACGCGTCCCACGGTCAAGCGCAGCTATGAGATCGTTGCTGCGCTGGCCAACGACATCCTCGAAAACCGTAATGGCGTGAGCATCAATGACCCGGCCGGTGTCGGCCAGCATGTCGGCGCCCCGCTCAAGGCCAATGGCGGCACTTTGGTGTTCAACAGCCGCAACACCAGCATCCCGCAGGTGACGGTGGTCGACGAGGAGGACGGTACCACCTTCACCGTGGGCGGCCATAGCGCTCCGCTGCATGATCCTACTGCCGTACTGTACGTGCGCAAGGCCGACCTTGACCCGGTCAGCGGCAAGCTCAAGGCGGGTGTACCGGTAGAACCGCTGGTGCTGCGCGCCAATGCTGGCGACTGCATCAGCATTACCCTGGAAAACCGCCTGCCGCTGGTCATGCCGGACCTGCCCAGCACCGCAGTGATGCAGAACGTGGTCAAGCGCGACCGCTTCGACAGCGAGGGCTCCACCGCCTTCAACAACAACCTGATGCGGCCGTCCAGCCATGTCGGCCTGCATGCGCAGTTACTGGCCTACGACATCACCAAGTCCGACGGTGCCAATGTGGGCGCAAACCCGGTACAGACCGTGCCACCGCGAGCTGGCAACAGCGGTGCTTATCCAAGCCGGGTGTACCAGTACTACGCCGGCCACTTGGAGCGTGAAGGCAAGCCGACCCTGCAGCTGGGCCGCACGGTGGACAACATAAACACCACGCCTATCGAGTTCGGCGGCCTCAACCTGACCCCGTCGGATTTCATCAAGCAGCCGCAAAAAGGCCTGGTTGGTGGCATGAGCATTCTGCCGCAGACCGCCACCTGGACCGAGGACGCCGCCAGCCGGGCACAGGCCACGGTGAAGGTCAGCGGGCAGCCCGACTACCGCGACCTGGTGACCGTGTGGCAACGCTCGATGAACATGCGCTGGGCTGACGGCCGTCCGGTCGAAGGCATCGCCACCGAAGGGAACGGCGTGCCGGGGGATCCGAAGGACAACGGCAACATGGCCATGAACTACAAGACCGAACCGCTGTGGTTGCGCTTCGGCCTGGCGCCGGATGCACCCTTCGGCCATGCCGATGGCTTTGGCTTCGCCGATGTACCCAACGCGCACATGGCCTACAGCAATGCCTTGGTCGGTGGCGACCCGCAAACCCCGGTGTTGTACGCCAAGCCTGGCCAGCCGGTACGCAGCCATGTGCTGATGCCCAGTGGCGGCAGCCGGGGTATCACTTACCAGCTCGATGGCCACCTGTGGCCCCTGCACAACTACCAGGCCGAGAAGAACGATGCGGACGGTTACCCGATGAAACTGTCCGGTATCGGTTCGGTGCGCTTTGGCTACAACCCGATGGCCATGTACATCGGCGCGCAGGAAAGCGTACTGCCAGCGGCGCACTTCAGCTTCATGCTGCCGAGTGCCGGCGGGGCCAACGCGGTGGCGGGTGACTACCTGTTCCGCGACTACGCCGCCTTCGGCAACGTTTCGGGGCTGTGGGGGATCTTGCGGGTGACCAATGAAGCGCCGCCGGCAACGGCCCCGGCGCAGTGACGGAAGGGGAACGCGAGCATGAACAAAAAGACTCGCCCTGCTTACTTGGGGGTAGTGCTGGGGGTAGCGCTGATCGGCCTGGGCGTGGCGTACGAAAAGCTATGGTGCGACCCGCGCGAGTTGTTGCAGGAACGGGGCGGCTCGCAGGCCTTGCACCGGCTCAGCCGGGACGGCGTGACCGTGGAGTTCGAGGCCCGGCCATTGGCCGGCGGCGAGCTGAAGGAGGGCGGCTTCGCCAACATCCGCTTCAAGCTCAGCGACCAGACCAGTGGCCAACCGCTGTCGGGCATGGCCCCGGGGGCGTGGATCGACCCGGCACAGTCGGCCCCGGCAGGGGACCGCGAGCAGAGCTGCAAGGCGCGGGTGGCGCTGTTTCTCAAGAGCAGCATCGGGGCCCGGCCGCTGCTCGACCTGAACAGCTACTTCTTGCTGATGCTGAACAATGACGCCAGCCTGACAGTGATCGACCCGACGGTGTCGGTGGGGGGCGTGACCAGCACCATGGCCCGCATCGAGCTACCAGGGCGGCCCATGGACTGGGCGGCCACCAGCGACGACAAGCAGGTTTTCGTGTCGATACCCGAGCGGGGCAAGGTCTCGGTGATCGATACCGAAACCTTTACCCGCGTGGCCGACCTGGACGCCGGCGACCAGCCGCTGCGCGTGGCCTTGCAGCCGGACCAGCATCGGCTGTGGGTTGGCAACAACAGCAGCGACCCGGGCAAAGGCGGGGTAACAGTGATCGACGTGCCGGGGCGCAGCACCATGAAGCACTTCAACACCGGTACCGGGCACCACGAAATCGCCTTCAGCGCCGACTCGCGCTATGCCTACGTCAGCAATCGCGACAGCGGCACCCTGAGCGTCATCGACATCCCGGAAATGCGCCTGGCCAAGACCATCAAGGTGGGCCCGCACCCGCTGTCGGTCAGCTATTCGGCGTTGTCCCAGGCCGTGTACGTGGTCGATGGCGAGGAGGGCAGCGTACGGGTGTTCGATGCCCGCAGCCATCAGCTGCGCCACACGGTCCAGGCCGAACAGGGCCTGGGGCCGATGCGCTTCAGCCATGATGGCCGCTACGGCATCGTGCTCAATACCCTGGAGAACCAGGCCCTGGTCATCGACGCCAGTACCGACAAGCTGATCCACCACATCCCGGTGGCGGCCGAACCGTACCAGCTGACGTTCACCAAAGGCTATGCCTATGTGCGTGGCCTGGCCTCGCCGAAAGTGAGCATGATCAATCTGGCCAGCCTGGGCGAGGGGCGTTCGCCCATCGTGCAAGGCTTCGAGGCGGGCCCGGCAGCGCCGCGCCAGGCCGGTGACCTGCCATTGGCCCAGGGGCTGTCGGTATCGCGTGATGACAATTCGGTGTTCGTGGTCAACCCGGTGGACAACAACACCTACTTCTATGCCGAAGGCATGAATGCGCCGATGTCCGGCTACAACAACCGCGGCCACCAGGCCCGCGCCGCCATCGTCGTTGACCGCAGCCTGCGCGAAATGGCCCCCGGGGTGTATGGCTCGACGGTGAAGCTGCCCGCCGCCGGCAAGTTCGACGTTGCCTTCCTGCTCAACCAGCCGCAAATCATTCATTGCTTCAGCACCGAGGTGGCCGCAGGGAGCGATGCCAGCAAACGCAAAGGCGCGCGTGCCGAGTTCATCGGCCTCGACCAGCCGCTGCCGCAGCACAGCGACTTCACCGCGCGGGTACGGATTGTCGGTGACGACGGGCAGCCGCGCCTGGGCCTGAACGACTTGAGCCTGCGCTACTTCCTGGCGCCATCGTCAATGCCGCGCAACCTGCAGCTGCAAGAGGTGGGCGAAGGTGTCTACCAGGCGGCGCTGAACTTGCCTGAAGCCGGTGCCTGGTACCTGCATGTGCAGTCGCCCTCGTTGGGGCGCAAGTTTGCCGAAGAAAACTACACCAGCCTGCGCGTTCTGCCGGCTGCTGCAATCAACGCCTCCCAGACTGACGTGAGGAATGTGCGATGAACGCCAAGCCTGCTTGCACACTGTTGGCCCTTAGCCTGGCATTCGCCAGTCACCTGGCCATGGCCCACGCCGGTCACGAGCATGACGGCCATGCCGGGCAGCCCCCGGCGGCGCATCAGGAAAAGGCCAGTGTGCGTTTTGCCGATGTGTCGCTGCTGAACCAGGAAGGCATGCCGGTACGCCTGGAGAAGGACCTGGTGGGTGACCATCTGGTGGTCATGGGCTTCATTTACACCAGCTGCACCACGGTATGCCCGGTGGTGTCGTCGATCATGGGCAAGGTCCAGCAGCAGCTGGGCGGCCGGGTAGGCGAGGAGGTTCGCCTGGTGTCGATCAGCGTCGACCCTCAGCGTGACGACGCCAAGCGCCTGCAAAACTATGCCAAGGCATTCCAGAAAGGGCCGGGCTGGAGCTGGCTGACCGGTACCCCGTACGCCATCACCGAAACCCTGAAGGGGCTGGGCAGCTTCAACGCCGACCTCAGCCAGCACCCGCCGCTGATACTGGTGGGTGACGGGCGTAGCGGGCACTGGACGCGTTACTACGGCTTCACCGACCCGGGCGTATTGATCGAAGAAATCAACCGCCTCAGTGCGCGCCGGGTGCATGCCAAGAGCACTGCCATAGCCGACCATCACGAGGTGCAACCATGAGCACTGCAACCTCCCACCGCGCTGGCATGCGTGCATTCGACTGGCTGGTGTTGGCTGGCTGCCTGTGGATCCTCTCGTCGGTGGCGTTCGCCCACGAAGGCCATGCGCCGCAAGCCCCCGAGCCGCAGCCGGCACCGCAGGCGATGGCCAGTGGTGGCGGTACCCGCGACGCCAAGGCCTGGTTCACCGACACCGTGCTGAAGGACCAGAATGGCCGCGAGCTGCGCTTTTACAGTGACGTGCTCAAGGACAAGGTGGTGATGCTCAACGTGATCTTCACCCACTGCACCGATGCCTGCCCGCTGATCACCCGCAAGCTGCGCGAGGTGCGCGAGGCCATGGGGCCAGCGCTGGCCGGCCAGGTGACCTTCGTGTCGATCAGCAGTGACCCGCTGAACGATACGCCCGAGGCGCTGAAGGCGTTCGCCGCCAAGCAGGGGGTGGATGGGCCGAACTGGCTGTTCCTGACCGGTGACAAGGCCAATGTCGACCTGGTGCTTGGCCGTATAGGGCAGTTCCTGCCGAGTCCCGAGCAGCATTCGACGCAGCTGATTGCCGGTGATGTTGCAGGTAAACGCTGGAGCAAGATTCGCCCGGATGCACCGCCAGCGGCGATTGCCCAGCGCATGCAGCTGTTGACCCAGCCGCTGGCCGGTCGGTGAGTATCATGGGCCGCCTGGGGAATTGGCCTCTGTGGCATCACCTGTTGTGGGAGCGGCCTTGCGTCGCGAAAGGGCTGCGCAGCAGCCCCGGCAGTGGCAGCTTGAGCGCAGAAAGAGGGGAGCGCTGCGCGCTCCATTCGCGACGCAAGGCCGCTCTCACAGGGCTTGCGATATGGCTCACATGCGTGCTTGGCATGGCATCTTCGACCTCAGCCCTGGCCCTGGACCTGACCGACCACGAACAAGCCGGCAAACGCCTTTACCGCGAGGGCGTTTCCAGTAGCGACGCTCAATTGCAAGCTCGAGTAGGCGCCAGCGATATCACAGTCCCCGCCAGCGTGCTGCCCTGTGCCAGTTGCCATGGCAACGACGGCCGTGGCCGTGCCGAAGGTGGTGTTCGCCCGCCAGGCCTCGACTGGCAACGCCTGGCACTCGGCCAGGGCCCGCGCGAGGCCAACGGCCGTCGCTATCCGGCCTACACCGACAGCAGCCTGGCGCGGGCCATCCAGCAGGGCATTGACCCGGCTGGCAATCGCCTCGACCCGGCCATGCCACGCTTTGAGTTGACCTTGGCCGACCAGCGCAACCTCACCGCCTATCTCAAACGCTTGGCCGATGAACGCGACCCTGGTGTGGAGGAGGGCGTGCTGCGCCTTGGTACGCTGCTGCCTGCGAGCGGTCCGCTGGCCGAAGCCGGGCAGGTGGTGCGTGCCGTGCTGGAAGACGGCGTGGGTCAACTCAATCAGCAAGGCGGCATTCACGGGCGGCGCCTGGAACTGGTCGTACTAGACCCAGGTTCCGACCCGGTCAGTGCCGAACGCGCCTTGCAACAATTGCTTGAGCAAAAGCGGGTGTTCGCCCTGATCACGCCATTGGCGCCCATGCTCGACCAGCGCCTGACGACCTTGCTGGCGCCACAGAACGTGCCGATGGTCGGCAGCACCCCGCGCAGCGGCGGCAGCGCACAGGTCTTCGACCCGCTACCCGGCTTGCCCGAGCAATTGCTGAGCCTGGCAGCGCATGCCCGTGTGGCGCTGGGCTTGGCCCCGGATGGGTTACGTGTGGTGTATGCCGGTAACGAACAGGCCGCGCTGGCCGAGCAGGTGCGCGAGCGTTTACGACAGCAGGGCTGGGCGCCACCCGCTATCCAGGCGTTCGACGGCCAGGCGGTGGACGGGCAGGGTATCGTCTTCCTTGGCCGCGCCCAGGCCTTTGCCGAGTTGGCGGCGGCGTTGCAGGTGGCCGGCCGCGAGCCCTACCTGTTCGCTGCTTCCAGTCAGGTTGCCAGCGCTGTGGCGCGCTTGCCGGCGCAGTGGTCGCAGCGGCTGTTTCTGGCCTACCCCTACGTGCCTGAGGACTGGACCGAGCAAGGCCTGGCTACGCTCGCCGGGCTGCAGCAGCGCCAGGGCCTGGATCCGCGTCAGGCGTCATTGCAGGTCAATACGCTGTGCGCGTTGCGCCTGCTGAGCGAAGCGCTGAAGCAGATTGGTCGGGATGCCAGCCGCGAGCAACTGATCGCTGCGCTCGAAGGCCTGCACGATGTGCCCACCGGCCTGACCCCGGCACTGGGCTTTGGCCCTGGTCGCCGCCAGGGCATGGCAGGTGCCCATGTGGTGGCGGTGGCCCTGCCCGGACCGCGCTTTACTTCGGTCAGCCCCTACCGGCCAGTGCCGGCCAGCCCTTGAGCGGAGGTTGTCATGCGGATCGTGTGGTTGTGCCTGTTGCTGGTGCTGACCAGGGCGAGCTGGGCCGATGTACCGGCGGCGCGGGTCAATGGTGTCGAGATCGGGTTGATGCGCCTGGAGCGCTACTTCAGCGAGTACCTGGACGCCCAGGGGCGGGCGGTGACCAGCATCCGCAACCCAGGCCTGTACAAACGCCTGCGCGACCAAGCGTTGGACGAGCTGATCGACAAGGAGCTGTTGTGGCAGGAAGCGCAACGCCAAGGCATTGCCGTCAGCGATGAACAAGTGTCGGCGCAGGTTGGCGAGATAGAAGCGGCATTTGGCAGCCCGGCGTTATTCGAAAGGCGACTGGCAGAGGCGGGCTTCGACAGGGCGCAGTACACTGAATACACCCGGCATGAGATGGCGGCCCAGCAAGTGTACGCCCTGCTCAGCGCAGTCGACGCGCCGAGCCAGGGCGAAGTGGAGGCATTTTATGATGCCAACCAGGAGAGACTGCAAGGAGCGCAGAACCAAAGTGATAATCCATCGGTCATACGCGAACACGGCCTGGCCTTGGCCAGGGCAGCGCTCATCGGGCAGCGGGAGGCGCAGGCGCGCCAATCCGTGCGCCAACGTTTGCGCGAGTCCGCTAAAGTGGAAATCGCCGACTGAGGCCGTTGAGGGCGCTTCCCCCAATGCTGGGGAATTAAGGTTTGGCAATGTGCCATCATTTTCCCCGCTTTTGGGGAACGGGTTGGGTGTGCTTGTTCAGCGTCTGTCGGTTGCTGGCAGGCCCTTAGTAAAATCAGTGGTTTACAGTGGTGCAACATGATTATTCACGCCTGGCACGAAGCCTGCTCAAGTCTCTACAAGGGCGTACTTCGCAGACCGGGAAACCGGGCAGTTCTTGGGAGTCGACCTTGGTGAACAGAGTATTGGTAGTCGATGACGAACAGACTCTTGCGCAGAACCTGCAAGCGTACCTGCAGGCGCAAGGCCTGGAAGTTCATGTTGCCCACGACGGTGCCAGTGGTATCGAACAGGCTGAAAGCCTGGCACCGCAAGTAGTTGTGCTGGATTACCGCCTGCCCGACATGGAAGGTTTTCAGGTTCTGGAGGCTGTACGCAAGAACAGGCAATGCCACTTCGTGCTGATCACCGCCCACCCCACCGTCGAGGTGCGTGAGCGGGCCGCCGAACTCGGAGTGAGTCACGTCCTGTTCAAGCCGTTCCCACTGATGGAGCTGGCGCGTGCGATCTTCGACCTGCTGGGCATCGAGCGCCGGCGCAGGGCCACGGACAACCCGGCCGAAGGGTTTGTCGAACGACGCCAGAACAGGAACGAATCGTTCCCCCTGCAGTTGTACGATGGAAGCTGGGTGCTGGCCGACCGCCGCCGTAACGGCGCCAAGCCACCAGGGCCCGACGACGATCAACTGCTCACAGGGGAATAGCGGCGCCCGCACCCCTGGCCGAGCCAGCCTGCGACGCGCCCCTGAGCGGAGTCGCAGGCCATGCCAGAAGCATTCGATGCAACCTCGGAATCTGCAAAGCCTGCACTGACGTCTTCGCGGGCATGCCCGCTCCCACAGGATGTATGCAGCCCACAGACCTGTGATGTACCTGTGGGAGCGGGCATGCCCGCGAAGAACCCAGCAAAAATTTCCGCCTACCCCCGCGAACTGCTGGCCCAGGCCCGCCTGCAAGCCACTGACGAGCGCCTGCTCGACTGCCTGGAACGCCTGACCTGCGACACCCCCGACACCTTCACCCGGCGCCTTGGCCTGACCCTGCATTACCCGGTACTCGACAACCACAGCCTGCTGGCCAGCACCCCACGCTTCGACAAGGTGGCCTTGGCCCAGTGCCTCAAGCGCGAATGTGTGCTGATCGAGCAAGGCGGCCAGTTGCTGGGCGTGTTCGCCGACCCCTTCGACCCCGCTCGCCTGGCCTGGATCGACGACGTACTGCAAGGCGCGCCGCTTTACCTGGCCCACGCCGCCGACCTGGCCACCTTCCTGGCCCGTCATGAAGAAAGCTTCCACGCAGTCGATGCCCTTGACCACGACGCCGAAGCCAGCAGCGAGGGCGACCCGCTGCAACGCCTGTCGCTGGCCAGTATCAGCGAAGATCAGAGCCGCGTGGTCAAGCTGGTTAACTCCACCCTGTACGACGCCCTCAAGCTGCACGCCAGCGACATCCACCTGGGCATGACCGGCCAGGGCCTGACCATCAAGTACCGCATCGACGGCGTGCTCAACGGTGCCGGCAAGGCCAGTGGCAGCGCCTTCGCCGACCAGGTGATCTCGCGCATCAAGGTCATGGCCGAGCTGGACATCGGCGAAAAACGCGTGCCCCAGGACGGCCGCTTCAAGGTGGCCGTGGGCGACCGGCAAATCGACTTTCGGGTGTCGATCATGCCTAGCATCTTCGGTGAAGATGCCGTGCTGCGGGTGCTCGACAAGCAGGACTTGTCCGACCGGGTCAGCGGCGTGCAGCTGCAAGCTTTGGGCTTTGCCGACGAGACCTTGCGCGCCCTGCGCCGGTTGGCGGCAGAACCCTACGGCATGATTCTGGTTACCGGCCCTACAGGCAGCGGCAAGACCACCACCCTGTACGCCATGATCAGCGAGATCAACCATGGCGTGGACAAGATCATCACCATCGAGGACCCGGTCGAGTATCAATTGCCCGGCGTGCTGCAGATCCCGGTCAACGAGAAGAAGGGCCTGACCTTCGCCCGCGGCCTGCGCTCGATCCTGCGGCACGACCCGGACAAGATTCTGGTCGGCGAAATCCGTGACCCCGACACGGCCCAGATTGCCGTGCAATCGGCACTCACCGGTCACCTGGTGTTCACCACCATCCACGCCAACAACGTGTTCGACGTGATTGGCCGCTTCAGCCAGATGCAGGTCGACCCCTACAGCTTCGTTTCCGCGCTCAATGCGGTACTGGCCCAGCGCCTGATTCGCCTGGCCTGCCCGCACTGCGCCACGCCCTGCGAACACGATGACGACACCCTGTATGGCTCAGGCCTGACCCGCGAGGGGGTGGCCGGCTGGACGTTCGTCCGCGTCAAGGGCTGCGGCCACTGCCGTGGCAGTGGTTACCGCGGCCGCAGTGCCATTGCCGAACTGCTGCACCTGGATGATGACCTGCGGCAAATGATCGTGGAGCGCCGCCCGCTGGCGCAGATCAAGACGCTTGCCTGCCAGCGCGGCCTGCGCCTGCTGCGGGCCTCGGCCCTGGACCTGGTCCGCGATGGCCGCACCACCCTTGAGGAGATCAACCGTGTCACATTCATCTGACCGTTACTGCGCCGTATTGGGCGCCGAGGGTGTCGGCCTGGGTCGCTGGCACAAGAACCACCACCAATGGCTGGGCAGCCGCGCGTTCAGCAGCGACGTCGCCCAACCGGCCTGGGAAGCTGCCGTCGATGCACTTGCTGCGCTGTTGGCCGAGCATGCGGTACGTGGCGCCCAGTTGCGGGTGCTGCTGTCGGCCCGCTACAGCCGCTTCTGCCTGGTGCCCTGGAGTGACGCCATCGGCCACCCTCGCGAGCTGGACGCCTATGCCCGCGCTTGCTTCGAAAACCTCTACGGGCAGCCGTTGGACGACTGGCGCATCGTGCTGTCACCGGAGCCTGCCGGTGCCGCGCGCATTGCCACGGCGCTGCCCGAAGCCTTGCTGCAGCGGCTGCAGGCACTGGGCCGGGAAAGCCGCCTGAGCCTGCGCTCGGTGCAGCCATACCTGATGGCTGCCTACAACCGTTGCTGGTCACAGCTGGAGCAGGGTGACTTCCTGTTCGTGCTGGCCGAGCCGCGCCGCAGTGTATTGCTGCTGGCCGCCGGCGGTGCCTGGCAACAAGTGCTGGCGCAAGGCTGCGCTGACAGCGACCAGGCCCTGCAAGCGCTGATCGAGCGTACCTGTGAGCTGTACGGCGAGCACCTGCCGCGGGTGTACCTGCATGCCCCGGGCCGCTGCGACGTGCCGCAACTGGCGGCGGTGCAATTGTGCCAGCCAGCCAGCGAAGCCGACCCGCTGTGCGCCATGTGGCGGGCGGTGGCCTGACATGCGCCGCCTCGACCTGGAATTCCAGCCACGGCGCAGCGGCCCGCTGGTTTGGTCGCTGCTCGTCCTTGCCTGCGCCATGGTCGCCGGCCTGGTGCTGCTGCAGCAACGCTTGCAGACCGAGCAAGTGGCGCTGGAAGCCAGCGTCCATAGCCTGGAACTGCAACTGGGCCGCCGCCCGGCCATCGCACAACCCAAGAACAGCGCTGCCAGCCGGGAGCAGGCTGAGCGCCTGGCACAAATGCGCAGTGTGTCGCAGCAACTGCAACGCCCTTGGCAGCAACTGTTCGCCATGCTTGAAGCCATGCCGCAGGACGACGTCGCGCTGCTCGGCCTGACGCCGGATGCGCGCAAGGGCCAGGTGCGCATTGCCGCCGAGGCGCGCAACCTCGAAGCGATGCTGCAGTACCACCAGCGCCTGGAAGCCAGTGATGAGCTCAGCGACGTGTCGCTGCTCAACCACGAGGTACTCGCTGCGCGGCCCGAGCACCCGGTGCGCTTCACCCTCACCGCCACCTGGGAGACCGGCCATGCGCGCCCTTGAATCGTTCAGCAGCCTGATCCTCCAGGAGCGCCTGCGCGTTGTCGGCCCGGTAGGCCTGGCTGCCGTAGCCGTAGGCCTGCTCGCCATTGGCGTGGGGTGTGCCGGCGTGCTGCCGCAATGGCAAAGCGTACGCGAACTGCGTGCCACCGAAGCGCAGGCCAGCGAACAGGTAGGGCGTGTCAAGCGGGGTGAGCTGAAGATTGCGGTCCAGCCCGAGCAGCAGGCCCTCGACAGCCTGCGCCAGCAACTGCCCGGTCAGCCCCAGGCCAGCGAGTTGATCGAGCGTCTGTACCGTCTGGCCAGCGCCGAGCGCATCAGCTTGGCCCGCGGTGAATACGCGTTGGGTATCGACCCCAAGACCCAGCTGGCCCGCTACCAGATCGTGCTGCCAGTGCGCGGCAGCTACCCGCAGATTCGCGGCTTTATCAAGGGGCTGCTCAAGCAACTGCCGACGCTGGTGCTGGAAGACCTTGAGCTGCAACGCAAGCGCATCGGCGACAGCGAGCTCAATGCCCGCCTGCGCATGACCCTTTACCTGTCGAGGTCATGATGAACACACAACGTGCAGTCATCTGGGCCGGCTTCCTCGGTGTGAGCGCGGCGCTGGCCTGGGCACCGGACCATTGGTTTGGCCAGGACGATGGCGTCGCGGCCTTCGCGGGTAAACCCGCTCCTACAACAGAAAGCGCTGCGCCCATTGTAGGCGCGGGCTTGCCCGCGAAAGGGCCGGAACAGGCCTCCCGCGACCTGTTCCCAACCCAGCAATGGACCCAACCCAAAACCCTGGCCACGGTCACCGAACAACCCGTGATGACCGCACCTGTCGTCGCCGCGGCCCCGACGGCCCCGGAACTGCCTTTCCAGTTCATCGGCCGCATGGGTGACCGCGACGACCTGCAGGTCTTCCTGCAGAGCGGCGAAAAACTCTACGTCGTGCGCCAAGGCGACGTGATCGAAGACACCTATCGCCTCGATCGGGTATCGGCCAGCGAGCTGAACCTGGTCTACCTGCCTTTGCACCAGTCGCAGACCTTGTCTGTCGGGAGCGCACCATGAAGTCGTCAAAGCTGTGCAAGCCTGCTCCGTTTCTGCTCGTGGCGCTGTGCGTGGCCATTGCCGGTTGCGGCTCCAGTGCGGTTCGCCAGGACAGCGACCAGTTGATGAAAGAGGGCCAGTACGAGGCCGGCATCGCCCGCCTGGAAGAGGCCCTGCGCGACGACCCGCGTGATACAGAGCTGAATATCGCCCTGGCCCACAGCCGCCAGGCGGCGGTCGAGGCCTTGATTAGCCAGGCCGACAGCGACCGCGTCCGCCATGACTTCGCCAATGCCCGAATGGGCTATGGCCGGGTGCTCACCCTGGAGCCGAACAACCGCCGCGCCCAGGAAGGCATTCGCCAGCTGGAGCTGATCCGCACCCTGGACGAACGCGTAGCGCTTGGCCAGGCGGCGCTGCGCCAGGGCGACCTGTTCGGGGCCGAACGCTACATGCGCGAAGTCTTGCGTCTGGACCCGCAGAACCAGAAGGGCATGACCCTGCGCAGCGACATCGAAAACGTGCAGGCACGCACCGCGCAGCCGTACCCGCAATTGCGCAGCAAGCTCGAGCGGCCGGTCACCCTGGAGTTTCGCGATGCCAACCTGAAGACCATCTTCGAAGTGCTGTCGCAGGTGGCCGGCATCAACTTCATCTTCGACAAGGACCTGCGCCCGGACTTGAAGGCCACCATCTTCGTGCGCGAGGTGCGCATCGAGGACGCGATAGCGCTGCTGCTGGAACAAAACCAGCTGCGCCAGAAGATCGTCAACGACAACACCTTGATGGTCTACCCCGACTCGCCGCAGAAGACCAAGGACTACCAGGAACTGGTCATGCGCACGTTCTACCTGACCAGCATCGACGCCAACACCGCGTTGAACATGGTCAAGACCATGCTCAAGACCCGCGACGTGTTCGTTGACGAGCGCCTCAACACCCTGACCATGCGCGATACTCCGGATGCCGTGCGCATGGCCGAGAAGCTGCTGCAATCGCAGGACCAGTCCAACCCCGAGGTGGTGCTGGAAGTGGAGGTGATGGAAGTGGCCACCTCGCGCATCCTCGACCTTGGCCTGCAATGGCCCAACACCTTCGGCGTGCTGAGCGACGATGGCAACCCGGTCAGCGTGCTCGACCAGCTCAAAGGCATCAATTCCAGCCGCATCAGCATTGCGCCGGCGCCGCAGGCCAAGATCAACGCCCAGGACAAAGACATCAACACCCTGGCCAGCCCGGTGATCCGCGTCAGCAACCGCGAGCAGGCGCGCATCCACATCGGCCAGCGGGTACCGATCATCAGCGCCACCTCGGTGCCGTCGACTCAAGGGCCGGTCATTACCGAGAGCGTCACCTACCTGGACGTCGGCTTGAAGCTTGAAGTGCAGCCCACCGTGCACCTGAACAACGAAGTGGCGATCAAGGTGGCGCTCGAGGTCAGCAACGCCACCCCGCTGGAGGCCACCCGCCAGGGCACCATCCCGGTCCAGGTCGACACCCGCAACGCGCAGACCAGCCTGCGCCTGCACGACGGCGAAACCCAGGTGCTGGCCGGCCTGGTGCGCAACGACCACAACGCCAGTGGCAACAAGATTCCCGGCCTTGGCGACATCCCGGGCCTGGGCCGGCTGTTCGGCAGCAACAAGGACGACATGAGCAAGAGTGAGCTGGTGCTGGCGATCACCCCGCGCATCGTGCGTAACCTGCCGTACCAGAGCCCGTCGGACATGGAGTTTTCCACGGGCACCGAGTCGGCCATGCAGGTGCGCCAGATGGCGCCACTCCCGCCGATGGACGTACCTGGTAATGCGCCGACCACCGATGAACCGGTCGTGGACAGCCAGATGGCGGTCGCCCCGGTCAACGGGAGCCCACGGCCATGAACGCCCGGCGTCGCATGCACGGCTTCAGCCTGATCGAGGTGGTGCTGACCCTGGCACTGCTCGGGTTGCTCGCCAGCATGGCCGCGCCGCTGACCGAAACGGTGGTACGCCGCGGCAAGGAGCAGCAACTGCGCGAGGCGCTGTACCAGATTCGCGACGCCATCGATGCCTACAAGCGGGCCTTCGACGCCGGCTACATCGAGAAACGCGTGGACAGCAGTGGCTACCCGCCGAACCTGCAGGTGCTGGTAGAGGGCGTGCGCGATGTGCGCAGTGCCAAGGGCGCCAAGTTCTACTTCCTGCGGCGCATCCCGCACGACCCGCTGGTGGCGGCAAAGGATGAAGACGAAGGCGGCTGGGGCCTGCGCGCCTACGACAGCAGCCCCGACAACCCGCGCGAGGGCGAAGACGTGTTCGACGTTTATTCCAGGGCCCGCGGCAAAGGCCTGAACAATATCCCTTACGGGCAATGGTGACAGCCATGAAACGCAGCAAAGGCTTCACCCTGATCGAACTGCTGGTGGTGATGGCGATCATCGCCACGCTGATGACCATCGCCATGCCGCGCTACTTCAACAGCCTGGAAAGCTCGCGCGAGGCCACCCTGCGGCAAAGCCTGGCAGTGCTGCGCGAGGCGCTGGACCATTACTACGGTGATACCGGCCACTACCCCGATTCGCTGGAACAACTGGTGGAGCAACGTTACCTGCGCAACACACCGGTCGACCCGATCACCGAGCGCAGCGATGCCTGGCAACTGGTGCCACCGCCCGAGGGTGTGGCGGGCGGCGTGGCCGATATCAAGAGCGGTGCCACAGGGAGGGCGCGTGATGGCAGCCTCTTCGCTGAATGGTAAGGCCAACGGCGGCTTCACCTACCTGGGTGTGCTGCTGCTGATTGCGGTCAGCAGCGTGGCCCTGGCGGCCACCGGCACGATCTGGGCGAGCGCCGCCCAGCGCGACCGCGAACGCCAGTTGCTGTGGGTCGGCAGCCAGTATGCCCAGGCCTTGCGCAGCTACTATCGCGCCTCGCCAGGGCTGGCCCAGTACCCCCAGGATCTGGCCGACCTGCTGCAGGACAACCGCTACCCGCAGGCCAAACGGCACATTCGCAGGCTTTACCCTGACCCGATCAGCAACAGCGACGAATGGGGCCTGCTGCGCTCGATCGACGGCCGTATCACCGGGGTGTACAGCCGCTCGGACGCCACCCCTTTCAAGCGCAGTGGCTTCAGCGCCGAATGGAGCGGGTTCGAGGGGATGGAGCACTACAGCGACTGGCAGTTCGTCGCCGAACAGGCCTTTACCGAAAGTGCACGCGGTGTGCAGACGAATGCAGGCCCGGGAGACACGCCATGAAGCGCCTGGCTGCGCTGTGCCTGGGCCTGCTGCTGATGGCAGGGGTGACTACCTGTGCCAGGGCCGGTGCTGAAGACGAGATGCAGGGCTTTATCGTCGACAACACGATCTCGCACATCGGCCACGACTTTTACTACTACTTCGCCGACCGCCTGCGTGCCACCAGCCGTCTGGACTTCAACCTGGTGGTACGCGAACGCCCCGATGCCCGCTGGGGCAGCCTGGTGACGGTGGAGTTCGAGCGTGAAGTGGTGTACCGCCGCTTCCTGCCACCGAACACCACCGAGCTCAAAGACGAGGCCGTCGCCGCCGCCGACCTGGTCAAGCAGCAGATCATTCAACGCAAGCTGCAACGCCTGCTACAGGACACCACCGACTTGGAGAGGGACGAGCTATGAACCACCACATTCCACGTTGCATTGCCGCCTGCCTGCTGGCCAGCGCCTGTGCTGCCCAGGCCACCGAGCTGGTGTACACCCCGGTCAACCCGGCCTTTGGCGGCAACCCGTTGAACGGCACCTGGCTGTTGAACAACGCCCAGGCGCAGAACGACTACGACGACCCGGACCTCAAGGACCGTGCCTCGGCCTTTACCGGCACCACAGCCCTTGAGCGCTTCAGCAACCAGCTGGAGTCGCGGATGTTGTCGCAGTTGCTGGACAACATCAGCAACGGCAACACCGGCAGCATGGCGACCGATGCGTTTCTCATCGACGTCATCGACGATTCCGGGGCCTTGAGCATCAAGGTCACCGATCGTGCCACAGGAGAAATTTCGATCATTGAGGTCAGCGGCCTGAACCCCTGAGAGGGAAGGGCTTTTATGTTGGGGAGAGAACACCATGAAACGTCTGCTGAGCACGCTGCTGATCCTCACCGCCCTAGGCCTGCAAAGTGGTTGCAGCCTGCGCGAACCCATGTCGGCCGAACAGGACTCGGAAACCCCGACCCTGACCCCAAGGGCCTCGACTTACTACGACCTGATCAACATGCCACGGCCCAAAGGCCGGCTGATGGCCGTGGTGTACGGCTTCCGCGACCAGACCGGGCAATACAAGCCGACCCCGGCCAGCTCGTTCTCCACCAGCGTCACCCAAGGCGCGGCCAGCATGCTGATGGACGCCCTGAGTGCCAGCGGCTGGTTCGTGGTGCTGGAGCGTGAAGGGCTGCAGAACCTGCTGACCGAGCGCAAGATCATCCGTGCTTCGCAGAAAAAGCCGGATGTGGCGGAAAACATCATGGGCGAGCTGCCACCGCTGCAGGCCGCCAACCTGATGCTCGAAGGCGGCATCATCGCCTACGACACCAACGTGCGCAGCGGCGGCGAAGGTGCCCGCTACCTGGGGATCGACATCTCCCGCGAATACCGGGTGGACCAGGTCACCGTCAACCTGCGCGCCGTGGACGTGCGCACCGGGCAGGTGCTGGCCAACGTGATGACCAGCAAGACCATCTACTCGGTAGGGCGCAGTGCCGGGGTATTCAAGTTCATCGAGTTCAAGAAACTGCTGGAAGCCGAGGTGGGGTATACCACCAATGAACCGGCGCAGCTGTGCGTGCTGTCGGCGATCGAAGCGGCGGTGGGGCACTTGCTGGCGCAGGGGATCGAGCGGCGGTTGTGGCAGGTCGCGGGGGATCCAGCTGATGGCAAGGCCACGGTGGACAAGTTCTTGAGCCAGAATCTGCAGCCTTGATGAGTGTTAAGGGCCTTTAGGCGGGCATGATGTTAGCCTTAGGCTGCGCAAGGCACTTGGTCACTGAAGTTTAAGGTAGAGTTTGCTGTTCGCCAGGAAGATCTGCAACTGGCTCAGTAGCGGTAATGGATGCGGTGGCCGGGGCGATATACGATGTTTGCGTTCGGCTACGTTAACGCTTTGTCAGTGAAGGGCTAGGTTGTTGTCGGAGTATACGCAGTTTCCTGCCCAGGATACCGTGCATTCTGCGTAGGTCATTGTAGGGGAGTCCGGCGTCCGTCATAATGGATTCTATTTTTAGGTTGAGTGTTCGAGCCGTTACCCAGGCATCAAGTCCTGTGATTGTAACCCTTGATACTGCTTGTTTTTGATAGGCTACTAAGGCGTCTACCTCAGGAGGTGTAATACTGGTCGGCAGTGTGATATTTATGTCAGGGTGTGTTTCGGATCTTGGGGTGATGGCTCTCAATGTGGATTGAATTTCGTCAGGTGTTAAATTTTTAACGGTGTCGACTCCGCTGCCTGCTTGGTCGACTTTGCTGGTGCTTGAGGGCTTTCGTCTGATAAGGTCCTCGACAAAATCAAATTCCAAATCGTATGCGGGGTTTGTCTTTTTTATGGTTTTGCTTGCCGGATTTAGCTTGTATAGAGAAGTGGGGGATTTCTTTGTGCTTAGGTTGGATATCGGGGTACGCCCCGATTGATCTGAGTAATTTGTCGGATCATTGTTACAATAAGCGTAAGCGTTGATCCCGCCTTTAGCGAATGGACTCAGATCGTCAGGGGAACAGAAGCGCATGAGGGCAGTATTATAGGCACGGCGCCCACTGCCCATCAGGTATAAATGTGCAGATACTGATCGGGGTTGGCCGGTAAAACCCGTTAATTTGAGCGTGGGTTCTGGCGGTTGCTCGTAGCCGTATGAGGTGTAAGCCTGCGGTAAGGAGGTGCTTTCCGTACTGCGTGTTATGGGTGATCTGGCCATGTCAGAGCCTACAAGCGTGGTCGCTGTCTGATTGGCTTCACACAATAATTCGGCCAGTACTACGGAGCTGTCACGGAAGAACGTAGCGCTGGCAGCGCTTGTCAGCACCGAGTGTAAGTGCGTATGCATGTAGAAGTGCAGGAGGTGACGTTGACTGCTCATCGAGATTTACCAAGGTTTTGTTGGAGTATGTTCGAGAAATTCATTTTCAGCGACTGATAAATTTGACAGTTGACTTCCGATGAATTGGTGGTAGTGCAGCGGCCTGAAGTGCCAGGCTTCGGCCATCGTCTATTGAATTCGCGAAGAAGCAAATACTCGCCGAGTTTCCGATGAACGAAATCCCCTTCTTGAGCCAGAATCAGCAGCAAGTGCTCAGGTTCTAGGGTGTCTTCGCGGGCAAGCCAGTTCCTATGAACTGACGCTGCCTCAGACTTGGCGCGGGTTTGGTAGCGAAGATGCCGTGCAGGCGATTTATCTTCGACCTGATATTTTTGATAGTTGCGCCTGTGTTGGAGTAGGCCCATTATTCAGTAAAGGTTGGTTGGGAATGGGATAGGCAATGTTTAAATTTTTTTACAAGGGGCGGCGATTGGCTGCCAAGGTGAGTGCGGATAAGGCTTGTAGCGTGTTTGCTGATGTTGATTTGGTATTGGGAGAGATTTGCGAGGAAACGCATTTGCTTCTGGCTGCAGATCGAAAAAATTCCATACTTCGGGCCCGAAACACTCGATGCTATAGCCCTTATGGGTTTGATCAGGCTGCCTCCAGAGAATCACTCCTTGGTTATAATGGTGAGCATCGAGATGTGGCATCTGAATGCGATCTACTTGGTAGTGGGGTGCGTGCCTACAGTTCGATGTTAATGCGTTTTTTTCACCTGACGTGATGAGTCCATTTGGCGCGGGTGGGATCAACGCGTACGCATATTGTGCGGGAGATCCGATTAATTATCTCGACACTGACGGGCGAATGAAAGTACCAGTTATACCTTCCCCTTGGACATCTCGGCAACCTTACGGTGCAATCCGGCGGTCGCGTGCTATTCAACGTCCGCCTACGCCCACGACGCTGTCCGCTATGTCGGCGCTTGTTGACACGATACCGGTTAATGGCAGCCATCCACTTTCCTGGAAAATGGCTGGTAGGGAGACGTCAGGGGTGGCGGTGCCCGAGATGTTTTGGATAAGCAAAAAACACGAAGTGCCGCGCGCGGGGGAATTTGCGAAAAACATGGTTGCACAGGCGCGGAGACAAGGTGTGAAAAGTGAAAGTCAAATTTCTGATGAACTGCTGATAAGTGCGATTGAGCACAAGGTTTTAAATGGTGGAGGTAGCTTGAGTAAGTGGGGCGGGCGCGTTGCGCTGAGTCGGCTGAAATATGTTGATGACAACAGCGCGCAGGCTACCCTCAGGCGACTCATTAGTGAAGTGGTACGCTCCACGCATCCAGAATTTTATGATCCCCCTTTAGCGAAGCGACCGAATACGAGCTCAGTATTCACGTCGTAGGCTAAGTTTGGTTGATGGAGTGACGATCTCTTCCAACAGTGGGAGAGCCTGGTTTGATCGGGATTGCACGGGTATCAAGCTTGGCGCAAGCTCTGTTGGAGCGGGTTTACCCGCGAAGCGGCCGGTGCAGGCAACACAATCATTTGATTGACGCCGATACCCAGGGGCCTCCACTCAAACCGCGCGCCATGCCCCAGCCACGATGCGTTCACCAACCAGATGACGCCCAGCCATTTCTCCCGCACACTGCGGAAAATTCCCAAGCCCGTACCCCGTCACATCGCGGGGCACAGCCGGAGTAGAAAATGGCGCGACAACTTATAACAAACGCCCACGACCCGCTGCACGAATCCCGCGAGGCCCGCCTGAAGCTGGCCAGCGAAGGCGAACTACCGCTGGGCATGCTGCGCGACGAGATCGACGCCTCCTGGCGCCGCAGCCTGGGCCACGGCCTGGACTGTCTGCAGGGCGAACAGGTCGGCCTGGGCCTGGAGCAGGGCCATGACCTGCGCCTGCTGCTGGAGCGCAACCGCCTGCTGATCGATGCCGTTACCCCCGAACTCGACTACCTGGTCGCGCGCCAGGGCAAGGCTGGCATCGTCATCCTCGGCGATGCCCAGGCCAACGTGCTGGCCATCGAAGGCCAGAAGCACGTGCTGCAACGCGAAGGCCTGCGCGATCTGCACCCGGGCAGTTGCTGGAGCGAATCGCTGCGCGGCACCAATGCCATCGGCACGGCCGTGGTCGAAGGCCGGCCGACGCTGATCAACTGCGGCGAACATTACCTTGACCGCCTGAGCCCGTTCTCCTGTACCTCCGTCCCGCTGCGCGACCCGCGCGGCGAGGTGATCGGTGTGCTCGACATCACCCGCGAAGGGGTGATGGCGCAACCGCAGGACAGCCTGTCGACCCTTATGCTGGCGGCCGGCAACATTGAAAGCCGCCTGTTTGGCCAGTGCCACCCGGACCAGTTGGTGCTGGCCTTCCACAGCCGCCCGCAATACCTCAACAGTGCCTGGCACGGCCTGTTGGCCCTGAGCCTGGACGGCGAAGTGCTGGCTGCCAACGACAGCGCCTGCCAGCTGTTGCAGGTGCCGCGTCACGAACTGATTGGGCGGCGCAGCACCGACCTGCTGGGCGAACGTTCCCCGGCCTTTATCGCTCGCCTGTGGCAGGGCGGGGTCAGCAGCGTGCAGACCGCCAAGGGCGAGTTCTATTTCCGTGCCCTACAGCTGCCGCGCCATGGCCGGGTAACCCCCAGCACACCATCCAGCAAGCCGGCCTTGAGCAAACAGGCGCCTGCACTCGATGCTCTGGCCGGTGGTGATCAACGCCTGGCGCGCAACCTGCGCATGGCTCGCCAGGGGCTGGGCAATGGTTTGCCAGTGCTGCTGCTGGGCGAAACCGGTACCGGCAAGGAAGTGGTCGCTCGCGCCTTGCACCAGGCCAGCCGGCGTGCCGACAAACCGTTCGTGGCAGTCAACTGCGCAGCTATTCCCGAGGGGCTGATCGAGTCCGAGCTGTTCGGCTACCGTGAGGGCGCCTTCACCGGTTCGCGTCGTGGTGGCATGGTCGGGCGGCTGATGCAGGCCCATGGTGGCACGCTGTTCCTCGACGAAATCGGCGACATGCCGCTGGCCCTGCAAGCACGCCTGTTGCGGGTACTGCAGGAGCGCCGGGTAGCACCATTGGGGGCGGGTGACGAGCAGGACATCGACGTGGCGCTGATCTGCGCCACCCACCGCGACCTCAAGCGCCTGGTGCAGGAGCAGCACTTCCGTGAAGACCTGTTCTACCGGGTCAACGGCGTGTCGCTGCGCCTGCCGGCCCTGCGCGAACGTGAGGACCTGGCGGCGATCATCCAGGGCCTGCTGGACAAGGCCGATGCGCGTGGCGTAACCCTCGACCCGGCGTTGACCGCGTTGCTCGAAGGTTTCGATTGGCCTGGCAACATCCGTCAGCTGGAAATGGTGGTGCGCACCGCGCTGGCCATGCGCGAGGATGGCGAGCAGGTGCTGACCCTCGATCACCTCACCGACTGCCTGCTGGACGAACTGGCCAGCAGCGCAGCGCCCTCCGGCAGCCTCAAGGACAGTGAACTGGAACAGATTCGCGGTGCTCTGGCGCGCCACCAGGGCAACGTGTCGGCCGCCGCCGCGGCACTGGGTATCAGCCGGGCGACGCTGTACCGCAAGCTCAAGCAGTTGCGCGGCTGACGTGGGCGGCCTGTTCGCAAGGCTGGTGGATTCCAGCGACCCTGTACTCATGCGCCAGGCGTTGGCCTGGCTGTATGGTTTCGTGCGCCCCCATCGGCGCGCCATCGGCCTTTTGCTCAGCTTGTCGCTGGGTGCATCGCTGCTGGCGCTGGCGCAACCCTGGCTGGTCAAGACCCTGATCGATGAGGGGCTGCTGGCCAAGGATTACCAAACGCTTTGGCACATGGCGGCAATCATGATCGGCGCGGGCCTGCTGGGCACAGTGCTGGCCGGCGTCAACCGCTACCTGCACACGCGCCTGTCGGGGCGCATCCTGTTCGCCTTGCGCGACGACCTTTACCGCCATCTGCAGCAGTTGTCGCCGACCTTTTACGGGCGGCGGCGAATCGGCGACATTCTTTCTCGGCTGGATGGCGATGTGGCAGAGATCCAGCGCTTTGCCGTGGACTCGCTGTTCTCGGCGGTGTCGGCGGTGATCGGCCTGGTGGGCGCGGTGGCGTTGATGCTGATGCTGTCGTGGCAGTTGTCCCTGTTGCTGGTGCTGCTGGTGCCGATCGAGGTGCTGTGGCTGCGCTGGATGCGGCGTAAGGTGGAGCGCGAAGTGCGCAACTTGCGTGAGCGCTCGGCGGATGTGTCGTCTTTCCTGGTCGAGACCCTGCCGGCGATGAAGTTCATTCAGGCGGCCGGCCAGCAAGGCCGGGAAGCAGGGCGCCTGGACCAGCTTGGGCAAGGTTACATGCGCCAGTTGCTGAAGGTGCAGGTGACCGAATTCTTCACCCAGGCCATCCCAGGCACATTGACCTCGTGGTGCCGCGCCTGTGCGTTTCTGGTCGGTGGCTGGTGGGTGATCCAGGGCACCTGGCAACTGGGCGCGTTGATCGCTTTTTCTACTTACATGGGCATGGCGGTTGGGCCGGTGCAGAGCCTGCTGGGCTTGTACGTGGCGGTGCAGCGCATGGCTGTCAGCCTGGGAAGGGTGATGGAATTGAAGCAGGAAGCGGTAGCGGTACATCAGACCGCCAACCCGCAGCCCATCCCCGATGGCCCCGGCGAGTTGCGCCTGGAGACGCTGAGCTTTGCCCATGAGGGGCGCCAGGGAGCGGTACTGAACAACGTGCAGGTGAGCATCCCGGGTGGCCTGAAAGTCGCCATCAGCGGTGCCTCCGGGGTGGGCAAGTCAACCCTGATCGACCTGTTGCAGCGCTTCTACGACCCGGACGCCGGGCGCATCCTGCTGGACGGCGTCGACCTGCGCGACCTTGACCTGGCTGCGCTGCGCAGGCGAATCGCCGTGGTCAGCCAGGACATCGTGCTGTTTCGTGGCACCCTGGCGCAGAACCTGGCTTATGGCGTGCCCGAGGCCAGCCGTGATGAACTGGAACGGGTGGTGCGCCTGGCGCGGCTGGACAGCCTGGTCGACAGCCTGCCGCTGGGCCTGGATGGCTTGCTGGGCGAGCGTGGCCAGCAGTTGTCCGGGGGGCAGAAACAACGCATCGCCATTGCTCGTGCAGTGTTGCAGGCCCCGGCGATTCTGGTGCTGGACGAGGCCACTTCGGCGGTGGATGAGGCCACCGAACGTGAAGTGATCGCGGCCATCGACCAACTGTTCGCCGGCCGCACGCGCATCCTGATCAGCCACCGGGCTTCGACCCTGGCCGATGCCGACCTGCATCTGCAACTGCATGACGGCCAGTTGCAGGTACTGGCGCAGGAGGTGGTCAAACATGGGCACTGACGTGCGCGTTGGTATCATCGACAGCGGCTGTTCGCCGCAGCAGGCCAACGGCTTGCTGGACGGCCGCCGTTTCTGGCTGGAAGACGGCCAGTTGCGCGAAGGTGAAATGCTCCCCGACCAACTTGGGCACGGCAGTGCGGTGTTCGCCAGCTTGCAACACCAGGCTGGTCCTGTGTCGGTGCTGGTGGCCCAGGTGTTCAGTGTCCAGGCCAGCACCAGTGCGTTGCAGGTGGCTGCCGCATTGCTGTGGCTGGTGGAGTCGGGGGCCACGCTGGTCAACCTCAGCCTGGGCTTGCAGCAGGACCGGCCCGTGCTGCACCAGGCCTGTGCCGAGGCTTTGGCCGCAGGTGTGCTGTTGTGTGCATCCAGCCCGGCGCAGGGGGGGCCGGTTTACCCGGCCAGCTACCCAGGCGTCATTCGGGTCACCGGCGATGCCCGCTGTGCACCGGGCCAGTGGTCGTGGCTGGGTACGCGACAAGCGGATTTTGGCGCTTACGTGGGCGCGGGTGAGCGGGCGGGTGCGAGCCTGGGTTGCGCGGCGTTGAGCGGGAAGATTGCCGCCTTGCTGCGTGATGCCCAGGGAATGGACCGCCAGCAGGTGCATGACTGGTTGCGTGAGCATGCGGCCTTCAACGGGCCCGAGCGACGGGGGCCCAGCCATGGTTGAGCCGCGCATTGTGGTGCTGGGCGCCGGCCCTGCGGGTGCCGCCACGGCCATTGGCTTGCGGCGGCTGGGTTACACCGTGACGGTGATATCGGAGTGGCGCCGTTTCGCGGCAGTTGAAGGCGTTTCGCAGCGGGTGCTGGAGGGCTTGCGTCACGCAGGCCTGGGCGGGGCCTTGAGCCAGGCGGCCATGCCGGCCACCCGCCAGGTGCACTGGAACGGCCAGCACCTGCACATGAACCAGGAGTTTTTGCTCGACCGGCAACGTTTTGACCGGGCGCTGCGCGAAGACCTTCAGCGCGCAGGCGTGAGTGTGGTCGAGGGGCGGGTGCGTGAGGTCGTGCAGAGGGGCGGTCATCATGTGCGTCTGGACGATGGGCAGGTGCTGACCGCTGATTTCCTGGTCGAGGCCCGAGGCCGTCAGGCGCCCCTGGCCGCAGACCGCCTGCGTGGGCCTGAAACGGTCAGCCTGCTCAATGTCTGGCAGGGTAGCCCCGGTGCGCCTGCGTCGGCGGTGGAGAGCCTGGAGGATGGCTGGGCGTGGATGGCACGGCTGGAAGATGGACGTTGTTACTGGCAAGTCACCCAGGACGCTGCCGGGCTGCCGGGAAAGGCTGGGTTGGCAGCGTACTGCGTGACGTTGCGGGGCCGTAGCGCGCTGGTCGCTGAACTGTTCGACGATCAGGCATTGATACCAGCACCGGTGCATGCACGCAGCAGTACCGCCATTCTGGCGGGTGAGTGTGTCGGGCAGGACTGGATCCGGGTGGGCGATGCGGCGATGGCCGTTGACCCGCTGTCGGGCAACGGGATTTTTCAGTCGCTATCTTCGGCATTGCAGGCGCCGGTGGTGATCAATACGTTGCTGCGCAGGCCTGAGCGGGCCGAGTTGGCGCGGCAGTTTCACCAGCAGCGGGTCGAGCAGCTGTTCTTGCGTTTTGCCCGTATTGGCCGGGATTTCTATGCCCAGGAACAAAACCGGGTGGGGCAACCGTTCTGGTCACGCCGCCAAGGCTGGCCGGATGCGCAACCCCTGCATCAGGCGGCTGATTGGCAAGCGGTGCGGGTTGAGCGGCGGCCTGTACTGCGTGATGGGCTGGTGGATGCGGCCGAGGTGGTGGTGACAGCGGACCAGCCGTTGGGGGTGTGGCATTTGCAGGGGGTGGAACTGGCGCCTGTGGTGCGAAAAATACGCAGTGGCCGGCCTGTTGAGGCGGTGTTGTCGGGGCTTGCGGGTGAACAGCAGAGGATGGTGCGGCGGTGGCTGGGGGAGCAGGGGTTGGTTTGAGATTGCCGGGGCTGCTTTGCAGCCCATCGCAGGCAAGCCAGCTCCCACAGGTACAGTGCAATTCTGCATCTTGCGCATACCTGTAGGAGCTGGCTTGCCTGCGATGGGCCGCAAAGCGGCCCTGTGATTTCCAATCAGAAGAAGGTCCCGACAATCAACTGCAGGTATGTCCCGGTATCCCGCCCACCCAGCTGCGTACCGCCATTGGCCGCACTGCGCTCCGGCTTGTAGAACCCCACCACCGGGCTGATCAGCAGGTGGTCGTTGACCATCCATTCCACATACAGGTCCAGCTCGCGCCCGCCAAGGTTGCCCTGGTCGGTGTCCAGTGTGTCGAAGTCGAAGTACAGTGCGCCGACGGTCAGGTTGTCCCGTGGCTTGCCCTTCAGCGCTACATGGTGCACCTGGCTGTTCTTGTTGAAGGGCCCGGCATAGTTGGCTGCCACTTCACCCTGGAACCATGTGCCGTAGCCCCGGCTCAGGCCATAGAACAGCGGGTCGAAGCCTTCGGAGAAGCGGCTGTAGCGGTAGGTGGCGGTGGGTGACCAGGGCAGTTGGGAGAAGGTCCAGTTGCCCTCCAGGTACCAGGCATTCTCGCGCCCGCCGGTCTTGTCCTGAGTCACGTACTCGGCGGCCAGCTCCAGGTCTTTGACGCCCAGGTTGCCGCGCCCGCGCAGGCTGGCGGTGTCCATGCCGTCGCGGTGTTCCAGGCCCATGATCTGTGCGTAGCGCGGGTCCACGTCGAGGCCGCGGATCCAGCTCAGGCCGACGGTGCCGGTATCGGCGACGTGCTCCAGGTTGGCGACCGCCAGGGAAGTGTCGGCCTGGTAGTGGTTGTCGGACTTCAACCACATCAGGTCGCCGCGCCAGCCCTGGTTGCCGCCCAGGCGCAGCACGGCGGTGCGGTCGAAGGCCTTGCGCGCGGCCAGGTAGTAGGCACCGCCGCGGTCGAAGTTGGCCCCCAGGTCGACCTTGCCCAGATTGACCGGGTCACCCTGGATGAGGAACCCATCACCCAGGGTGACGATCTGGCGGCCACCGGAAATGTCTACGCCATCTTCGCCCAGCGCCGGAAACAGGTTGGCCGAACGCCAGCCCAAATACAGGTCTTCGATGGCGGTGCGGCGTTCGTCACCCAGGGTCAGGCCGGCGGCGTCGCCATCGCCCCAGGTGGCGGAACTGAGCAGGCTGAAGGCGCCGTAGAGGGTGCCGCTATCGGCCAGGGTCTGGCTGCCGCTGAGGCCGTATTTTACGTAGCCTTCCTGCCAGGCGGTGCTGCCGGGCTGGCGGTTGCCGGCCTGGTTGAAGCTTTCATCGTTATGGAAGACGCCGAACAGGGCTTCGAGGTTGGCGTTGAGGGTGGTGCCATCGTGGTTGTACAGCTCGTAGGCTTGGCTGGCGGGGGCGGTTAACAGCAGGGCCAATGTGCAGGCGAGTGTGTGCCTCATGGGTTTGCTCCATGGTTTTTATTGTTGTTTTTTTTGTTGCCTGTGCCGGCCTCTTCGCGGGTGAACCCGCTCCTACAGGGCATGTGATACCTGGTGTAGGAGCGGGTTTACCCGCGAAGAGGCCGGTACAGGAAAAAGGATCAGAGCTTGATCAACACCGATTTCAGCTCCGTGTAATGCTCGATGGCCGCTGAACCCATCTCACGACCGACGCCAGACATCTTGTAGCCACCAAACGGCAGCGCCGGGTCCAGCGCGCTGTGGCAGTTGACCCACACCGAGCCGGACTTGATGCGCGGGATCATGCGGTGCACGGCGGCCAGGTCGTTGGACCAGATGCTTGCACCCAGGCCATAGGGGTTGTCGTTGGCCATGCCGATCACTTCGTCGATGTCATCGAATGGCATCGCCACCAGTACCGGCCCGAAGATTTCTTCCTGTACCAGTCGGTGACGCTGGTCCACATCGACAATCACCGTCGGCTTGACGAAGTAACCAGGCCCGAAACCTTCTCCCCCGCAGGCGATGGTGGCGCCCAGTTCGCGGCCAAGCTCGATGTAGCCGGTGACGCGGTCCTGCTGCTTGGCTGAAATCAGCGGGCCCATCTGCACCGCCGGGTCCAGCCCGTTGCCCAGCTTCATGGCATTGGCAATCCCGGCAATGTCGGCCACCACATTGTCGAAGTGCTTGCGGTGCACATACAGCCGCGAACCTGCGCAGCACACCTGGCCCTGGTTGAAGAAGATCGCCGTGGCCGCACCGGCTGCGGCTTCCTGCAGGTTGGCGTCGGGCATGACGATGGTCGGCGACTTGCCGCCCAGTTCCAGGGTGACGCGGGTCATGTTGTCCATGGCCGCCTTGCCGATCAGCTTGCCGACCTCGGTGGAGCCGGTGAAGGTCAGTTTGTCTACGCCGGGATGGCGGCTGAGCGCGGCGCCGGCGTTCAGGCCAGTACCGGTAACCACGTTGAACACGCCGGCCGGGTAGCCGGCCTCGTCGACCAGCTCGGCCAGCTTGAGCACGCTCAGTGGGGTTTCATCGGCAGGCTTGAGCACCACCGTGCAGCCAGTGGCCAGTGCCGGGCCGAGCTTCCAGCAGGCCAGCAGCAGTGGGAAGTTCCAGGCAACGATGGCGCCAACCACGCCCACTGCCTCGCGACGCACAAAGCCGTGGAACTGGTCGTTGGGCATCAGCGGCATGGACGCTTCGACGGTGCTACCCTCGATCTTGGTGGCCCAGCCTGCCATATAGCGCAGGAAGTCGATGGCCAGTTGCACGTCCATCACCTGGGCCACGGCGGCGCTCTTGCCATTGTTCAGGCATTCCAGTTCGGCCAGCTCACGCGCATCGCGTTCCATCAGGTCGGCCAGGCGCCACAGCAGGTTCTGCCGCTCGCGCGGGCGCATGCGGCTCCAGGGCGAGTCGTCGAAGGCCTGGCGCGCAGCGCGCACGGCGCGGTCGACATCTTCGGCCTCGGCGGCCGGCACTTCACCCAGCACCTCGCCGGTGGCCGGGTTGCGGAACGACAGGGTGCGACCGCTGGCGGCGTCCTGCCACTCGGCACCGATGCGCATCTTCAGCTTGCGTTCGAGAAAGGCGCGGGTGGCGGGCAGGATGGGCAGTTCGGAAAGCATGGGGCTGTGCCTCTTGTCATTGGATGTGACGGGCACTGGCGCAATGGCCGTGCCAACCTGGGCAGATGGCCGCAAAGCGTTGTGGGTGTTGGGTTTTGCCTGAGCGCAAGGTTGCGATTGCCGGGTTGCGCTGTTGCACATTGAGACTGTGTGAGACGGTGGTGAAACAGTGGCTGTTCGGCCTCTTCGCGGGCCTGTCTCAACATGAAACACCCTGTCGCGAAATGGCACGCTGCAAATGGCCATCCCGGCTCCTGGCCAAGCCCCGAAAACCGCTTAACAGGTTGAAAGGGAACGTTTTTACCCTAACTGGCACAGTTCCTGTATCACAACCGTCACATGCACACCTGCTGTACCAAAGCGTGCGAAAACGATAAGAACAACAACCGTGGAGGTCTGACCTTGAAGACGACTCGACTCCGGCGGCATGCGGGCAAACTGGCGCTGGTCGCCGCCGCGCTGCTGAGCACCCAGGCCATGGCGGCCGAGCAGGGCCCGAGCCTGTTGCAGAACAAGTGCATGGGGTGCCATATCCCCGAGGGCAACGACACCTATAGCCGCATCAGCCACCAGCGCAAGACACCGGAAGGCTGGCTGATGAGCATCGCCCGCATGCAGGTGATGCATGGCCTTCAGATCAGCGACGACGACCGTCGCACGCTGGTCAAATACCTGGCCGACAAACAGGGCCTGGCGCCCAGCGAAACCGATGGCGTGCGTTACGCCATGGAGCGTCGGCTCAATACCGTCGAGCACTTCGACACCCAGCTCAGCGAGACCTGTGGCCGTTGCCACTCGGGTGCCCGTGTCGCCTTGCAACGGCGCCCGGCCAAGGAGTGGGAACACCTGGTCCACTTCCACCTTGGCCAATGGCCTTCCCTTGAATACCAGGCCCAGGCGCGTGACCGCGACTGGCTGCCGATCGCCCTGCAGCAAGTGGTGCCGGACCTTGCCAAGCGCTTCCCGATGGACAGCGCGGCCTGGGACGAATGGCAGAAGGCCAAACCCAAGGCGGACGTACTGCCGGGGCAGTGGGCATTCAGCGGTCATATGTTGGCCAAGGGCGATGTACGTGGGGTGATGAGCGTCACGGCCGGAGAGGGCGATACCTTCAAGGTCGAGGTCAAGGGCGCTTACGCCGACGGGACACCGTTCAACGGCAGAGGCTCGGCCATCCTGTACAACGGTTATGAATGGCGGGGCAATGTGAAGGTTGGCGATGCCAACCTGCGCCAGGTGTTCGCCGCGCTGGATGGCGAAATGAAAGGCCGTATGTTCGAAGCCGATCACGATGAGCGCGGCCTGGACTTCAGCGCTGTAAAAGAAGGCAAGGCGCAGTTGCTGGCGGTACAACCGGCGTTCATCAAAGCCGGAGGCGAAAGCGAAATCACCCTGGTTGGCAGCGGCCTGACTGGCAAGCCGCACCTGGGCGCCGGGGTGGAAGTGACCGAAGTGCTGGAGCAGACCCCGACCCTGGTAAGGGTCAAGGCCCGTGCCGCGGCCGATGCCAGCCCAGGGCTGCGCGAGGTGGCGGTAGGTGCGCTCAAGGGCGTGAACCTGGCGGTTTACGACAAGGTCGACGAAGTGAAGGTCGTGCCGGCGTTCTCCATCGCGCGCATTGGCGAGAACGGCGCCTCCGTACCGAAAGTGCAGGGGCGGTTCGAGGCCGAAGCCTGGGGCAAGGATGCCAATGGCCAGCCGCTGCGTATTGGCTACCTGCCGGCCAGCTGGAAGGTCGAGCCGTTCAACGAGCGTGCTGTCGAGGATGAAGACGTCAAGTTCGCCGGGCAGATGCAGGCCGACGGTGTGTTCGTGCCAGGCGGTGCCGGGCCCAACCCTGAGCGCAAGATGATGACCAACAACGCCGGTAACCTGAAGGTCATCGCCACACTGGCCGACGGTGGCCAGACCGGCGAAGGGCACATGATCGTCACCGTACAGCGCTGGAATAACCCGCCGCTGCCGTAACGGCAGGCTGCAACGGTTTTCCAACGGATCGATTATCGGGAGGTCGCCATGGGCGTACTACTGAATCTGGTCGAACGCAACCTGCACGAAGTACAGGTTGATGCCGACCGCATGCTGTTCCATATCCCCAGCAGTTCGCTGTTCACCGCTGACGCGGTGACCGGCGGCATCATCGACACCTTGCGCCAGCAAGGCTGCTCGGCCGAGGAGCTGATGCAGCGCCTTGGCCAGCAGTTTGCCGGCGACGATATCCAGGACACCCTGCGCGAGCTGATCGCGCTGGAGCTGGTCAGCGACGGCTCGCCGCTGACCCCGGAAATCGCCCTCAGGCAAGTCGAGCGCACCGCGCTTAACACCGTGGTGCTCAACGTCAACACCGGTTGCAACCTCAGCTGCACCTACTGCTACAAGGAAGACTTGGACAAGCCTTCCGCCGGCAAGAAGATGAGTACCGCCACCGCCGAAGCCTCGGTGGAGATGCTGCTCAAGGAATCACCCAACGAGCAGCGCTACAGCGTGGTGTTCTTCGGTGGCGAACCGCTGTCCAACCGGCCGTTGATCGAGCACATGGTGGCTTACTGCGAGCGACGGTTCGCCGAAGCGGGCAAGCAGGTGGAATTCATCATGACCACCAACGCTACTTTGCTGACCGAAGAAATCATTGATTGGCTCAACGCTCACCGCTTTGGCCTGTCGATCAGCATCGATGGCCCCAAGACCGTGCATGACCGCAACCGTATCACCGTGGGCGGGCAGGGCACCTATGCCGTGGTGCGGCGCAAGGCCGACCTGCTGCTGTCGCGCTACACCAGCCGGCCGGTGGGCGCGCGGGTCACGCTGACCCGTGGCATTACCGACGTTGAAACCATCTGGAACCACCTGTTCAACGAAATGGGTTTCGCCGAGGTCGGCTTTGCCCCGGTTACTTCTGGCGACATGGCTGACTTCAACCTCACTGGCGACGAGCTGGTGCAAGTCTTCGCCAACATGAAGGCACTCGGCCGGCGCTACCTGGAGGCGGCACTGGAGCACCGCAACATCGGGTTCTCCAACCTGCACCAGTTGATCACCGACATCCACGAAGGCCACAAGAAGGCCCTGCCGTGTGGCGCCGGGTTGAAGATGCTGGCGGTGGACCACGAGGGTGAGCTGAACCTGTGCCACCGCTTCACCGGCTCCAGCCTGCCCACCTTCGGTAACGTGCACCAGGGCGTGAAGCAGGCGCAGCTCAACGACTTTCTGTCGCAGCGCCTGGACCGCAGCAACACCGGCTGCGAAAGCTGCCGCATCCGCAACCTGTGCTCCGGCGGCTGCTACCACGAAAGCTATGCGCGCTACGGTGACCCGCAGCACCCGACATACCACTACTGCGAACTGATGCGCGACTGGGTGGACTTCGGCATCGAAGTCTACAGCCGCATCATGGCCGCCAACCCGGCCTTCATCGATCGCTATATCACCCCGCGGAAGGCGCACTGACATGAAGCACTTGAAGCCCCTGAACAACAAGGCGCGCATCCTGGAGCAGGCCGCCGCCGAAGACCGTGTCGAAGAAGTGATGGCCATGAGCGCGGTGGCAGGCTGCACTGCCACTACCGACCCGGGCTGGGAAGTTGACGCCTTTGGCGGCGTGAGCTCGCTGTGCCAGCCGATGGAGGCCGACCTGTATGGCTGCTCCGACCCTTGCTGGTGGCCGGCCCAGGTGCCGGACATGATGAGCACCTACCAGGACTGGAACGCCCAGGCGACCAACTCGGCAGAGGACTGGCGCAACCTCGGCACCGTGTTCCCTAAAGACAAATGACGGCCCAACAAGAATGACAAGGGGAAACCGCATGAAAGCTGGACGCTGCGCGCCATTGGCGCTCACCATCGCCGCCATGGCTTGCGCCGGGCTGGCACAGGCCGACGACACTGGCCCGGCACTCAAGGCTGGCCACGAATACATGATCGTGACCAACTACCCGAACAACCTGCATGTGGTCGATGTGGCCAGTGACACGGTCTACAAGAGCTGCCGGATGCCGGACAAGTTTGGCCCTGGCACCGCAATGATGGCGCCGGACAATCGCACCGCCTACGTGCTCAATAACCATTACGGCGACATCTACGGCATCGACCTGGACACTTGCAAGAACACCTTCCACGCCAACCTGTCCAGCGTAGCCGGTGAGGTCGGCCGGTCGATCTATTCGTTCGCCATCAGCCCTGACGGCAAAGAGGTGTACGCCACGGTCAACCCGACCCAGAGGCTGAACGACCATTACGTGGTCAAACCACCGCGGCTGGAGGTGTTCAGCACCGCTGATGGCCTTCAGGCCAAGCCCGTACGTACCTTCCCGATGCCGCGCCAGGTGTACCTGATGCGCGCCTCCGACGATGGCAGCCTGTACGTTGCCGGGCCGGACATTTACAAGATGGACGTGAAGACCGGCAAGTACACGGTGGCCCTGCCGCTGCGCAGTTGGAACCGCAAAGGCTACAGCGCCCCGGACGTGCTGTACTTCTGGCCGCACCAGAGCCCGCGCCATGAGTTCACCATGCTGTACACCATTGCCAGGTTCAAGGATGACAAGCAGGACCCGGCCACCGCCGACCTGCTGTATGGCTACCTGAGCATCGACCTGAAGACCGGCAAGACCCACACCCAGGAGTTCGCCGACCTGACCGAGCTGTACTTCACCGGCCTGCGCTCGCCCAAGGACCCGAACCAGATCTACGGCGTGCTCAACCGCCTGGCCAAGTACGACATCAAACAGCGCAAGCTGATCAAGGCGGCTAATCTGGAGCACACCTACTACTGCGTGACGTTCGACAAGAAGGGCGACAAGCTTTACCTGGGCGGCACCTTCAACGACCTGGCGGTGTTCAACCCGGATACGCTGGAAAAGGTAAAGAACATCAAGTTGCCGGGTGGTGACATGTCTACCACGACGCCGCAGGTGTTCGTTCGCTAAACCGGGGTGTGCTTCTTCGCGGGTAAACCTACAAAGGGCGGCGCCACATTTGAGGCCGGTGGAGGTTTTTGTAGGAGCGGGTTTACCCGCGAAGAGGCCAGCACAGAAAACACAAGAACAACAAGAGAACGCCCATGCCCCAGCCAAGCTACACCCAGGGCAACCAGGACAAGCCCCTGCTTACCCAATGCATCGGTGACGCCTTCGACGCCACCGTGGCCCGCTTCCCCGACCGTGAGGCGCTGGTGGTTCACCATCAGGCCCTGCGCTACACGTGGCGGCAACTGGCCGACGCCGTCGACCAGCACGCCCGCGCGCTGATGGCCCTGGGCGTGCAGCCCGGTGACCGCCTTGGCATCTGGGCACCCAACTGCGCCGAGTGGTGCATCACCCAGTTCGCCAGCGCCAAGGTTGGCGCGATTCTGGTCAATATCAACCCGGCCTACCGCTCCAGCGAACTGGACTATGCCCTTGGCCAGTCCGGCTGCCGCTGGGTGATCTGTGCCGACGCATTCAAGACTTCTGATTACCACGCCATGCTGCAGGGCCTGCTCCCGGGCCTGGCCAGCAGCCAACCGGGTGCGCTGATCTGCGAGCGCTTCCCCGAACTGCGTGGCGTGGTCAGCCTGGCGCTGTCGCCACCGCCGGGGTTTCTGGCCTGGCACGCATTGCAGGCCCGTGCCGAGGTTGTCAGCGGCGAGGCCCTGGTCGCGCGCCAGGCACAATTGCGTTGCGACGACCCGATCAACATCCAGTACACCTCAGGCACCACCGGCTTCCCCAAGGGGGCCACCCTTAGCCACAGCAATATCCTCAACAACGGGTACATGGTCGGTGAAAGCCTGGGCCTTACCGAGCACGATCGGCTGGTGGTGCCGGTGCCGCTGTATCACTGCTTCGGCATGGTCATGGCCAACCTTGGCTGCATGACCCACGGCAGCGCACTGATTTACCCCAGCGATGCCTTCGACCCGCTGGCCACGCTGCGTGCAGTGGCGCAGGAAAAAGCCACTGCGTTGTATGGCGTGCCGACCATGTTCATTGCCGAACTGGACCATCCGCAGCGTGGTGAATTCGACCTGTCGAGCCTGCGCACCGGAATCATGGCCGGTGCGACCTGCCCGATCGAGGTGATGCGCCGGGTGATTGGCGAGATGCACATGGCCGAAGTGCAGATTGCCTATGGCATGACCGAGACCAGCCCGGTGTCCTTGCAGACCGGTGCTGCTGACGACCTGGAGCGTCGCGTGACCAGCGTCGGTCGCACCCAGCCTCGACTGGAGAGCAAGGTGGTGGACGCCGAAGGCAACACTGTCCCACGTGGCGAGATCGGCGAACTGTGCACCCGCGGCTACAGCGTGATGCTGGGTTACTGGAACAACCCCAAGGCCACCGCCGAGAGCATCGACGCAGAGGGCTGGATGCACACCGGCGACCTGGCGGTGATGGACGAGCAGGGCTATGTGCGGATTGTCGGACGCAGCAAGGACATGATCATTCGCGGCGGCGAGAACATTTACCCGCGTGAGCTGGAGGAGTTCTTCTTCACCCACCCGGCGGTGGCCGATGTGCAGGTGATTGGCGTGCCGTGCAGCAAGTACGGTGAAGAGATCGTGGCCTGGGTGCGGCTGCACCCTGGGCATGCTGTCAGTGAGGTAGAGTTGCGTGAGTGGGCGAGGGCAAGGATTGCGCACTTCAAGGTGCCCCGGTATTTCCGCTTTGTCGACGCGTTCCCGATGACGGTGACGGGCAAGGTGCAGAAATTCCGGATGCGCGAGATCAGTGTCGAAGAGCTGTCTGCCAGATGACCTTTTACGCGCGCAAGGTGAAAGCAACAGCCTTGTGCGCGGTAGCCTGTAGGAGCGGGTTTACTCGCGAAAGGGCCGGCCCTGCTGGCCAATCCCCACCCGCCGTTCACTGTTGCCGCCGCTACCGTATTCGCGGGTAAACCCGCTCCTACGCCGGATCGGGGTGGACACAGGTCGGTGGTTGGACACAGGCCGTCGTAGGAGCGGGTTTACCCGCGAACACCGGCAGAGCCGGTGCCATCCACCGCGGTGGTTTCTTCGCGGGCATGCC